>NZ_CP091138.1:1504872-1805846 GCF_021582875.1 Microbacterium sp. KUDC0406 | reverse complement strand
GACGTCATCGCCGGACACGGCTACAAGTGGCTCCGCGCCGGCCGCGGTGCCGGCTTCGCGCGCTACTCGGAGCAGGCCCGCTCCCGCATCCGTCCGGTGCTCAGCGGCATCACCGGCACCGTCTCGGAGGGACTCTTCCTCGACGAGCTGCCGGCCGCAGCGGCATCCGCCCGGGCGTTCACCGTGAGCCAGCCCGACCACCTCGCCGCCGTGCGCCTGGCCGCCGGCGTCAGCGAGATCCGCGCTGCGGGCGTCGCCGCGATCGAGACGCGGATCGCCGAGCACATCGACCGGATCATCGCCCTCGCCGACGAGCACGACCTCCCGGTGGCGTCGCCGCGCGAGCGCGCGCACCGAGCGAGCATCGTGTCGCTCGCGCCGGACGATGTCGACGGTCTCTCCGCCGCGCTCACGGACGCGGGCGTCTCGGCGACGGCGCGCGGGGGAGCGGTGCGCGTCGCCGCGCACGCCGGCACCGACGAGGCGACGATCGACCTGCTCGGCGAGGCGCTCGCCGCGTTCGCCTCCCGTTAAGACGCACGACACAGGTTGCTCGCGTGTCGTGCACGGGCGCGACGGGACACGGGTCGTACGGTACAGGCATCGGGCACCTCGCCCGATCGGGTCGGCCTCCAGGTTCGCGACTCGTGGCCCCTGGTCGACTCGCAGCAGAACCGGGTCAAGCCCGGATCGGGGGATCGATCGTGACCACACGCACCGCGCAGCAGCAGTCCACCGGCCGGGCCACCGCCCGCACGCAGGACGACGCCACCGTCCTCCGCACCTACGTGCTCGACACCTCGGTGCTGCTCAGCGATCCGCAGGCGCTGTTCCGCTTCGCGGAGCATTCGATCGTGCTGCCGGTGATCGTGATCACCGAGCTCGAGGCGAAGCGGCACGACCCGGAACTCGGCTACTTCGCCCGCAGGGCGCTGCGGCACCTCGACGAGCTGCGCGTCGAGCACGGGCGCCTCGACTTCCCCGTCGAGGTCGGCGCGGGCGGCACGCTGCGCGTCGAGCTGGGCAATGCCGACCTCTCGGTGCTGCCGGCAGGCATCCGGCTCAGCGACAACGACAGCCGCATCCTCGCTATCGCCGCTCAGCTCGCGCAGGACGGCCAGGACGTCACGATCGTGTCGAAGGACCTGCCGATGCGTGTCAAGGCGGCGTCGCTCGGGCTGAATGCCGAGGAGTACCTCGCCGAGCAGGCGGTCGACTCCGGCTGGACCGGGATCGCGACCGTCGACCTCTCCGGCGACGAGATGAGCGACCTGTACGAGAGCGAGATCGGCCTCAGCGAGGACGTCCGCGGCGTGCCGGTGAACACCGGGCTGATCATCCACTCCGAACGCGGTTCGGCGCTCGGCCGGGTCACGGGCGACGGAGAGTACCGGCTGGTGCGCGGCGACCGCGAGATCTTCGGCATGCACGGTCGCTCCGCCGAGCAGCGCATCGCGATCGATCTGCTGCTCGACCCCGAGGTGGGCATCGTCTCGCTCGGCGGGCGTGCCGGCACCGGCAAGTCGGCTCTCGCGCTCTGCGCCGGCCTCGAGGCCGTGCTGGAGCGGCAGCAGCAGAAGAAGATCATCGTCTTCCGGCCCCTGTTCGCGGTCGGCGGGCAGGAGCTCGGCTACCTCCCCGGCGATCGCGAGGAGAAGATGAACCCCTGGGGTCAGGCGGTCTTCGACACGCTCGGCTCCGTCGTCTCGGGCAATGTCGTCGAAGAGGTCGTCGAGCGCGGGATGCTCGAGGTGCTGCCCCTCACGCACATCCGCGGGCGCTCGCTGCACGATGCCTTCGTGATCGTCGACGAGGCGCAGTCGCTGGAGCGCAACGTGCTGCTGACCGTCCTCAGCCGGATGGGGCAGAACTCGCGCGTCGTGCTCACCCACGATGTCGGCCAGCGCGACAACCTGCGGGTAGGCCGGCACGACGGCATCGCCTCGGTGATCGAGACGCTCAAGGGACACGAGCTGTTCGGGCACGTCACGCTGACCCGCTCGGAGCGGTCCGCGATCGCCGCCCTCGTGACCGACCTCCTGGAGGGCGGAGAGCTCAGCTGACCGGCATCCGACGGGTCCCGCGCTAGTGTCTCTCGTAGCGCTGGGGCCCTGACGATGGAGTGAGAGCTGATGAGCGAGAACGCGGATACGACCGTCGACGAGCGCGAGCTGCCGCCCGTGTCCGTCGATGAGAAGCCGAAGTGGACCCCGCTGAAGATCGTGATCTGGGCGGCCGTCGCGCTGCTCGGCGGCGTCGCCTGGACCATGCTGGCGATCGTGCGCGGCGAGACGGTGAACGCGATCTGGTTCGTGTTCGCGGCCGTCTGCACGTACCTGATCTTCTACCGGTTCTACTCGAAGTACATCGAGAAGCACATCGCGAGACCGGATGATCGGCGCGCGACGCCGGCCGAGTACCGGGCGGACGGCAAGGACTACGTGCCCACGGACCGGCGCGTCCTGTTCGGCCACCACTTCGCGGCGATCGCGGGTGCAGGTCCGCTGGTCGGCCCGGTGCTCGCCGCGCAGATGGGCTATCTGCCCGGCACGATCTGGATCATCATCGGCGTGGTGCTGGCCGGCGCGGTGCAGGACTACCTGGTGCTGTTCTTCTCCATGCGCCGCGGTGGCCGTTCGCTCGGACAGATGGCGCGCGACGAACTCGGCCGGTTCGGAGGAGCCGCGGCGATCCTGGCCACGCTGCTCATCATGATCATCATCACCGCCATCCTCGCCCTCGTCGTCGTGAACGCCCTCGGCGAGAGCCCGTGGGGCGTGTTCTCGGTGGCGATGACCATTCCGATCGCGCTGTTCATGGGCGCGTACCTGCGCTGGATCCGGCCGGGCAAGATCACCGAGGTCTCGATCATCGGGTTCGTGCTGCTGATGGCCGCGATCGTGGGCGGCGGGGCCGTCGCGGCCACGGACTGGGGCCAGGCGATCTTCACGCTCGACCGGATCACGATCGCCTGGGCGATCATCATCTACGGCTTCATCGCCGCGGTGCTGCCGGTGTGGATCCTGCTCGCGCCGCGCGACTACCTCTCCACCTTCATGAAGATCGGTGTCATCGCGGCCCTCGCCGTGGCGATCATCTTCGTGCGCCCCGAGATCACGGTGCCGGCGTTCAGCCAGTTCGCGTCGGGCGAGACCGGACCGGTGTGGGCGGGAGCGCTGTTCCCGTTCCTGTTCGTCACGATCGCCTGCGGCGCCCTGTCGGGGTTCCATGCGCTGATCGCCTCGGGCACGACGCCGAAGATGGTCGAGAAGGAGAAGCAGACGCGCTTCATCGGCTACGGCGGAATGCTGATGGAGTCGTTCGTCGCGATCATGGCGCTCGTCGCGGCGGTGTCGATCGACCAGGGCATCTACTTCGCGATGAACTCCTCGCCCGCGGCCACGCAGGGCACCGTGGAGGGCGCGGTCGCGTGGGTGAACAGCCTTGGCATCACGGGGGTGAACCTCACACCGGAGATGCTCACCAAGACTGCGGCGGCGGTCGGCGAGGAGACCATCATCTCGCGCACGGGCGGCGCGCCCACCCTCGCACTCGGGCTCTCGCAGATCATGCACCAGTGGCTCGGCGGGCCTGCGCTCGTGGCGTTCTGGTACCACTTCGCGATCATGTTCGAGGCGCTGTTCATCCTCACCGCTGTGGACGCCGGCACGCGCGTCGCGCGGTTCATGCTGCAGGATTCGATCGGCAACTTCGTGCCGCGGTTCAAGGACACCTCGTGGCGGGTGGGAGCGTGGATCTGCACGGCGATCATGGTCGCCGGATGGGGCGCCGTGCTGATCATGGGAGTGACGGATCCGCTCGGCGGCATCAACACGCTCTTCCCGCTGTTCGGCATCGCGAACCAGCTGCTCGCGGCGATCGCGCTCGCCGTCGTGCTCACGATCGTCGCCCGAAGGCGCACGTTCCGGCAGCTCTGGATCGTGGCCCTGCCTCTGGCGTTCGTCACGGTGATCACCGTGACCGCCTCGCTGGAGAAGATCTTCTCGACCGTTCCCGCAGTCGGCTACTGGGCGCAGCACTTCACGTTCAGGGCTGCACTGGATGCCGGGGAGACGAGCTTCGGCACGGCGACCTCGGTCGAGGCGATGGAGGCGGTCGTGCGGAACACCTTCATCCAGGGGTCGCTGTCGATCATCTTCCTCGTGCTGTCGGTTATCGTCATCATCGTCTCGCTGGTGCGGGTGGCGCAGGCGTTCCGCTCCACCGAGGTGATCGACCACGAGGATCCGGCGGTGCCATCGCGGCGATACGCCCCGGCAGGGCTGTTCGCCTCGCGTGCGGAGAAGGCGCTGGAGAAGCAGTGGGACGAGCTGCCCGCCGATCTCAAGCCGGTGCAGGGGCACTGACATGCTGCGTCGAGCGTGGCGAAGACTGGCCTGGTACGTCAACGGCGTGACGGGCCAGTCGAGGTACGCCTCTTACCTGGAGCACGAACGGGCGGTGCATCCGGACCGTTCGCCGATGTCGGAGCGCGACTTCTGGCGCCGGCACTACGCCGACCAGGACGCGAACCCCGGCGCCCGCTGCTGCTGAGGCGGGGCGGCGGCCGCCCGGGTGCGGCCGCCCCTTCGGGAACAGTTGCACCTCACCGCGGACGCCTTTCGGGGAACAGTTGCACGACCTGGGAACGGATGCACGGCGGGATCGCCCGTTTGGCCGTGCAGATGTTCCCGGGTCGTGCAGGTGTACCTGTCTGGGAGTCAGATCCGGGCTCGCACGCGGCCCAGCGCTGCGAGGATCGCCGGCTGCACCGTCTTCCAGTCGTGCACGATCTGGGCGTAGTCGAAACGCAGAGTCTCGTAGCTGAGGGCGGATGCCGGCGGCATCCCGCACGAGGTCTTTGTGCCGATTCGTCGAGCCGTCGTGATTCTCCTTGCCATCCACCTCGATGATCAATCGCCCGCCGATGACGAAATCGACTTTGCCGACTCCATCGATCATGACCTGGCAGTCCAGGCGGATGCCGAGCAGGTGCAGTCGCAGCCTCAGCAGCGACTCCAGGCCGCTGTCCGCATCCGGACGAGCCAGGTCCACGAGCCAGCGCGCGGAATCTGGAAGCGCCTCGCGTATTCGCGCTCTGGCAGCTTTCGAGAGTCTCCGCTTCCGCCACGCTGATTCGAAGCCGGCGAAGAACGCCTCCTCGCCGGCGCAGTCGAAGAGGTGGATGAGCGCGGTCTCAGGCGAGGCGATCCCGAAGCGCGTGGGGCCTGCGAAGAAGTGATTGACGCACTCGCACTTCGGATGTGGATGTCGACGTCCGTTCTCGCCCATCCAGACATGGGGGACGGGGTCTTCGGTGACTGTCCAGATCTCGTGGCGCTTCAGCGCAGCCTCGCAGGTGAGCATCCCACCGTGAGCAGCTGCTCTCACCAGGTCGCGATCTGCGCCGGCCGATGCGAAGACCCCGGCACGCACCCGCTGGATGGTGCCGATGGCGGCGTGCGCGGCCAGAGCCTTTCTGGAGATCCCATGGCGCTGCAGCACGCGTCCGCGTGCGACGCCGCCGAGCCGTTCGAGAAGAGTTCCGGGATCGAGCATCCTCCGACCCTCCCTCATCCTCAGACTCGCGGATGCCGTGATCCGCGGGTCTGTGGAGATGCGTCGGCATCCGCTCCCCTGTGGAGGACGAGTCTCGCGGACCCAGACGCACGACCCGGGAACGGATGCACGGGCCGAGCGCGTGGTCGGTCGTGCAACTGTTCCCGGGCCGTGCAAGTGTGCCGTCCGGAGAACCGAGCAGGGTCAGCCGGCGTGCGTCATGGAGAGCAGGTCGAGCTTCTGGTCGAGCACCTCTTCAGTGATCTCGCCGCGCTCGACGTAGCCGAGGTCGATGACGGCCTCGCGCACCGTGATGCCCTTGGCGACAGCGTGCTTGGCGATCTTCGCCGCGGCCTCGTAGCCGATGACCTTGTTCAGCGGGGTGACGATCGAGGGGCTCATGCCGGCGAAGGCCGCGGCGCGCTCGACGTTGGCCTCGAGGCCGTCGACGGTCTTGTCGGCCAGCACGCGCACGGCGTTCGAGAGCAGGCGGATCGACTCGAGCAGTGCGGTGCCCATCACCGGGATCGCCACGTTCAGCTCGAACGAGCCGGAGGCGCCGGCCCAGGCGACGGTCGCGTCATTGCCGATCACACGGGCGCACACCATCAGGGTGGCCTCGGGGACGACGGGATTGACCTTGCCCGGCATGATCGAGGACCCCGGCTGCAGGTCGGGGATGTGCAGCTCGCCGAGCCCCGTGTTCGGGCCGGAGCCCATCCAGCGCAGGTCGTTGTTGATCTTCGTCAGTGAGACCGCGATGGTGCGCAGGGCTCCGGACGCCTCGACGAGACCGTCGCGGTTCGCCTGCGCCTCGAAGTGGTCCCTGGCCTCGGTGATCGGCAGCTCGGTCTCGGTGGCCAGCAGCTCGATGACCTTCTGCGGGAAGCCGAGCGGGGTGTTGATGCCGGTGCCGACGGCGGTGCCGCCCAGCGGGACCTCTGCGACGCGGGGGAGTGCCGACTGCACGCGCTCGATGCCGAGGCGGATCTGGCGGGCGTAGCCGCCGAACTCCTGGCCGAGGGTGACGGGCGTGGCGTCCATCAGGTGGGTGCGACCCGACTTGACGACCGACTTCCACAGGTCCGCCTTCGCCTCGAGCGCGACGGCCAGGTGGTCCAGCGACGGGATGAGGGTGTCGATGAGCGCCTGCGTGACGGCGATGTGCACCGAGGTGGGGAACACGTCGTTCGACGACTGCGACGCGTTCACGTGATCGTTCGGGTGCACGGGAGCGCCGAGGATGCCGGTCGCGAGCGTCGCCAGCACCTCGTTCATGTTCATGTTCGACGACGTGCCCGAGCCGGTCTGGTACGTGTCGACCGGGAACTCGCCGTCGTGCTCGCCCGCGGCGACCTCGTCGGCGGCCCGGGCGATCGCGTCGGCGATGGCGCCGTCGAGCGTGCCGAGCTGCTTGTTCGCCAGGGCCGCGGCCTTCTTGATGCGCGCCAGGGCAGCGATCTGGGTCGACTCCAGCCCCTTGCCCGAGATCGGGAAGTTCTCCACCGCGCGCTGGGTCTGCGCGCCGTAGAGGGCGTTCACGGGAACGCGCACCTCGCCCATGGTGTCGTGTTCGATGCGGTACTCGGTGTCGGTCACTTGCTCTGCTCCTTCACGAGGGTGGGGATGTCGGGGTCTGACAACCCCACTTGGATCACGGGGATGGCCAGGCCGTCGGCCAGGCGGTACTTGGCGCCGACGATGGCGAGTCGTCCCGAGGTGACAGCATGGCTGATGATCTCCGAGGACTCCAGCAGCTCGGCGACTGTGCCTCGCAGGTGCTCCAGTCCGACCAGCTCGGCGTCGATGTCGGCGACCGAGGTGCCGCCGGACCGGCGCAGCACACGGCGCGCCGACGGCACGATCGGTGCGACGAGTTTCCAGATGTGCGGGGGCAGCGGATCGGCGTTCAGCGCCGTGCTGTCCACCGCTGCGCGAACGGCTCCGCACGAGTCGTGGGCGAGCACGATGAGCAGCGGGGTCTGCAGCAGCTCGACCGCGTACTCGATGCTGGCGACCGCCGAGTCGGTCGCCATCTGCCCGGCGTTGCGGATGGCGAACAGGTCGCCGAGGCCCAGATCGAAGATGATCTCGGCCGCGAGGCGCGAGTCCGAACAGCCCAGCAGCGCGGCCACCGGCCGCTGCCCGTCAGTCAGCTCCGCGCGATAGCTCACGTCCTGGTGCGGATGCTCGGGAGCCTCGCCCACGAATCGCCGGTTGCCCTCCAGCATGCGCTGCCAGGCTTCGTCGGGTGTGGGCAGAGGCTCCTCGATCATCTGTTCTCCTTCAGGATGCGGATCTGCGGTACGAGCGTCTTCGCGAATGCGGCGGTGTCATCGGCGCTGCGCGAGCCGTAGAGCAGCACGTAGTCGGTTCCGGCCTGCGTTCCGAGCGCGTAGGAGACGTTGCCGGATGCCTCGGGCTTGGCGATCTTGTACACGTCCCAGTCCACGCCGCCGACGTCGACGGTGCCCGACGGCTGTGCACCGCGCAGGGCCGCGGCCCACACCCTGTCGGCGTCCGCCGCCTGGCCCAGTTTGAGGAAACCGCGCTCATCGTCGGCGGTGGGCGCGAGCGTGACGTTCCAGACGGTGACGGCGCCGCCGGTGACCTCTGCGGCGGTGACACGCCAGCCCTCCGGCGGTTCGGGCACGATCACCGGGCGGTCGAGCGAGGTCGCGGCGTTCTTCGCGATGCCGGCCAGGTCGATCGGCGGCTGCGCCACCGGTTCGCCGCGCGGCACCGAGAGCACGATGACGACGACCACGCCGATCGTGGCGATGAGAGCGGCGATGAGATTGCGGAAGGTCTGGCTGGAGCGGTAGATGCGGCTGGACTCGGCCTTGCGGTCGGCGGTCTCCTGCACGGTCTCGGGACGGCCGAGCTCGGCGACGATCGGGGCGTCCTTGCTCATGACTCATCCTCGGATGCCGCGGGGCGTGCGGCGTCCAGGCGGCGCTTCGCGCCCAGCAGCCAGTCCTCGCAGCGCGTGGCGAGGGCTTCGCCGCGCTCCCAGAGGGCGAGGGACTGCTCGAGGGTCGGCGCCCCCTGCTCCAGTTCGGCGACGACCTTCACCAGCTCATCGCGCGCCGCCTCGAACGACAGCGATTCCACGGGGGTCTCGGACGCAGTCACGCCCTCCATCCTACCGGCGCGTCGCGGTGCCGCCGTCCGGCGGCTCCGGTCGTCGAGCGAGCGACGCAGGAGTGAGACGAGACGTGGTGACGTTCTTCGGAGGTCTTGGGGCGTTTCGTCTCGCTGCGCTCGCTCAACGACCCGGGGGAGGTGCGACCGCCCAGGTCGTCGAGCGAGCGACGCAGGAGTGAGACGAGACGTGGTGACGTTCTTCGGGCGTCTTGGGGCGTTTCGTCTCGCTGCGCTCGCTCAACGACCCGGGGGAAGTGCGACCGCCCAGGTCGTCGAGCGAGCGACGCAGGAGTGAGACGAGACGTGGTGACGTTCTTCGGGCGTCTTGGGGCGTTTCGTCTCGCTGCGCTCGCTCGACGACCGGTGGCTGGGTCAGGAGTTCTCGGGGATCTCGCCGTCGGAGTGCGCGGCGACCGATCCGCGGTCGACGGTGATCGTGAGTGCGGTGCCTGCGGGAGCATCGGCGGCATCCCGCAGAATCGCGCCGTCCGCGAGGTGGGCGATCGCGTAGCCCCGGGCGAGCGTGGCGGCGGGCGACAGCGCGCGCAGCGAAGCCCGCAGCTCGGACGTGGTCCGGCTCGCGGCATCCAGCCGGCGGATGACCGTGTCGCGTCCGCGCGCGGACAGCAGCAGCACTTCCTGCGCCCGGGAGTCGATGATCGGATCGGGGGAGCGCAGCACCGGGCGCGACCTCAGCTGGGCGAGCTGGGCGAGGTCGTGCGACACGCGCTGCGTGAGGCGGCTGGTCGCGCGGGAGCGCAGCTGAGCGATCACAGCCCGCTGCTCTCCGACATCGGGGACGACCCGCTTCGCGGCATCCGTCGGGGTCGACGCGCGCAGGTCGGCGACGTCGTCGAGCAGCGGATGGTCGTTCTCGTGACCGATCGCGCTCACGATCGGCGTGGATGCCGACGGCCACCGCCCGAACCAGCCGCTCGTCGCTGAACCCGAGCAGCGTCTGCGGGTCGCCGCCTCCGCGGGCGATGATGATCACGTCGACGTCGGGGTCGTCGTCCAGCCGCTTCAGCGCGGCGAGCGTGTCGGGCACGCACCGGTCGCCCTGCACCGCGGCGTACTCGGTGCGGAAGCGCACCTGCGGCCAGCGCAGCTCGGCATTGCGGTGCACGTCCTTCTCGGCATCGGACCTCTCGCCGGTGATCAGACCGATCCCGTGCGGCAGGAACGGCAGCGGCTTCTTGCGGGCCGGGTCGAACAGCCCCTCGGCGCGCAGCTGTGCGCGCAGCTTCTCGAGACGCTCGAGCTGATCGCCCAGCCCGACGTGCTTCATCGTCGAGACCTGGAAGCTGAAGTCGCCGGCTTTGACGAAGTAGTCCGCCTTGACCGCGGCGATCACGTGATCGCCGACGCCGAGGTCGGCGGGGATGCGGGCGCGCACCTTCGACCAGATGCGCAGCGAGATCTGCGCCTCGGAGCGACTGTCCTTCATGCGGGCGAACACGTTGCCCGCACGGAGGTTCCATGAGGTGATCTCGCCTTCGACCCACACCGTGCCCCATTGGGCGACGAAGTCGCGGATCGTCGCGTTGAGCCGGGCCACCGACGTCGGCGCGTCCGCCGACGATTCCCGCGGCGCGACGGAATCGGGCGGAGGCGCTTCGCCGGGGACGGCGGCTGCTTCGAAGACGGTCATCGCATCGATTCTCGCACCCGGTGCCGACACCGAGCGGTCGTCAGCCGGCCCGGGTTTGCTGGTACGGCTGCACGATCGCGGAACGGATGCACGGCCGAACCCGCGATCCGGTCGTGCGTCCGTTCCCGGATCGTGCAGATGTCCCTCCCGTGCTGGACTCCCCGCAGACCCGGGAGGCCCGCTCTCCCGGCCCTCTTCACAGGCCCCGACGGATAGACTCGGACCCGTGAGCGCCGTTTCCCTGCCCGTGCCCCGCATGCCCCGCCCGCTGCGGACCGAACCGCTTCGCGACGTCCCGGTGGACGGCGCCAAGCGCGTGCTGCTGGCGGCTCCGCGCGGCTACTGCGCCGGGGTCGACCGCGCAGTGGTCGCCGTCGAGAAGGCTCTCGACCGCTTCGGGTCCCCTGTGTACGTGCGCAAGCAGATCGTGCACAACATCCACGTCGTCACCGAGCTCGAGGCCAAGGGCGCGATCTTCGTCGACGAGGTCGACGAGGTGCCGGAGGGCGCCCACGTCGTCTTCAGCGCGCACGGCGTCTCACCGGCTGTGGTGGATGCGGCCTCCGACCGAGGCCTGCACGCCATCGATGCGACCTGCCCGCTGGTGACGAAGGTGCACCGCGAAGCCGTCCGCTTCGCGCGTGACGACTACGAGATCCTGCTCATCGGTCATGACGGGCACGAGGAGGTCGAGGGCACCGACGGGTGAGGCGCCCGGCCACGTCACGGTCGTGAACTCGCCGGAAGAGGCCGACACCGTGCAGGTGAAGGATCCTTCGAAGGTCGTCTGGCTGTCGCAGACCACGCTCTCGGTCGACGAGACCATGGAGACGGTCAACCGGCTGCGCACGCGGTTCCCCGAGCTGCACAACCCCCCGTCCGACGACATCTGCTACGCCACGCAGAACCGACAGGTCGCGATCAAGAAGGTCGCCGCGGAGGCGGATCTGGTGATCGTCGTCGGCTCGGCGAACTCGTCCAACAGTGTGCGTCTGGTCGAGGTCGCGCTCGAGCACGGCGCGAAGGCCGCCTACCGCGTCGACTACGCCGACGAGGTGCAGCAGGCGTGGCTGGACGGCGTGAGCACCGTGGGGGTCACCAGCGGAGCATCCGTCCCCGAGGTTCTCGTGCAGGAAGTGCTGGAGCAGCTCGCCGGCGCCGGCTATGCGGATGTCGAGGAGGTGCGCACCGCGGAGGAGGACCTGATGTTCTCGCTGCCGAAGGAGCTGCGCCAGGATGCCGCGGGGCAGCGCGACGCGCGCGCCCTCGGCGGCCGCAGCTCGGCCGGTGACGCATGAGCGGGGACCGCCCGCAGTACGGCGAGTACGCCACTCCCGAGGAGCAGCGCCGCGCGGCGGGCCTCCCCGCTGTGCCGCCTCCGCCGCCGGTGACGCCCGCTCCGCCGCCGGTCGCCGTTCCGGTTGCCGAGGCGCCGAAGGCGCGCCCGGTCGACCGGCTGCTCACGATCGCCATGCTGGCGTACGGGCTGGTCAACGTGTTCTCCGCGATCCCGCAGTTCCTGAACCTGGCCGACGCGCTCACCCAGGCGATGAAGATGCTCGGCATCCCCGCAGAGTTCACCAACGTCGGTCCCGCGCGCACCTGGGGCGTCGTCGCCGTGGTCGTGATGGTGGCCGGCTTCGCCGCAACCGTCTACGTGGCCTTCCGCCGCATCCGCGCGGCGAAGCCCGCCTGGTGGGTTCCGCTCGTCGGGGTCGTCGTCACCATGTTCATCGTCTCGCTCTGCATGATGGTGCCGATCATGGGAGACCCGGCCTTCATGCAGGCCTCGCTCGGCGGCTGACGCTTCGGGGCCCGGCCGGGCGTCACAGCACGGCCGAGAGGAAGTCCTTGGTGCGCTGCTCGTGCGGGTCGGAGAAGATCTGCTCCGGCGCGCCCTCTTCGACGATGCGCCCGCCGTCGAACATCAGCACCCTGTTGGAGACGTCGCGCGCGAACTGCATCTCATGCGTGACGATCAGCATCGTGACATCCGTGTCCCGTGCGATGTCGCGCAGGATGTTCAGCACCTCGCCGACCACCTCGGGATCCAGCGCGCTGGTGACCTCGTCGAGCAGCAGGATCTCGGGCTCCATGGCGAGGGCGCGTGCGATCGCCACCCGCTGCTGCTGACCACCGGAGAGCTGTGTGGGATGGGCGCCGGCCTTGTCGGGCAGACCGACCATCTCGAGCAGCTCGTGCGCACGGGCGACGGCCTGCGCCTTCGGCACCTTCAGCACGTGCACGGGCGCCTCGATGATGTTCTCCAGCACGGTCATGTTCGGGAACAGGTTGAACTGCTGGAACACCATGCCGATGCGCTTGCGCATCTCGTTCTTGTGCTTCTCCTTGAGCTCGACCCGTCTGTCCCCGCGCTCGACGTGGGTGAGCGGCTGCTCGTCGATGTAGATGTAGCCGCTGTCGGCCTCCTCGAGCGTCATCACCAGCCGCAGGATCGTCGTCTTGCCCGAACCGCTCGGCCCGATGAGCGTGACGCGGTCGCCCTTGCGCACGGTGAAGTCGAGGTCGTGCAGCACGACGTGGTCGCCGAAGCGCTTCTCCACCCTGTCGAAGCGGATGGCGGGCAGCTCGCCGTCGTTCAGGGCGATGGCTCCGGTGTGGGTGTCAGGTCGTGTAGGCAAGGCGCTTCTCCATTCGCCCGATGAGCAGTGAGGTCGGGTAGCTGGCGACGAGGAACAGGATCCCCGCCATGATGATGGCTTCGATGAACCGGAAGTGCGATGCGCCGTACTCCTGCGCTGCGCGCACCATGTCGGTCACGGTGATGACCGCGAGGAACGGCGTCTCCTTGAACATCGAGATGACGTAGTTGCCGAGGGCCGGCAGGGTCGAACGCAGCGCCTGCGGGATGATCACCGCGGTCCAGGTGCGTCTGCGCGACATCGACAGGGCGGTCGACGCCTCCCACTGGCCGCGCGGCACCGCGTCGATCCCGGCGCGGTACACCTCGGCCATGTAGGTCGCGTAGTGGATGCCGAAGATGATGACGCCGAGGGTGAGCGGCGGCACCGTGGTGAACGCGTAGTAAGCGAACAGCAGCTGCACGACGAGTGGCGTCATGCGGATGAAGTTCATCACGAACGTCAGCGTGCCGGCGACCGGGCGCGGCGTGCTCCTGCGGGCCAGGGCGATGATCAGGCCCAGCACCGCGGCGATGACGCTACCGAGCACGGTCACGTACAGCGTGACGGTCAGGAACGCCCACAGCATGTCGGGAAGGGCGGCGAAGACGTGATCCCAGTTCCAGATCACTCGGTCGTCGTTCACGGGATGTCCCCTCTGCGTCGACGGCGGGGGCGGCGACGGCTTCACGCAGCCGGGTGCCCTGGCCGAGGCGGTGCTTGGCGCGCGCCTCCAGGGCGTTCATGGCGATGGTGAGGATGTAGGCGATCACGAAGTAGACGGCCAGTCCCAGGGAGTAGGCGAAGAACACGTCGGTGTTCACGCGCAGCTTGTTCAGCTCGGCGGTGAGATCGACGATCGTGATGAGGTAGACCACCGCGGTGCCCTTGAGCAGCTGGATCAAGAGGTTGGTGAGCGATGGGATCATCAGCGCCCAGGCCTGCGGGAAGATCACCCGCCACATGCGCTGGGTGCGTGACAGGCTGAGCGCCGTCGTCGCCTCCCATTGCCCGCGGGCCACCGAGTTGATCGACCCGCGCACCACCTCAGCGCCGTAGGCGCCGTAGTTCAGGCCCAGTCCGAGGATGCCGACGAAGAGCGGCGGCAGCTCGATGTTGAACGGCGGCAGCGGCAGCACGAAGAACAGGAAGAACAGCTGCACGAGCAGCGAGGTGCCGACGGAACACCTCGATCACGGTGCGGGCGAAGCCGCGCGGCACGATGTGGCGGGATCGCGCCAGCAGGCCCAGGCCGATGGCGATGACGAGCGCCAGCAGGGCGCCGCCCACCGTGAGCTGCAGGGTTATCAGCAACCCGTCCCACAGGTAGGGCAGCGCCCGCTGGAGCGCCTCGAGATTCTCGGTCACGTCAGAGCGGCGCGATCAGCCGAGGTCACCGGCGCACAGCTGCTCGGTCGTGAGGTCGGCCGGCGGCAGGTTCTCGGCCGTGAAGCCGAACGGCTCGACGAGGTCGAGGTAGCTCTTCTCGTCACCGGTGATCTTGGCGAGCTCCTTGTTGTATGCCTCGAGCAGCTCCTTGTCCTGCTTGCGGAAGACGGTGGCGCCGGCGCCGATCTGCTCGACGCCGTCGATCTCCTGCACGAACGCGCCGGTGGTCTCGAGGTCGTCGCTGTCCTTGGTCATCCAGTTCAGCGACACGGCGGTCAGGGCGAAGGCATCCGCACGGCCCGACTGCACCGCCTCGAGACCGGCGGTCGCGCTGTCGACCTTGATGACGTCCCCGATGCCGAGGTCGTCGGCGTAACCCTCTTCGATCGCGCCGGACTGCACGGCCAGCTTCACGTCACCGGCCTTCTTGACCGAGTCGAGGTCGCTGAGGTCGTCGGGGTTGCCCTTCGGCACGGCGAGCGTGGTGGTGTACATGATCTCGGGATCACTGAACGCGGCCTGCTCGCAGCGGTCGGGGAGGATCGACATGCCCGCGCTGACGACGTCCCAGCGGCCGGCGTTCAGACCGGGGATGAGCGAGTTCCACTCGACCTCCTCGACCTTGATGTCGTCGATCCCGAGCGCGCTGAAGATCTTCTTGTGCATCGCGATCGTGGCGCCGGTCGGCTCGCCGCCCTCGACCCACGAGTACGGGCGCTCGGATGCCACGGCGAGCGTGATCGTGCCGGACTCCTGTGCCTTCTCGAGGGTGTTCTGGTCGCTGCCGCTGTCGCCGCCGGAGGCGCATCCCGTGAGGGCGAGGGCGAGCACTCCCGTGATCGCCAGGGAGTATCGGGTGAGTGTGTGTCGCTGTGCCATCGTCTTCTTCCGTTTCGTATCGCAGATCTCGTCCGCACGGGGCGGGTCCTGACCGTGCGGTAACGGACACTCACGATACGGAAGGTGTCTTTCCAAGTACAATCAGACGCGCAGATTGTCGACAATGTGACAGAAATGTTGCCGACGATCGACACGACCGCACGGACCGATGCCACAGGCGGCAGGCTCTGCGGAGAGAATGGTTCAGACGCGCAGCGTCCGAGCGCAGAAGGAGGCAGGATGGCCCGTGACATGCCCAGATCGGTGGGGCGCGCGGCCGTGCCGCGCGTGCCGCGGATGTCGACGGTGGACCTGATCGCCATCGAGTTGCGCAAGGCGATCTTCTCCGGCGCGCTGCCGGTCGGTTCGCCTCTGGGCGAGGTCGAGATCGCCACCCAGCTCGGCGTCAGCCGCAGCCCCTTCCGCGAGGGGGCGCAGCGCCTCGTGCAGGAGGGGCTGCTGATCTCCGTGCCCGGCCGGGGGATGCGCGTCGCCGTCCTCGAGGGCGACCAGATCGACGACGTCTACCAGGCCCGTCTCGCCATCGAGGCCCAGGCTGTGCGGCGGATCGCCGCGACGCAGGATGCCGCGGTGCTGAAGCGGCTGGAACACGAGCTCGGCGAGCTGGTCGCGGCCAGCGAGGGCGAGGACGCCCGCGCGATCGGCGACGCCGATCTGGAGTTCCATCAGGTGCTGGTCGACGCTGCCGCCAGCGAGCGCCTCACTCGTTTCATGGCCACGCTGGTGATGCAGACCCGCATCGTCAGCTTCAGCGCACCGGACGGCTACAGTGTTCGCCGCTCGGTGTCGCCCACGTATCGTGAGCTGCTGGACGCGCTGGGCGCCGGAGACCCTGCGTCCGCGGTGGCGGCCCTGCGGACCCAGTTCGACGAGGCCGTCGCGCGGCTGCACGGACACGGGCCGTCGGTCGATCTGGTCGAGCCGGACGATGACGGGGGACCGGTCGACTTCGAGCCGATCACCCCGATCACCGGAGACTGACGGCCGTCGGCGCCCTCGAAACAGCAAGCCCGCGCCGAAACGGGGCGGTGAAGCCACAGTCTCGGCGCGGGCGTGCAGTTTCGCGAGCTGAACTCTGGTCAGCTCTTCGACTGGCCGTACGAGCCGAGCTGGCGGGTCGACTCAATGACGCGGGCGGCCATGGCGGTCTCGGCGACCTTGCCCCAGGCGCGCGGGTCGTACTGCTTCTTGTTCCCCACCTCGCCGTCGACCTTCAGGACGCCGTCGTAGTTCTTGAACATGTAGTCGGCGATGGCACGGGTGTACGCGTACTGCGTGTCGGTGTCGATGTTCATCTTGACGACGCCGTTCGCGACCGCGAGGGCGATCTCCTCGTCGGTCGAGCCCGAGCCGCCGTGGAAGACGAGGTCGAGCGGCTTGGCGCCGGTGCCGTACTTCGCGGCGACCTGCTGCTGGATCTCACCGAGCAGCTCGGGGCGCAGCTTCACGCCGCCCGGCTTGTACACGCCGTGCACGTTGCCGAAGGTGAGGGCGGCGATGTAGCGGCCCTGCTCGCCGAGGCCGAGCGCCTGCACAGCCTGGTCGACGTCGCCGAAAGTCGTGTACAGGGCCTCGTTCGAGCCCTCGTGCGCGACGCCGTCCTCCTCGCCGCCGACGACGCCGATCTCCACCTCGAGGATGGCGTTGATCGCCTTCATCCGGGGGAGCAGGTCTCCTGCGATCTCGATGTTCTCGGCGAGCGGGACGGCCGAGCCGTCCCACATGTGCGACTGGAAGATCGGGTTGCGCCCGGCCTTCACCTCTTCCTCGGATGCCGCGATGAGCGGCTCGACGAAGCCGGCGAGGGCGTCCTTCGGGCAGTGGTCGGTGTGCAGCGCGACGGTCACGGGGTACGACTTCGCGACCTCGGTGGCGAACTTGGCGAAGGCGAGGGCGCCGGTGGCGCGTGCCTTCACTGTCTGGCCGGCGAAGTAGTCGGCACCACCGGTGGTGACCTGGATGATGCCGTCGGAGCCGGCCTCGGTCAGCCCCTGGAGGACGGCGTGGATCGTCTGCGAACTGGAGACGTTGAACGCGGGGTAGGCGAAACCGCCGGCCTTCGCGCGATCGAGCATCTCGGCGTACTGATCCGGGGTGGCAACGGGCATGAAAACTCCTGCGATCGATGAGCGGGTTCAGCCTCACTTTAGCCGGGGAGGAGCGCGGATGCTTTCCCCGTGAAGCGCTCGGAAATCACCGCGCTCTTCATGAGTGTTAAGAATGCATGATCCTTCGCTTGCGAGAGTGTGAAACTCGTCGTTTCTGCCGCCCTGCCTGGTTATGCTGACCGGCATGGTGAGCCTCACTGCTGATCTCAGCCCCCTCCGCCCCGACCGTAACCTCGCACTCGAACTGGTGCGCGCCACGGAGGCCGCCTCGATCCGCGCGGTGCCGTTCATCGGCCGAGGCGACAAGGAGGCGGCGGACGGCGCCGCCGTCGACGCCATGCGCGCGTTCCTCGGCACCGTGCACTTCCAGGGGCGCGTCGTGATCGGCGAGGGCGAGAAGGACAACGCCCCGATGCTGTTCAACGGTGAGACCGTCGGCACCGGCAGCGGGCCGGAGTGCGACATCGCGGTCGATCCGATCGACGGCACCTCGCTGACCGCAGCCGGCCGGCAGAACGCGCTCTCCGTGATCGCGGTCTCCGATCGCGGCACGATGCTGGATGCCTCGAGCGTGTTCTACATGGACAAGCTCGTCACCGGCCCCGCGGGCGTCGGCGTCGTGGACATCCGCCTGCCCATCGGCGAGAACATCCGTCGTCTCGCTGCGGCCCTCGACAAGCCGGTCGACGAGATCGTCGTCTCGGTGCTGAATCGTCCCCGGCACGAGAAGCTCATCGCGGACATCCGCGAGGCCGGGGCCGGCACCCGCCTGATGAGCGACGGCGATGTCGCCGGCGGGATCAACGCCGCACGGCACAACGCCCGCACCGACATGTGCGTCGGCGTCGGCGGCAGCCCGGAGGGCATCGTCACGGCGTGCGCGATCAAGGCGCTGGGCGGTCACATCCAGGGCCGTCTCTGGCCGCGCGACGACGCCGAGCGTCAGCGCGGCATCGACGCGGGCCTCGACATGGACAAGGTCTACGAGGCGGATGACCTGGTCAAGGGCAACAACACGCTGTTCGTCGCGACGGGGGTGACCGACGGTCAGCTGGTCTCGGGCGTCCGCCGTGAGGGCGGGTACGTCTACACCGAGAGCGTGGTGCTGCGCGGGGCGTCGGGCACCCTGCGCCGGATCTCGTCGGAGCACCTCGTCTCGAAGTGGCTCTGACCACCTGATCGAGCACCTTCCCCGTGGCCCCGCGCCGCCGAGGGGCCTGACACGGCCCACGGTACGGACTTTTCCAGGTGCGGCTGGCAGAATAGGCAGGTCGCGATCGCGCTTTCGCGGTCGGAACGAGGAGGACGCACGATGACATCGCAGAAGGATCAGACCGGCAAGGCTGCCCCTGTGACGCACGTGACCACCGAGACCGGTCGCATCCTGCGGGTCAGTGACCTGCCCGAGGGCACCGTGGTGAAGCTGTCCACGCCGAAGCCCGGAGCGCAGACCCCCGCCGTCGATCCGGCGCGCCGTGCCGACGTGCTGTTCCGCAAGCGCCTCGATGAGGGGCACGAGGTCAGCGTCTGGTGGATGATCGGAGCGTTCCTGTTCGCCTCGGGGCTCGTGATCACCCTGCTCTGGTGGGTGCCGGGCGGAGCCTGACTCAGCTCTCGTCGAGCCGCGCCACGACGCCGTCGAGTTCGGCGCCGCGTTCGTAAGGCGTGACCTCGTCAGCGTCCGCCTGCGTCGCATCCAGCACATCGAGCATCGACGCGGGCGCGGCGATGGCGTCGAAGTCTTCGACGTCGCGAAGCCTGCGCTCGACGGCGCGGGTGCGCACTCCCGCCTCCTGTACCGTGCGCTGGGCGGTCTTGAGCTGCTTGTCGAGCTTGTCCCACACCTGGCCGTACTTCTGGAACTCGTTCTTCGCGGCGGCCAGCACCTTCCACACCTCGGAGCTGCGCTTCTCGATGGCGAGGGTCCGGAACCCCATCTGCAGGCTGTTCAGCAACGACATCAGCGTGGTGGGGCCGGTCACCATGACGCGCAGGTCGTTCTGGAGCCTGCTCGTCAGGCCCGGCCGGCGCGCCACCTCTGCGAAGAGCCCCTCCGTCGGCAGGTACATGATGGCGAAGTCCGTGCTCTGTGGCGGTGCGATGTACTTGGAGGAGATCAGTTTCGCCTGGGCGAGGATCGCCTTCTCCAGGCGCTTGATCGCGGTCTCGATCTCGGCCTTGTCTCCGTTCTCCTGTGCTTCGAGCAGGCGCTCGTAGTCCTCCTGGGGGAACTTCGAGTCGATCGGCAGGTAGACCGGTGAGTCGTCCTCACGGCCGGGGAGCTTCACGGCGAACTCGACGCTCTCCTGAGAACCCGGCTTGATCACCACGTTCTCCGCGTACTGGCCGGGAGTGAGCAGGTCTTCGAGCTGGCGCGAGAGCTGCACCTCGCCCCAGCTGCCGCGGTTCTTCACGTTCGTGAGGACGCGCTTGAGCCCCCCGACGTCCGATGCCAGGGTGTGCATCTCACCGAGGCCCTTCTGCACCTGCTCGAGGCGCTCGCTGACCAGTGCGAACGACTCGCCCAGGCGCTTCTCGAGCGTGCCCTGCAGCTTCTCATCGACCGTCTCGCGCATCTTCTCGAGCTTCGCCTCGTTGCCGGTGCGGAGCTTGTCGAGCTCTTCTCGAAGCAGCGTCTGCATCTCGGTGTGCTTGGCGGTGTTCGCCTCGTTCAGCGCTTGGATCTTCTCCGCGTTCTCCTGGAGCGCGACCTTCAGGGTGCCCTGCAGCCGGTCGTCGACCGTCAGCCGGATCTTCTCGAGCTTGTCGTCCGTCGTCAGACGCAGGGCGTTCACCCGTGCATCCACGTCGGCGCGGAACTCGGAGTGAGCGGTGGTGCTCGCCTGCGCATGCGCACGGAACTGCTCGACGAGCATGTTCAGAGCCGACGTGACATCGGTCTGGAGCTCTCGGTGATCGTCACGTCGCGCGGTGCGCTCACGATCGCCCTCTGACGCCTGCGTCTGCGCGAGATGGATGATGCGCTGATCCAGCAGGTTCTGCCCCTGGGCGATGGTGTCGACCAGCTCACGTCGCTGGGCGGCGAGCTCGGAGCGCACTTCGGCGTTGAGTCCATCACCGCCGTTCCCGCCCGACGCGAGCCGGGCCCGCAGTGCGAGCAGGAGGAAGAGGACGAGCGCGAGCAGCGCCAGCGTGAGCAGGCAGAGGACGACGAGCAGAACTTCCATGGGCGCATCCAGTCGGTCGGTTGTCGGAGGGGCGTTGCCTCAGAACGCACTCTATGAGAGGCCTCCGACATCGCCCTGCAGCCGGTGTTCCAGAGCGTTCCGGTCGCAGTTGGTCACGCTCTCGGTTGCGTAGAGCGGGACGGGCTGCGACCTGGGCAGAGGAAGAGCACAGCGAGCAGGACGAATTGACACCGGGAGAGACGCGCTCAGGCCGCGGCCCGCTCCGCGACCAGAGGCTCGAACTCGACCACCGGTACGCTCAGTGCGTCGGACAGCGCCCCGATGTCGACCGCATCGGCGCGACGGGCGGCATCGATGACGATCTGAGCGCAGGCCCGGGCATCCGCCAGCGCGTCGTGGTGCGGGAACTCGCCGAAGCCCGCGGCCGCGGCCGCCTTGGGCAGCCGGTACGACTCGAGCCGGTAGGTCTTGCGGGCGACGGCCAGCGAGCACAGCGAGCGGTACGGCGGCGCGTCGAGCCCGGTCGCCGCGCAGGAGCGGCGGAGCACGTTCAGATCGAACCCGGCGTTGTGCGCGACGAGCACGTCGCCGCCGGCGAAGGCGTGCAGACGGTCGATCTGCGCCTCCCACGTCGGCGCGCTCACGACATCCTCCGGCCGGATGCCGTGGATGCGTATGTTCCACTCCTGGAAGTCGTCGTGCCCAGCGGGCGGACGGATGAGCCATCCGGTCTGCGCGACGACCTCTCCACCGCGTACGCGGACGAGGCCCACCTGGCAGGGGGACGCCGGGCTGGAGTTCGCGGTCTCGAAGTCGATCGCAGTGAAATCCAGTGGCACGCATCAACTCTCTCCTCCCGCCTCTCGCGAGCGTCCGAGGCGCGCCGTAGGCTGACGACATGAGCATGAGCGAGCGCGCGACATCCTTCGGAACGGCGGCGAGCAGCTATGAGGCGGGCCGACCGGATTACCCGTTCGAGGCCGTCGCCTGGATGCTCGATCGGCTGACCGACGGAGCGCGTCGCATCGTCGACGTGGGCGCGGGGACCGGCAAGCTGACGCGGGTGCTCACCGAGGCGGCCGAGGGCGAGGTCGTCGCCGTGGATCCCGATTCAGAGATGCTGGCGGCTCTGCACGTGCAGTCGCCCCAGGTGCCGACGTTCATCGGCACCGCGGAATCGCTGCCGCTGCCGGATGCCTCGGTCGACGCCGCGGTCATGGGGCAGGCCTGGCACTGGGTCGACCCCGAACCGGCGTCGGCCGAGATCGGTCGCGTCGTCCGTCCCGGCGGCGTGCTCGGTCTCATCTGGAACGTGCGCGACGAGCGCGTCGACTGGGTGCGCAGGCTCACGCTCATCATGAGCGGCAGCCCCGCCGAGCAGATGATCGCGGGCGACGGGCCGACGATCGCCCCGCCCTTCACCGAGATCGAGAGCCGGCGCTGGGAGTGGACGCGTGCGATGACCCGCGAGCAGCTGCTGCACATGGCGCGCTCCCGCAGCTACATCATCACGGCATCCGACGAGAAGAAGGCGAGCATCGAAAACGGCATGCGCGACCTTTTCGACGAACTGGGCGTCGAGGGCGACCGCACGATCGATCTGCCGTACGTGACGGCGGCCTACCGCGCGGTGCGCGGCTGAGCAGCACAGCGGGGCGGCCCCGGTAGAATCGACTCCCGTGGCTCTCACTATCGGAATCGTCGGCCTGCCCAACGTCGGCAAGTCCACCCTCTTCAACGCGCTGACCAAGAACGACGTGCTCGCGGCGAACTACCCGTTCGCGACGATCGAGCCGAACGTCGGCGTGGTGAGCTTGTCCGACTCGCGGCTGAACACGCTCGCGGACATCTTCGGCAGCGAGCGCATCCTGCCCGCGACCGTGTCGTTCGTCGACATCGCCGGCATCGTGCGCGGCGCGAGCGAGGGGGAGGGGCTGGGCAACCAGTTCCTCGCCAACATCCGCGAGGCCGACGCCGTCGCGCAGGTGGTGCGCGGCTTCTCCGACGACGACGTGGTGCACGTCGACGGTGCGATCAACCCGCAGGGCGACCTCGAGACGATCAACGCCGAGCTGATGCTCGCCGATCTGCAGACCCTCGAGAAGGCGATCCCGCGCTTCGAGAAGGAGGTCCGCGGCAAGAAGGCCGATCCCTCGGTTCTCGAGGCGGCGACCGCCGCGAAGGACGCACTCGAGCGCGGCCAGCTGCTCTCGATCAGCGGCATCGACCTCGCGCCGATCAAGGAGCTGGGCCTGCTCACCTCGAAGCCGGTCATCTTCGTGTTCAACGTCGACGAGGCCGTGCTGACGGATGCTGCGCGCAAGGCCGAGCTCGCCGAGCTCGTCGCCCCCGCGCAGGCGATCTTCCTCGACGCGAAGATCGAGTCCGAGCTGATCGACCTCGACCCGGAGGATGCCGCGGAGCTGCTGGCCTCGACCGGCCAGGACGAATCCGGCCTGGACCAGCTCGCACGGATCGGCTTCGACACCCTCGGCCTGCAGACCTACCTCACCGCGGGTCCGAAGGAGGCGCGCGCCTGGACGATCCACAAGGGTGACAAGGCCCCGCAGGCCGCCGGCGTGATCCACACCGACTTCGAGAAGGGCTTCATCAAGGCCGAGGTCATCTCGTTCCAGGACCTGGTCGACACCGGCTCCGTGGCCGAGGCACGTGCGAAGGGCAAGGCTCGCCTCGAGGGCAAGGACTACGTCATGCAGGACGGCGACGTGGTGGAGTTCCGGTTCTCGAACTGACTCTTGTCTGGTTGTTCTGGTCCGTAACTCAACCTGGTGGAGTTCCGCCTCAACGTCTTATGTGTCGGCGCTGCTCGAGAATCGTCGGCGAAGCGTCGACTTCGAGTGTCATCGGGCACGAGGCGACGGCGTCCCGAAGAGGATGAGGTTGCCGTCCGGGTCGCGGACAACGAACTCAGTCGCTCCCCAGGGCTTCTTCTGCAGCCGTTCCTGAAAGTCGACCCCGCGGCCTCGAACTCGAGGAAGAGACTCTTGGCGCCGGTGGTGACAATGCTGGCCGACAACAGCTGTTCCTGTTCTCGCGCATCCGCCACGAACGGTGACTCGTCGACGTGGCGCACGTTGAATCCGGCATCGTCCCGGCGGACCTCGCCATAGAACGGAGGCTCGCCATAGGTGAAGACGATCTCAAACCCCAGAAGGACACGATAAAAAGTCATCGCTCGCGCGAAATCGGTGACGAACAGCTGCGCGGTCGCTCGCTGAAGCCGATGTGCGGATGTATCGGTGACAGACACTGGTGGGCTCTCCTTCAGTTCGGACCAGGAACTGAACCCGAGTTCGGATGCGATGATCTCTTGCGCGTCGTGAAGTGCGAATTTCGCTGCGAGCACCTCGCGATCAGTCATGCCGGCAAACCGAGGCAACGACTGACGCAGGCGTGCGGCCACCGTGTACAGACCGGCTCGGTGCTGGCGTACGAGAAGTTTTGCACGCTTCCTGGGATTCTCAAGTTCATTCATGATCGATGAACGAGTGGGCATCGCCCTTCCCGGACTCTCCAGTTGCGCCTCGGTCGCGCTGGGTTCACGCTACCGGTTCAGCGCTCAGGACTCAACGCATCGCGTGCTCTGCGTGCACTCCACCACTGATCCATGTTCGCGCGGCGAGGGGTCTGCGAATATGGGCATCATGTCCACAGCCAAGCTCTCCAGCATCATCGCCTCTCTCGGGCTGGCCGCCCTCGCGCTCGCCGGGTGCACGGCCGCCACAGCACCACAGGCAGCGGGAACCCCGAACTCGAGCGCCACGGCTGTCGCCCAGCCGGTGACCGAGACCGCGCCGAGCGCTTCGCCGGAAGCGGAACGCTGCTCCGGCATGTCTCAGGTCTACGGCGACGGCGGGGGGCTGTACCTGGAGCGGGGAGGCACCCTCAAGGATCTGGGCGCACGAGAGTTCGCTCGGGGCAAAGTGACGCTTGATGCTGAGGGCGTACCCGCGACTTACACGGTTGAGGCTGGCGACGTCATGGCCGTGGTTGCTGAGCGGCTCTGCGCATACCCGACTCTCGACTCGATGAATCACAGGCGCGACATTCACCCCGGCCAGGTGCTCTGGCTCACGCCTGATCCCAACCTCCCGTGGATTCCCTACTACAACCCTGATGATGCGCCTGCTGGCTTCAAGCAGATTCCCTATCAGCAGGCCATCGAGGCGGCAGGCAGGGCAGTCGATGCCGGTGACGTGGCCACCGTGCGGAAGATCTGGAACGAGACGCTGCGGCCCATGTTCACCAATCAGGAGACCATCACCGCCGTGCAGAAGGTGGTGGACTCGGGAGACCCGGACGGACTGCGACAGCTCTTCTCCTGAGGCCGACAGCTTGCCCGAGCGCAAACGCCTATCCGTGACGCAACCCGGTGGAGGTCCGCTTCAACGTGTGAGACCCGCGATCACTCGACCGTCTGCACGACCTGGACGAGATGGCCGTCGGGATCCTCGGCCCAGGCGATCAGCAGTCGATCGAGCCAAGGAGACGGCGCCCTGACGGGGGCCGCTCCGTGTTCGATCAGCAGTTCGTAAGCAGACCGGACATCGTCGGTCCAGAGGATCACGGCTGCCCGCTGACCACGGGCGATGGGGTCGAGCCCGTGGTCGTCGCGAGTGCTGGCCTCGGTGGCGAGGCCGAGACGACAGCCGTCGAGTTCGAGATCGACGTGTATCGGCGTTCCTGATGACGGCGTGCGGAACACCTCTGCGAAGCCGAGTGCGCGGTAGAAGGACGCTGCCCGGTCGATATCACGCGTGAACAGGACTGTCTGCGGCGTTCTGAAGAGAGCCATGCCGCCAGTCTCTCAGGCGCGGCAGGGGCGGCGTTCGTCAGCCCCGCAGGGCCGCGACCGCCTGCTCCACACGCCGTCGCCGGGTCTCGGGCCTCTTCGCGCTCTCGACCGAGCGGACGAGCTCGCGCTTGCGGCCCGGCGGCAGCGCGTCGAACGCGGCGCGGGCATCCGGATCCGCGTCCAGCGCGGCGGCCAGGTCGCCGGGCTCGGCGACGACGCGCGGCTCGGTGTCGAGCACCACCTCGACCT
The DNA here is from genome assembly GCF_021582875.1 of Microbacterium sp. KUDC0406. Taxonomy (NCBI): domain Bacteria; kingdom Bacillati; phylum Actinomycetota; class Actinomycetes; order Micrococcales; family Microbacteriaceae; genus Microbacterium; species Microbacterium sp. KUDC0406. Next base: position 1,780,236 of record NZ_CP091138.1, on the reverse strand, counting down.
CGACCACTTCGCCGATCGCGACATCCGCCGCCTTCCGGTTGGCGTTGCTGAGGCCGATCAGGTGACGGCCCCGCATGATGGCGATCCGGCTCCGCCAGGAATGACCGTTGACGGTGATCGTCACCGGAGGGCGAGCGCCTCCGTCGAGCGCTTTCACCACGTCGGGCGGAACCTCCAGCCCGCGCATGGGCTCGGGTGGCTCGACCACGGCTGGGAACTTCATGATCTCTCCTTGCTCGGCAACCCGCATCCGGGGCGACCACGGCGGGTGCCGCATCGCCCCGGAGGCTGGTGCGCTGTTACTCGGCGAACGGCTGGTCCGGTGCGTGATCGCTGTACCCGAGGCTCCAGATGTAGCCGTCCGGGTCGGCGAAGGTGGCACCGTATCCTCCCCACGGCAGTGCCCCGGCGGGGTTGAGGACGGTTGCGCCGGCTGCCTGCGCCTCTGCGAGAACCTCATCGACGCGCGTTTCGCTGCGGACGACGTAGGTCAGCACCACGCCGCTGAACCCGCTGCCCTCCGGACTCGTGCCCACCTGCGCGGCCAGCCCGTCACGGCCGTAGAAGCCGACCGGTGAGGCGCCGTCCGATTCGAAGAACACCGAGATGCCGAAGTCGCTCTGGACCTTCCACCCGAGTCCCTCGGTGTAGAACTTCTTGGCCCGGTCCATATCCTGCACGCCGAGAAGAATCGAGCTGACGTGTGCTTTCATGCTGTGCTCCTTCTCCCATGGGGTGTTTCCCCTTGGGATCGTGATTCCAGCATCCGATCGCACAGGAAGCCGATCAACGGGAGATGTCGTGGCAGATCGATCAGCCGCGCTTATGTCGGCGCCGGGATAGGCTCGCGCCGTGGACCTTCGAGACATCGAGATCTTCCTCACCCTTGCCGAGGAACTGCACTTCGGGCGCACGGCGGAGCGGCTGCACGTGTCGCAGGCGCGGGTCAGCCAGGTCATCGCCCAGTACGAGCAGCAGATCGGCGGCGCACTGTTCGACCGTTCCAATCGCCGTGACGTGCGTCTCACGTCCGTGGGTGCAGCGCTGCGCGACGACCTCGCGCCCGCCTACGCACGGATCGTCGACGGCCTTCAGCGTGCGAGAGTCGCTGCCCGCGGGGTCGAGGCCCAGCTGCGCGTCGGACTGATGCCGTACAACGTGCCCGCCCTGCACGGCCATTGGGATGCGTTCAGCGCGCGCCATCCGGAGTACGAGCTGCTCGTGCGCTACGCCTCGTTCACCGACCCGTTCGGCAGCCTGCGCAGGGGCGAGATCGACGTCCTGGTCACCTGGCTTCCGATCGAGGAGGACGATCTGACGGTCGGACCGACGCTGTTCACCGACACTCGCGTGCTTGCGGTGGCCGCCACCCACGAGCTGGCGAGCAGGTCATCCGTGTCGGTCGAGGAGCTGGCCGACTACGCCCACATCCGGGTGCCGGGCGCTCCGGAGGCCTGGGAGAACGGCTATCTGCCCTTCTACACGCCGGGCGGCAAGAGCATCGAGCGGGTCGAGTCCGTGACGAACGCCGACGAGCTCCTGCAGCTCGTGAGCACGGGTGAGATCATCCATCCCTTCCCGGCGCACGTCATCCACTACTGGTCCCTGCCTCAGATCCGCTGGCTGCCGATACCCGACCTGCCCCGGCTCACCTATGCGCTCGTCTGGCGCACGGATGGGGGAGCGCCGCAGTCCGGGCCTTCGCCCGGACGATTGCGGATCTTGGGCCTGTTGTCGACGGTCTGCGCTGAGCGGCGCTCAGCCCGCCGGCTCGAGGCGGTGCAGCCAGCGCGGGTCGAGCTCCAGCTCGAGCGAGAGGCTGATCGGACCGATCTCCTCGGCGAGGCGGATGAACTCCCGGACCCAGCGGCCGACCTTGCCTGCGCGATGCACCAGGCCCCACTGCAGCGTCGGCTGCTCGTCGAACGGCACGTACGCGGCCGTCCCTCGGTCGTAGTACTTGAGGCCCTGGCCGCACGCGAAGGCCACGGACTTCTCATCGTTCGCCAGCGCCCACAGCACCTCCTCGCGCGTGAGCGCGGGCCGAACCCGCTCGGCGGCCCGGCGGGCCGGCGAGATCGCCGCCTCCCAGTACGCGGGCACGGGCAGACCCGAGGGCAGGATGTCGTACGTCTCGAGGTCATCGAGAGAGACGGATGCGCGGCCGGCGAGCTCGTGCGTGGGCGCGACCATCAGCACGATCGGCTCGGTGAACGCGACAGCGGCGACGTGAAGGTCGGACTCGTCGACCGGCAGCCAGAGGAGTGCGACGTCCGCGTCGCCGTCCCGGAGCGGCGTGAACGGATCGTCGATGCGGATCTCGCGGAGGCGGAAGTCGACCTGCGGGAAGCGGCTCCGGAAGACGGCGGTCATCGGCGCCAGATCCTGCCACATCGGACCCATCACCCCGAACGTGACAGTGTCCGGACCGCCGAGCGCGGAGCTCTTCGCCGCTTCGACACCGTCGAGGATGCGCCGGTAACCGGCCTCCAAGTCGTCCCGCAGCTGGACGCCGAGCGGGGTCAGGACCACCTTGCGACTGGTGCGCTCGAACAGCGGAGCACCGATCCGCTTCTCCTGCTTCGCGATCGACTGGCTGACCCGTGGCGGCGAGATGTACAGCTTCTCCGCCGTGCGTCCGAAATGCAGTTCCTCGGCGAGAGTCAGGAAGATCTCGATGTCACGCAGTTCCATCCACGTCATCCTTCCGATCGTTAACCCCGAGCGCAAGAGGCCTTTCGCGACTGGACATTGTTCGGATTCTGGCGGGTCGCGAGGCTTGAGACACAACGAACAGCCTCACGGCAAGGAGACAGGAAATGACTTCGACCACACTCGCGACGACGCCCCGGATGTCCAACCCGGCCGCGATCCTCGACGGCGCCTCGGGCGCGATCTTCGCACTCATGAAGGCCGCTCGGCAGACCGACCTGGAGCATTCGACCCTCGAACTGGTGCATCTGCGGGTCAGTCAGATCAACGGCTGCAGCCCGTGCGTCGACTCCGGTGTGAAGTCCGCCAAGCAGGCAGGCGAGACCGACGAGCGCCTGCACGCGGTCGTCGCCTGGCGCGAGACGCCCTACTTCACCGACGAGGAGCGCGCCGCGCTGGCACTGGCGGAGAGCGCCACCCGGCTGGCCGATCGGCCGGACGCCGTCTCCGACGAGGTGTGGGACGAGGCGGCGAGCTTCTTCGACGAGCGTCAGCTGGCCGCCCTGGTCCTCTACATCGCGACGACCAACCTCTTCAACCGGCTCAACGCGACCACGCGTCAGCTCGCCGGCGGCTCCTGGAACTGAAAGGCACGATCATGGCAACCGTACGAACCCACCGTTACACCGTGAAGACCGGTGACCTGGCCACGATGCTCGAGCGGCGCACGAACCTGATCGACGGCATCCGCACCGCCAATCCGGCCTTCGCGGAGGCGACGCTGATCAAGCTGGAGGACGGCTCCTACCTCGACATCTGGCGCTGGGACTCCGCTGAGGACATGCAGCGCGCGTCGCAGGCAGCCGGGAGCATCCCGCTGGTCGGAGCCACGCTGAGCCTGACTGCGGATCACGCGGTCATCGACGGGGAGGTGCTCGACGAGCGCTGACACCGCACGCACTGGCGCCGGTGCCCTCGAACCGATCGGGGGCACCGGCGCCGATCTGGCGAGTCCGGTGAGTACTTGAAAGATCGTCAAGTGCATGCTTATATGGCAAGGCCGCGGCGCATCCGCTGCGGGTACCGCGCACGATCTGGAGGCATCATGCCGACATCCGAAGACATCGGCGGCTCGTCGCCGTCGGCAGCCGCCGAGGCTCTGCAGGTGGCCGATGCAGTGGCCCGCCGGATCCGTTCGCGTCGCCGGTGGTACATCGCCGGCGCGCTCGTGATGGCGCTGGCGCTGGCCGGATTCACCATCGCCCTGGCAGTCTGGCCGGATCGTCTGGCCGATGTGATCATCCCCGGCCTTCTCGTGGTTCTCGCGCTTCTCGCCGTTCTCGCCTGGAGCGGCCGGACCATCCCGACCGGCGCGGTTGCGGTGACCAATCGCGTGGTGCTCGTCAGCGCCGTCCTGATGGTCGTGGCGCTGCTTCTGAACCGGATGATCCTCCCCGAGGGCTTCTCCGTGTGGGCCGTCCTGACGGCGCTGCTGCCGGCGCTGCCCTTCCTGTACCTCGCATGGCGGACGGCGCGCGCATGACGCACCCGCGTCACCGCCTCGACGACGTCATCCATTCGCCGGTCCGGCTCTCGGTCATGGCCGCGCTGCGCTCTGCGGACGCGGTCCACTTCGGACTGCTGCGCGACACCGTGGAGGTCAGCGACTCGCTGCTGTCCAAGCACCTCGCCTCGCTGGAGGCGGCCGGGTACATCGACGTGACGAAGGGGTACGCAGGACGTCGCCCGCGCACCTGGTACTCCCTCACGACGGAGGGGCGGGCAGCGTTCGACGCGTACATCGCGGCGCTGCGCGAGATCGTGGATGCGGCCGATCGGCGGCCCGACCCGTCCGGGTCGGCGTCCTGATCAGGCCAGGGTCTGCTCCAGCGAGTTCAGCCCGTGGCCGAAGCGTACGCGCCCGTGCGCGCCGTTGACGATCGGCATGAAGGGCTGCACGTGTCCGCATTCCACGTCGCCGATGATCGGGATGCCGAGGTCGCTCAGGGCATCGAGCACGGCCTCCTTCTGCGTCATGGTCGGACTGTCCGGCGCGCCGGTCCTGCCGACCAGCACCGCATTCGCCCGATCGAAGAATCCGGCCAGGCGCATGCCGTGCAGGTAGCGGCAGATGGCGAGCGCATTCTCTTCGCACGCCTCGACATAGACGATGAGCCCTTCCGGCGCGTGCGCCTCGGCGAAGGCGTTCAGATCTCCGAACTCCGTGCCGCCGACGTTGCAGAGCATCTCGATGCATCCTCCGATGAGGCGACCGGTCACGTCGACGTCGCCGCTGCCGCGATCGAATCGGGTCCAGGTTCCGCTCGCGTCCAGGGTCATCTCCGACACATGTGGATCGCCGACGTAGTCGTCCCATCCTTCCGACCGGTAGCGACCGGGGGATGTCTGCGAGAAGGTGTCCGTCGCCCGCCCCGTGCTGATGTCCGTCCAGCTGAGAAGCCCGTCCGGCACACGATACGGAGTATCCATGAGGTTGTTGCCGTGCAGCGTCGCCACCCCGGTCAGCACCGTCAGGGGCGTGAGGAGGGTGGAGATGTCGGAGAATCCGATGAACCAGGTCGGCTCGGCGGACCTGATGGCATCCCAGTCGAGGAGCGGGAGAAGATCGATCGCGGTCTCTCCGCCCCACGGCGGGATGATCGCCCGCACCGGCGGGATCGGTCAGGAAGCGGGTGAGTTCTCTCGCACGGTCCGATGCCGGAGCGCTGACATGACTCGTGCCGTCCATGCAGTCGCCGACCACGACGCGAAAGCCCTGAGCCCTCAGGCCGGCGATGGCGACGTCGAGGCGGGCGCGATGCGTGTCTGCGACGCCACTGGAGGGGGCGGTCACGGCGATCGTGTCACCGGGTTCGAGCGGGGCGGGGAAGCGGATGGCCATAGCCGATTCTCTCAGAACGGACTCGTGGGCTCGTCCCGCGCGAGGAGCGCCCTCAGGTCGCAGCCCTGCTGTCCGTCCGCAGGATCATCCAGAGGAGTCCGGCCTTCGGCGGGCCGCCTTCGTCTCCGATCGTCGGTGCTTGTCTTCGAGCCGCCGCCGCTGCGAGCCCTTCGTGGGCCGGGTCGGACGACGCTCGGCAACCGGCCTCACCGCGGTCCGTAGCAGCTCGGCGAGCCGCTCTCTCGCCGCCAGCCGATTCTGGCGCTGCGACCGATGCTCGGCGGCGCTGATCGTCAGAATCGTCCCCGCGAGGCGCCCGCCGAGCCGCTTCATGACGCGTTCGCGCTGGGCGGCGGTCAGCGCTGTGGTGGTGGCGACGTCGAAGACCAGCTGCACACGCGAGTCGGTCGTGTTCACGCCTTGACCACCGGGACCCGAGGACCGTGAGAACAGCTCCGTCAGCTCGCCTGAGGGTATGACAAGACCCCGCGGCGCTCCCGGCCCCGGCAGCACATGCAGGTCTTCCATCCGTTCAGTCTGCCGCACCGGCTCTCTGGTGCACGGCCCGCGCTGCCGACGCGCTCCGCCGTCGCCGAAGGCGTCTTCAGTCGGAACCGCCTCTGCCAGGATGGCGGGATGCAGCACCTGACGATCGAGATCCCGTGCGCCTGTGGCAGCGGCTCGACGGATGCGCGGACAACTCGATGGCCATCGACGTCGTGGACGCGAACATGGAGACGGTGATCGCCGGCTCCTGCGTGCGTGACGCGGGGTGGCGGGCATCTGCCGCGTCGGTGTGCGAGCGCGACCGGTACGGCTGGCCGCCTTCGGAGCAGCTTCTCCCGATCACGCTGCGGCGCTCGCACTGGAGGTGGGCCCTGTCACAGCTGGAACGTTGGGAGCCGTATGCGGACGACGGGGCTACCGCCCACGCGGACCTGCGCGCTCTGATCGATGACGCGCTCCGTGATGCGTGATCGCCCAGAGAAGACGAGGCGTGCGGATGCCTGACTCCGGATCCGGTCCGACGCGACGACCCGTCCTCGCGCTGATCGCGCTCGCGACCGTCGCGGCCGGGCTCGCCGTGCATCTGCTGGCCCCGGCGGGCCCCGTCAGCGATGCGGCTGGCGACATCCTCTACGCCGCGCTGATCGTGCTGCTCGTCGCCTTCGTCGCGCCTCGAGCCCGGTGGTGGGCGGTGGCGGCGGTGGCGCTCGGGTGGTGCTTCGGCGTGGAGCTGCTGCAGCTCACCCCGCTGCCCGGCCAGTGGGGTGCGACCGTCCCTGCGCTGAGGCTCGTGTTCGGCACGGGCTTCTCGCCATGGGATCTGCTCTGGTACGCGGTGGGTGTGACGCTCGTCGTCGGAATCCGGAAGAGACTCCAGCCGCAGGATCAGTAGACCCGGCGGATCTGCTGGGGCCAGCCGCAGGCCTCGGCGATCCGGCCGCCCCACATCCGCGCGGTCTCCTCGTCGGGCACGTCCACGATGGTCAGACCGCCGATGTACTGCTCGCCCGGCGCGTACGGGCCGGATCCGAACTCCAGCGTGCCGCTGGTGTCGTCGGCGGTGATCGCCGCGTCGAGGTCCTCGTCCACGCCGGCCGCGAACACCAGTACTCCGGCGTCGCGCATGTCGTTCACGACGGCGTTGGCGAGCGGACCCCGCTCCCCGAACCACTCCTCACTGTGGTCGCCGACCCACTGCTGGTTGAAGTAGATGATGTACTGGGTCATGGTCGTTCCTCTCTCGTCATCGAAGGGTGAATGTCAGGTGCGTCACGCCGCTCGGTGAGGACACTGATTCGACCTCGTAGCGCTCCTCGAGCGCCTCGAGCCCGTCCCAGAGTCGCTCGCCGCGCCCGAGCAGGATCGGAACCTGCACGATGTGGGCGACCTCGATGAGGCCGGACGCCAGGAAGTCCCGCAGCATCGTGACGCCTCCGCCGACGCGCACGTCGAGATCGCCGGCGGCATCGCGCGCCATCTCGAGCGCCTCCTCAGGTGTCGCATCGACGAAGTGGAACACGGTGCCGCCCTCCATCTCGATGGACGGGCGGAGGTGGTGGGTGAGCACGAAGACAGGGGAGTGGAACGGCGGGTTGGGACCCCACCAGCCGCGCCACTCGTCGTCGGTGCCGAGGTCCGTCCACGGACCGGTCGACGCGCTGAACTTGCCGCGGCCCATGATCTCGGCTCCGAAGCCGACGCCGTGCTGCTCGGCGAAGGCGTTGTCGACCCCTGTCGAGCCACCCGGCTCGCCGGCCATCGTCCGCCAGAATCTGGTCGCGAACATCCACTCGTGCAGTCGTTCCCCGGCGTGTCCGAAGGGCGCCTCGGTCGTGATGCCGTCGCCCGTGCCGAAGCCGTCGAGCGAGAGGGAGAAGTTGTTCACGCGGACCCGCGACATGATGCCTCCGTGAGAGTGGTTGCAGTCTGCAACCTGATCTCGGTAACGTACCGAACCCGGCATCCAGGTGCACCCTGTGATCGTCGCCCTCGGCAGCTGGGGCCTCGCACATCGCACCGGTGAGCGCCCCGACGCCTGCCTGTGCCAAGGCACGCACGAGATGCCGGCATCCGCGGCACAGCTGAACCGGCACGGGCCTCCTCAAGTAGGGTTGTTCAGGCACATCCCGAACGGCACCAGGAGGAGCACCCGTGGCAGAGAACAGCATCTTCGAGGCGGATGGCCGCTCCGTTTCGTACGTCGATGAGGGTCCTGGTCCGGTTGCACTGGTCCTGATCCCAGGCGTCGGCATGGACGGCGGAGCGCTGGGATCGATCGGTCACTACCTCGCGGAGGAGGCCGGATTCCGGGTGCTGCGGATCGGTGCGCGTTCCGAGGACAGCACCGTGGCGGAGCGCGTCGAGGACGCCCTCGCCGTGATGGACCACGTCGGGCTCGAGGACGCCTGGATCGGCGGCCACGGCGCCGGCGGGACTGTCGCCCGCGCCTTCGCCGGCGCGCACACCGATCGTGTGAACGGCCTGCTGCTGCTGGGCGTCGAGGAGAACGACGCTCCGCTGGCCCCCGCGATCCCGATCCTGATCATCCAGGGGACCGCGGACGTCGTCACCCCGCCGGCGAACGGTGAGGCGCTGCAGGCCACGGCCACCGATCGCGCCAGCATCACGAGCATCCCAGGTGCCGACCACTTCTTCCCCATGACGCACCCCATCGAGACCGCCGTCGTGATCGAGGAGTACCTCGACTGGGACTGACGCTCAGGAGGATCCCTCAGCGGCGGTGATCCGTGCGTAGCTGATCGTGCCGATCGCCAGGTCGTGTCGGCTCACCCGAGGGTGTGAACGGGCTGCTCCGGCGGGGTGAGATCAGTCGGCCGGCATCCCGCACGCGCATGCCGACGGTGCGGCCGGCCTGCCCCGCCTCGACGTCGCATCCGCCCGCCCGGACAGTGCTCCTGGGCGATTCCCGGCTGCTTGGCGAATCCCCGGCAAGAGGGGCAGACTGGGCGCGGCGAGGGGAGCGGTCATGAGCGTGCAGGTGCGGCGGATCTACGACGATCCAGAGTCATCCGACGGCAAACGGGTGCTCGTGGACAGACTCTGGCCGCAGGGCGTCAGCAAGGAGCGCGCCGACCTCGACGAGTGGTGCAAGGAGATCGCGCCCTCGTCCGAGCTTCGCAAGTGGTACGGGCACGACCCGGCGAAGTTCGAGGAGTTCGCGCGGCGTTATCGAGCCGAGCTCTCCGGCCCCGAGCGCGAGAAGGCACTCGCATCGCTGCGGGCGCTCGCCGCAGCGGGTCCTCTCACACTGCTCACGGCCTCGAGGCGAGACGACATCAGCGAGGCCACAGTGCTCGAGCAGGTGCTCTCCGGAGCCGGAGGATGAGGGGCGGACCGCAGAGGATCGACGCACCGGTGAGTGGAGCGCGACCCGATAGCCTGCAGGCATGACCTCGCCGATCCGCGACGCGGTGGCGCACCTCGCGCCCGGGTACTTCGCCCTGGTGATGGGGACGGGCATCATCTCGGTCGGACTGCACGACGCCGGCTGGGAGGTGCCCTCCGACATCCTGATGTGGATCGCGATCGTCGCATACGCGGTGCTCTGGGTGCTGTACATCTGGCGGGCGTCGGCGTTCCGCAAGCATCTCGTGGCCGATCTGCGCGACCCGGCGAAGGCGTTCGGGTTCTTCACGATCATCGCCGGTACCGACGTGCTCGCGGTGCGGCTCAGCATGGCCGGGTTCGGCGGGATCTCGCTGTGGCTGCTGCTGTTCGCCGTCGTGCTCTGGTTCGTGTTCGGCTACGCGCTGCCCTGGCAGGTGCTGCTCACCCGCGACGGCAAGCCGATCCTCGCCCGCACCAACGGCAGCTGGTTCATCTGGGCGGTCGCCAGCCAGTCGGTGGCCGTCGCCGTCTCGCAGCTGCAGCCGCTGCTCGGCGGCGGGCCGTGGGCGGGGATGCTGGCGGTGCTGGCGTGGTCGGTCGGCGTCAGCCTGTACGTCGCGGTGGCGATCCTCGTACTGCTGCGGATCGTGCACTTCGGGATCACACCCCAGGATTTCGACCCCACGTTCTGGGTCACCATGGGTGCCCTGGCGATCGCCGTGGTGGCCGGGTCCGGTGTCGTCGACATGGATCACTCGCCGATGGTCGACGCGGTGCGCCCGCTCGTGGCGGCGACCGTCGCGGTGTTCTGGACGTTCTGCGCGTGGCTCATCCCGGCGCTGGTCGGGGCCGGGGTCTGGCGGCACTTCGTGCACCGCGTGCCCCTGCGCTACGAGCCGACGCTGTGGTCGATGGTGTTCCCGATCGGCATGTTCTCGGTGGCCTCCATCCTGGTCGGACGCGTCGACAGCCTGCCCGCGGTCGAGCAGATCGGCCTGATCGGAGTCGCCGTGGCGCTCGTCGTGTGGGCGATCGTCTTCGCCGGGATGCTGCATCATCTCGTGCTGGTGCTGTGGGGCGGGCTGCGCCATCGCCGGTGAAACACGGAACCGCCGCATCCCCGGGGGAGGCGACGGTTCCGGTGGATCGTTCAGGCCGGTTGCGGCAGGAGGGTGAAGGACACCGATCCCTGCTCGTCGACCCCGGCGTCGAGCACCTTGTCGGAGAGTGCCTCGGAGGCGCCGTGCTCGAGGAACACGCGGGTTCCCTCGGAGTCGACGACGTCGTCGCCGGGCTCCGGTGCCGGCGCGACCGAGACCATGAACCGGGGATCCTCCGTGGTCGCGGACTCGGTGGGGTGGATGCGCAGACCTGCACCGGGATCGGTGGTCTGACGGGTGACGAGTGTCGTCACGATCGTGCTGGCGTTCTCGGTCAGGGTGAGCATTGCGCTCTCCTTCCGGTTGGCGGCACCGCACCGTCCAGCGCGGCGTCCCGGCCACGTTGCCGCAATCGGCCGTCATCCTCAACCGCAGGGCACGGACTCTGACGACATTCACACCCAGAGCCGGTCGCCACGCGTACCATGCGGGCTCCGCTCCGCGACGGTGGCTCTGTCGCACCCGAGTGGCAGGATGGGCGCATGCCCGAGTCCCCCGAGGTGCAGGCGCTCGCAGAACAGCTCGACGAGCGGATGGCCGGCCACGTGATCACGGCGATCTCCGGCGTGGATCCGCGCATCGTGAAGACCCGGAACCGGCCGCCGGCCTCCATCGAGGGCGCCCGGATCGACGGGGTGCGGCGCTTCGGCAAGTACCTCGGCTTCGATCTGGATGGGCAGTGGCTGGTGCTGAGCTTCGGGCGCAACGGCTGGATCCGCCTGCGCCAGGACGGGACTCCCGATCCGGATGACCGCGGCTACGCGGTCGCCGCGGTCACGCTCGACGACGGCGCCCAGATGCAGTTCGTCGAGACCGGTGACTTCCTCGCCGCGGCGGCCTGGGTGGTGGACGCCCCGGACGACGTCGCGGGAGTCGCCGGCCTCGGACCCGATCCGATCTCGCCGGACTTCGACTCCGCCGATCTCGAGCGGGCGATGGGATCACGGCGCAAGCAGATCAAGGCGCTGCTGCAGGAGCAGCGCTCCCTCGCCGGCATCGGCAATGCGTACTCGGACGAGATCCTGCACCGGGCACGGCTGTCGCCGATGAGGCATGCGGCCGCGCTGACGACCGATGAGCGCGCACGGCTGTATCAGGCAGTCGTCGATGTGATGCGCAGAGCGGTCGACGATCGTCGCGGGGTTCCCGCCGACGGGCTCAAACGGGCCAAGATCGCCGCCATGGCCGTGCACGGGAGAGGTGGGCAGGCGTGCCCCGTGTGCGGTGACACGATCGCCGACCATGTGTTCGGCGGGGCATCCGCGCAGCTCTGTCCCACGTGTCAGCCGGAGATCGTCTGATCGGGGCGATCCCGCTTCAGGCCGATCGGCAGCGCGACCCAGAGCACCAGCACCACGATCACGCCGATGATCGCCGCCACCACGGCAGCCGTGCGGTTCAGGGTGACATCGAGGATGAGCGCGGTCACCCCGACGGTGACGGCGCCGATGACCACCAGATCCGCCTTGACCAGTCGGTTGGCCACGCGCACGAGTTCGGGCTTGCGGTGCTGATGGAACAGCAGCCGGTGCAGGCCGACCGGCGCCAACGCGAGCACCGTCGCGGTGGCCGCGCCCACCACGAGGGCGACGTACAGGGTCCGCTGCACATCGTCGAGGTCGGCGAACCGCGGCTGGAAGGCGACGGCGAGCAGGAAACCCGTCAGGATCTGGGTGCCGGTCTGCATCACGCGCAGCTCCTGCATGAGCTCGTTCCAGTTGCGGTCGGCTCGGCTGTCCGGTGATTCGTTGCGACCGCGGTCGCCGTCATTCACCGTCATCGCGCGGCTCGCAATGCCGCCGCGATCGTCCGGTCGAGTTCCGGGCACTCGTCTGCGGCAGCGGGAGGAGTGATGATCATGCCCGGCACGGTACTCGTGGTCGCCCGCGAACGGAAGGGGCTCGACAGGCGGCTCACCAGCGGTTGTGGACATCCTCCGCCCAGCCGGTGATCCCGGCCACCGCGATCCACTCGCCCTCGTCAGCGCGCACCTGCCCGTCGTAATGTCCGAAACACTGGTGGGTCACCGATCCGACCAGCACCAGCTGGGTCCTCGCGGCCCGCACATGGAACGGCGTGAAGGCCAGGTCGATGCGGTCGCCGGTGATGTGCCACGGCGCAGACCAGTCCTCGGGATCGAAGTCCCACTCGAGCGCTCCGGCCACCTTGTGCACCCGGCCGTCCAGAGTGAATGCATTCTGGGAGACCCCGTGCCGCACCGCGAGCGGACCGCCACCGCCCAGCTGCAGCCCGATGCGCCTTCCGCGTGACAGCCCTGCGCCTGCGCCCCAGTTCCAGTGCGTGCGGTACGGGAGACGCCCGCGCAAGTGGTCGAGCACCGCCCAGGATGCTCCGGCCGGGACCTCGTGCACCACGCCGTCGACGGTGATCGTGCCGTGCGCCGGCCGGTCGACGTCCTTGACGGTGAACTCCGCGAGGAAGGGACTGAACGGCGCGGCGGTGCCCATCGCCTCGTGTTCGGACGGACGGGTCGCGACGATGTCGACCCGCACTCGGGGCGAACGGGCGACCAGGAGCGTGCAGCCGGCGTCCTCGGCGAACTCCAGCGACACCCGGCGTCCGTTCGACGTGGCTGAACCCCGGCCGATCGTGCCCGGCAGGTGCACGCCGCGCGACAGCGCGCCGATCTCGAAGACGTCGATCTCCTCGCCGGTGGTCCGGTCGAGCACCCACACCTGGCGCACGTTCGCGTAGTCCAGAGCGCCGATCGTCATCGCGATGATGTGCGTCGGCGTGGTGACCGCCCAATACTCCCAGCGCTTGGTGCGACCCCATCCCCGCGGGCACCTGCCCACCGCATCCGTGTCGATCAGCGGAGTGCGCGTCCATCCGATCGCATCCGGATTCTGCAGGCCCCGCGCCGTGAGCAGGGGGACCGGAACCGTGATCTCGCGGTCGACGCCGGTCATCGCACGCCCCGGATCGGGATCACGGTGAGCGCGCCGAGCACTGCGAAGACGATCCCGGCGACGAACACCGCCGTGTACCCGCCGCTGAGCAGGATCAGCACGCCGACCAGGGCGGGCGTGAACGCCTGCGGCAGCGCGGTCGCGATGTTCAGGATGCCGAGGTCCTTCGCCGCCTGGTCCGCGGCGGGAAGGACCTCGTTCATCAGCGCCATGTCGACGCTCATGTAGATGCCGTAGCCCACGCCGAACACGGCGGCCAGCGCGAACATGCCGCCGACCGACGGCACGAGCAACGGGATCGCGAGCGAGGCGGCCATGATGACGGACGCCAGGAAGACGAAAGCCTTCCGGCGTCCGGTGCGATCCGAGACCCGGCCGACGAAATACGTCGTCAACAGTGCGCCGACGAGCATCACGGCGGTGATAGGTGTGCTCATCGCTGTGGACTCGGAGTTCGAGAGTCCGACGTAGTCGCGCAGGATGTACAGCAGGTAGGACTGCACGCTCTGGTAGGCGAGGATCAGGAAGAACCGGCCCGCGAATGCCCACCAGAAGTCGGGGAAGCGTTTCGGATCGACCCAGAAGCCGGCCAGGAACGATCGCCATGAGAACGGCGGGCGCTCCAGGTCGCGCGACGAGAAGTCGCGGTTGAACACCACGAACAGCACGCAGACGATCATGAATCCGATGCCGAAGGCGGCATAGCCGATCCCGATGCTGTTCACCGCGATGCCGGCCAGTGCCACGCCCGCGCCCATTCCCACGAAGATGCCCAGAGCAACGACCGCGCTCGCGACGCCGAGGCGCTCCCTGGCGAAGTGGTCGGGAACGACGGCCGAGCCGACGGTGGCCACCGAGTTCACGCACAGCATCATCAGAACCCAGTACAGGCAGAGCACCCAGAGACTGGTCGCACCGGCGAGCAGTACCGTGAAGAGCGCGCCGGTGGCTCCGCCGATGATGATCCACGGCGCCCGGCGTCCCAGCCTGCTGCGGGTGCGATCGGAGAGCGCGCCCATCAGCGGATGGATGACGATCGTCGCGATCGACGATGCCGTCATGACGATCGCGAGGTTCGCGACCTTGTTCTCCTCGTCGATCGCCGCCACCTGGTCTGGAACCAGGATGACGATGAATCCGGCGTACACGGTGAGGATCGCGGCGTTCAGCAGGAAGAGCCACGTCAGCAGTCGGGTCTGCCGCGCGATCCGGATTCCGAGAGCGGCGGTGCTCACGGGGCTCCTTTCGAGGCGCGACGTCGCGCCGGGGCGGATGCCGCGCAAGACGCTGCGCGGCGGGTCAGGTCCTCTCACTGTATTGCGTGACGTGCCGTTGCGGAACGCGGATCGGAGCCGACACTCACGCGGAGGCGTACCATCGAGGGATGACCACGCAGGGGAGCACCACGGAATCCGCGCACGAGCAGCAGTCGCCGTTCGCGCCACTGACGCTCGTCGGCAACGCGGATCCCTCTGCGGGCCTGTGCGCCGACGGCGTCTGCGTCCTCCCCGGCGCGCAGCGCGAGGAGGGCGCGGACTGAGCCGGCGGCGGTCCGCTCAGTGCCCGCCGTGGGCGGGCGCGTCCGCGCCGTCGTCCTCGGGCTTGCGGATCAGGAACGCGCCGACGATCGTGACGCTCGCGATGACCGCGGCGATCGTGAACGCCACTCGTGAACCCGCCGCGACGGCAGCGGGGATCTCGGTGCCGCCCGCCGCGCCGGCGACCGCGGTGAAGATCGCCATCATGACAGCGATGCCCGCCGCGCCGGCCACCTGCTGCACCGTGCCGATCACCGCGCTGCCGTAGGAGTAGAACTTCGGCGACAGCGAGGCGAGCGCCGCGGTGAACAGCGGCGTGAACGACAGCGCCAGGCCGATCGAGAGCAGCGTCTGCGCCACAGCGACCACCCACACCGAGGTGCCGATGCTGAGCGTGGTGTAGAACCACAGCATGCCCGCGGCGAGGATCGAACCGGGGATCAGCAGCACGCGGGTGCCGCGCGCGTCGTAGATGCGACCGATCACCGGTCCCAGCAGGCCCATCGAGAGCGCGCCGGGGAGCATGACCAGACCGGCATCGGTGGGCGCGATCTCGAGCCCGTCCTGCAGGAACAGCGGGATCACCGTGATCGCGCCGAAGAACGCCAGCGAAAGCAGGAACATCTGCGCCATCGACAGGGAGAAGCCCCTGGAGCCGAAGATGCGCAGGTCGAGCAGCGCGTCGTCCTCGCGCTGCAGCACGATCTGACGGCGCAGGAACAGCCCGAGGCCGATGACGCCGACCACGAGCGAGATCGCCATCGGCGCCCAGCTGACGCCCGAACCCAGGCCGCCGATCTGGCTGAGGCCGAAGACGAGGCCGCCGAAGCCGAAGGCGGAGAGCACGACCGAGAACACGTCGATCGGCGCGTGCGTGGTCTCGCCGACGTTCGTCAGCCAGCGCCATCCGATGGCCAGCGCGATCAGCGCGATCGGCAGCACGACGACGAAGATCGACCGCCAGGAGAAGTGATCGAGCAGGAAGCCCGACAGTGTCGGACCGATCGCCGGCGCGAGTGACATCACGACGCTGACACGACCCATCATCCGGCCGCGGGAGGCGGCGGGGACGAGGTTCATCAGCGTGGTCATGAGCAGCGGCATCATGATCGCCGTGCCGGACGCCTGCACGATGCGCGCGCCCAGCAGCATCGGGAATCCGATCGCGAGCGCGGCCAGCAGCGTGCCGGCCGAGAACAGCGTGAGCGCGCCGATGAACATCTGGCGCGTCGTGAACCGGCGCAGCAGGAACCCGGTGGTCGGGATGACGACCGCCATGGTGAGCATGAACGCACTGGTGACCCACTGCGCGGCCAGCGGCGAGATCTCGAGATCGGTGATGAGGTGCGGGATCGCCATGTTCATCGTCGTCTCGTTGAGGATCGCGACGAAGGCGGCGGTGAGCAGCACCCAGATGACGGCCATGTCCTTGCGCGGGATCATCTGATTGGCGGAGGTGGGGACGGAGCCGGTGTCGACGGCAGACATGAGGTTCCTCCGTGAGGTGGTGGTGCGCGATGAGAGCGGGCGGGCGACGCCTTCCCGAGAGTTGTTCAGCGTAACGGATACCTGGGACATTCCATTCCCGTACAGCAGACATCCGTCCGGACCCGGCTCGACGTCGCCGCCCGGCAGTAGCCTGAGGCGATGAGCATGCGCGGTGGTGGAAGCGGCGGTGGAGGCGGACGCGGCGGCGGATTCCGCGGCGTGGACATCGAGGCGCAGCGTCGGCTGAACGCCGAGGCCCCGAGGATCGCCGGACTCGGCAAAAGAGTCGTCTCCCTGTTCGCCCCCTATCGCTGGCGCATCCTGATCACCGGCATCCTGGTGGTGCTGCTCGCCACGATCGGGGTGATCCCGCCTCTGCTCGTGCAGCGCATCTTCGACGACGCGCTCTTCCCTCAGGCCGGAGGCGGGCCGGTGATCCCGCTGCTCACCTGGCTGGTCGTCGCGATGATCGGTCTGTACCTGCTCTCGGCCGCGATCGGCGTGGTGCAGACCTGGCTCACCTCGACGGTCGGCAACGCCGTGACCGGCGACCTGCGGGTGCGCCTCTTCGATCATCTGCAGGCGATGGAGCTCGGCTTCTTCACCCGCACCAAGACCGGTGTCATCCAGTCCCGGCTGCAGAACGACGTCGGCGGCGTGGCCGGGGTGCTGACGAACACGGTCAGCAGCATCCTGGGCAACACGGTCACCGTGGTCGCCTCGCTGGTCGCCATGCTGATCATCGATGTGCGGCTGACGATCATCGCGGTCATCGTGATGCCGATCCTGGTGGTCATCCAGCGCCGGGTCGGTCAGGTGCGGGCGCGGATCGCCGGGCAGACGCAGGAGTCGCTCTCCGAGCTGACCAGCATCACGCAGGAGACCCTCAGCGTCTCCGGCATCCTGCTCTCGAAGTCGTTCAACAGGCAGCGCACCGAATCGGAGCGCTATCAGGACGAGAACCGCAATCAGGTGCGTCTGCAGGTGCGACAGGCCATGAGCGGTCAGCGCTTCTTCGCCGTCGTGCAAGTGCTGATGTCGTCGATCCCGGCGGTCATCTACCTCGTCGCGGGCCTCTTCGTCGCCGGCGGCAGCGGCGACATCACCGCCGGAGCGATCGTCGCCTTCACCACGGTGCAGGCCCGGCTGCTGATGCCGCTGATGGGGCTGATGCGGGTCGCGCTGGACGTGCAGACGTCCAAGGCGCTGTTCGCGCGCATCTTCGAGTACCTCGACATGGTGCCGCAGATCCAGGATGCGCCGGACGCGATCGACGCATCGGATGCCCCGGGCCCGCGCGGGCGGATCGTGTTCGACGACGTCGTGTTCCGCTATCCGGATGCCTCGGCCGAGGCCAGGCCCACGCTCGACGGGGTGTCCTTCACCGCCGAGCCGGGAACCCACGTCGCCTTCGTCGGGCCGAGCGGCGCCGGCAAGACGACCATCCTCTATCTCGCCCCCCGGCTGTACGAGGTGTCCGGCGGCGCCGTGCGCTTCGCCGGAGAGGACGTGCGCAGGCTGCGTCAGGAGTCGATCATCGACGACATCGGCATCGTGTCGCAGGAGACGTACCTGTTCCATGCGACGATCCGCGAGAACCTGAGCTACGCCAGGCCGGGGGCGACGGATGCCGAGATCGAGGCGGCCTGCCGCGCCGCGAACATCCACCATGTCATCGCCGGATTCGAGCTGGGCTACGACACTGTCGTGGGCGAGCGCGGCTACCGGCTCTCCGGCGGCGAGAAGCAGCGCATCGCGATCGCGCGCGTGCTGCTGAAGGACCCGCCTGTGCTGCTGCTCGACGAGGCGACCTCGGCGCTCGACACCGTGTCGGAGCGCGTCGTGCAGGAGGCGCTGGATGCCGCGGCGCGCGGCCGCACCACGCTGACCATCGCGCACCGACTGTCGACCGTGGTCGGCGCCGACGTGATCCACGTGGTCGAGGCGGGGCGGATCGTCGAGTCCGGCACGCACGCGGAGCTGCTCGCCCGGGGCGGGCTGTACGCCACCCTCGCCGCCGAGCAGCTGTCGACGGCGACGCGCGGGCTCGACGAGGCCTGAGTCTGCCGCGTCCGCGCGGCGGGCGAGCCCCGGCTCTTCGTGTGGAGGCCGCCTGAGCACCTGTGCAAGGAGGTTTCTGCCGGTTCGGTCGGGCTGCGCGCTGCGTTTTCCTCCTTGCGAGGCGGGTGCGCGTGCGTCACGGTGCGCAGGCGGGTGTTGCGGGATGCGACGCGGCGCGCGGGTGCGGGCGCTGCCCGAGGACCTGTGCAAGGAGGTTTCTGCCGGTTCGGTCGGGCTGCGCGCTGCGTTTTCGTCCTTGCGAGGCGGGTGCGCGTGCGTCACGGTGCGCAGGCGGGTGTTGCGGGATGCGACGCGGCGCGCGGGTGCGGGCAGGGGGCGCGGCGCGGAGCCGTGGGGATGCCCGGTCAGTGCACCGACAGTCCGCCGTCGATGAACAGGTGCTGGCCGGTGACGTAGCCGGACGAGGACGACGCCACGAATACAGCGGCCCCGGCGAAGTCCTCCGGTAGGCCGTTGCGGCCGATAATCGTGCGGGCGGCGAGTTCGGAGACCTTCGCCGGATCCTGCTGAAGACGCGCGTTCAGCGGAGTGAGCACGAAGCCGGGCACAAGCGCGTTGCTGGTGACTCCGGTGCCGCCCCACGCCTCGGCCTCGGAGCGCACCAGCGACTCGATCGCGCCCTTCGAGACGCCGTACACGCCGCTCTGCACGAAGGCGCGATGCGCCTGCTGCGAGCTGATGTGGATCAGGCGGCCGAAGCCGCGCTCCGCCATGCCCGGAGCGAAGCGCTGGCCGAGCAGGAACGGCGCGAGCGCATTCACGGTCATCGTGACGTCCCAGTCGTCCTGGGTGATCTCGGTGAAGGGCGGGCGGATGTTGATGCCCGCCGAGTGCACGACGATGTCGGGCTCGCCGAACGGACCGGGGGCGGCATCGGCGACGGCGCTGATGCCCTCGCGGGTGCTCAGATCGCCGGGAAGGCCTGCGGCACGGCATCCGGCCTCTGTCAGCTCGCGCACCGTCTCGGCCACCCGCTCCTCGCCGCGCGCCACGATCACGACGGCCGCGCCGGCGCGCGCGAGCGCGGTCGCGATGCCGCGGCCGATGCCGGATGAGCCTCCCGTGACGAGCGCCGTGCGTCCGGCGAGCGAGAAGAGGTCGGCCAGGTAGGAGTTCACCCGATCACGCTATCGGCTGTCACCCGTGCCCAGCTTCGGATGTCGCGGACGACGTGCCGCGGCATCCGTCACCGCCGCCGGGGTATCCGGCGTGCCCTCCGCAGCCGAGCACGCGCGTCACCAGCGCAGCGCCTCGGACAGGGCGGGGTCGGGGGAGGCCAGCGCGAACTCCGGCAGGGTGCGCAGAGTCGCGGTGAACGCGTCGAGCTCGGCCCGGTAGGCGGGCTCGGGATGCGTGGACGCGATGTGCTCGAGCGGCGGGACGTCCATCGCCAGGATCAGATCGAGCCGGGCGACGACCGCGGCGGACGCCCCGGCGGCCTGGAGCACCCGGATGCCGCCGAGGAGGGCGGCGAGATAGTCGCGGAGCACTGGCAGCAGGTCCTTGCCCTGCGTGATCGAGGTGCCGTCGGCGCGCAGCCGCCAGTGCACGAGCACGTCGGGGACGACATCGAAGGCGCGCGCCTCGACGTGCATGCGCTGGGCCACGATCTGGTCCTCGTACGCGACGCCGAGCGGGAAGCGGCGGCCGTTCCAGAACTCCGTGCGGCTGACCTTCGACCAGGCGACGATGTTCGCGGATGCGGCGGGGTGGGCGAAGATCGTGGTCGCCAGGCGTTCCGGGTCGGTGGCCGCCGTCGTCCACGGCTGCACGCGACCGGGACGGTAGGAGCCGTCCACCAGGCGAGAGCGCACGTAGGCTCCGGCGGCGAAATCACTGCCGGTCTCGGCGAGCGTCGTGGTCATGCGCTCCAGAGCGTTCGGGGTGAGCTCGTCGTCGCCGTCGAGGAATCCGAGGAAGGGCGTGTCGACGAGGTCGAGACCGGTGTTGCGCGCTGCGCCGAGGCCGCCTGGGCTGTCGTGACGCACGAGCGTGAAGCGAGGATCGGCCGCTGCTGCCGCCGCGAACACATCGCCCGTGGCATCCGCCGATCCGTCATCGATGAGGATCGCGCGCCACCGCTGCTCGGTCTGCCCGCGGAGCGAGTCGAGCGCCGCGGGCGCGTATGCCGCGATGTCGCGACCGGGAACGATCAGGGTCACGAGCGCTTCGGGCACTCGCCGAGTCTAGCTGCGGGGCCGGCGGCGGGGTTCCGGATGTCGGTGTCGCGGCGTAGCGTGCCGGTCGTGTCCTCTTTGACGAAGGAAATCACCGACTGGCTGCTCGACTCCGATCCGTCGCTGCGATGGCAGGTCGAGCGCGACCTGCTGGATGCCGACGAGAAGGTCTGGCAGCGCACCAGATCGAGAATCGCGACCGAGGGCTTCGGCGCGACGATCCTCTCGCACCAGGACCCCGACGGCCAGTGGGCCGGCGGGGCGTACTTCCCGTCGCGCTCGCGCGACTTCACCGGTCATGGCATCATCGAGCGCGATCGCGAAGGGCAGCCGTGGATCGCGACCACGTGGGCGCTCAAGGATCTGCGCGATCTGGGCCTGGACGCCGGTGCGCTCGCGGGTACGGCCGAGAAGCTCGCGGCGAACAGCACCTGGGAGTACGACGACCTGCCGTACTGGGGCGGTGAGGTCGACGTGTGCATCAACGGGTTCACGCTCGCCACGGGCGCCTGGCTCGGGGCCGACGTCTCACGCCTTGTCGCCTGGTTCCCGGAGCACCGCCTCGAGGACGGCGGCTGGAACTGCGAGGCCGAGGAGGGCGACTCGGTGCGCTCCTCGTTCCACTCGACGCTCAACGCCCTCGTCGAGATGCTGAACCATCAGCGGATCACGGGCGACGATTCCCTGCAGGCGACGCGTCATGCCGGGGAGGAGTACCTGCTCGAGCGCGGTCTGATGCGACGTCTGACGACGGGTGAGGTGGTCGGCCCGTGGGTGACGGACTTCATCGCCCCGAGCAGGTGGCAGTACAGCGCCCTCGCTGCGCTGGATCACTTCCGTGCCGCCTCAGTGATGGAGGGCACAGCGCCGGATCCTCGGTTCGCCGACGCGGTGGAGGTCGTACGCGCGGCGCGTCAGCCGGACGGCACCTGGCTGCAGGGCGACGTGCCGGGCGGAGCGATCTGGGTCGACATCGACGTTCCACAGGGCGAGCGCTCGAAATGGCTCACCCTGATCGGCTCCCGCGTGCTCGACTGGTGGGATGAGTCCCGCCCCGGTCGTTGAGCGAGCGAGGAACGAGCGAGACGACACGCGCCAAGGTCCGCGGAACGGTCACCGCGTTTCGTCACTTCGACTCGCTGCGCTCGCTCAGTACGGCGCTCGCTCCGCGGATCCTGAGCGAGGAGCGCAGCGATGAGACGAAGGGCGCTCAACGACCGGATGCAGCTGCGGCCGACTCCGCGACGAGGGCCGCGAGTGCGTCCGGCTGCTCCAGCGGCACCCTTCCGAACGTGAACCGCACTGACGTCTGAGCGACGACAGGGTCGATGCCGCAGGCAAGCAGCACGTGCGAGGGCTCGTCGCTGCCGGCGGCGCAGGCCGATCCGCTCGACGAGACCACGCCCCGGCGCTCCAGCTCGAGCAGCACCGATTCGCCGCTGACGCCGCCGAACGTGAAGCTCGCCACGGCAGGAAGACGGTGGTCCGGATCGCCGGTGAGTGCGGCCTGCGGCACGGACTGCAGCACGGCGGCGATGAAGCCGGCCGTCCGCTCGCGAACCACATCGGCGGCGTCCCTGCGCTCCGCCTCCGCGAGCTCCAGCGCTGTCGCGAGTCCGACCGCCGCGGCGATGTTCTCGGTGCCGGAGCGCCGTCCTCGCTCCTGGCCGCCGCCGTGCAGCAGCGGTTCCAGCGGCACCCGCCCGCGCACGGCGAGCGCCCCGATGCCTTTCGGCGCTCCGAGCTTGTGCCCGGCGATCGAGATCGCATCGGCGCCGAGACCGGCCAGCGGCAGCCAACCCGGCGGACTGCACGGCATCTATGTGCAGCGGCACGCGCCTTTCAGATGGCGGACGATCCTGCACTCGGCGGGCGATGTCGCCGCCGGGCGCCCGCCATCCGCCATCCGCTCCGCCACCTGCAAGCGGCGCCGCCAGTGCGGCGGCATCCTGAACCGTCCCGATCTCGTTGTTCGCGTGCCCGATCGACACCAGCGCGGTGTCCGGGCGCAGTGCGGCCGCCAGCGAATCCGGCTCGACCCGCCCGGTCGCCGTGACGGGCAGCATCGTGACCTCCACGCCGTGGAATCGCTCCAGGTATGCCGCGGACTCGAGGATCGATTCGTGCTCGATCGGCGTCGTGATCATGTGCCGCCGCCCGGATGCGAGCACGATGCCCTTCACAGCGAGATTGTTCGCCTCGGTGCCTCCCGAGGTGAACACGACGTCGCCGGTGCGCATCCCGAGCACGACGGCCACTCGAGCCCGGGCGTCCTCCAGGGCGCGGGACGCGGCCTCGCCGACGGTGTGGTGGCTGGACGGATTGCCGAACACGGCGCCGAGGTACGGCGCCATCGCCTCGAGCACCTCGGGACGCACCGGTGAGGTCGCGGCGTGATCGGCGTAGAGCATGGTCACCCGATCCGGATGTCCAGACCCAGGTCGAGCGCCCGCGCCGAGTGCGTGAGAGCGCCGACCGAGATGACCTGCACGCCCGACTCGGCGATCGCGCGGACCGTGTCGAGGTTCACCCCGCCGGATGCCTCGGCCACGGCGCGCCGGCCGATCAGCTCCACCGCCTCGCGCAGCTGCGCCGGGGTGAAGTTGTCCAGCAGCACGGTGTCGGCGCCCCCGAGAGCACCGCTTCGATCTGGTCGATCCGGTCCACCTCGACGACGACGTGGGTGGTGTGAGGGAGCCGCTCGCGCGCGGCGCGAAGCCCGGTCGCCAGATCGCTGCCGTCGCGGGTGAGCAGCGCGAGGTGGTTGTCCTTGGCCATCACGGCATCCGAGAGCGAGTACCGGTGGTTGTGCCCACCGCCGCTGACCACGGCATGCCGCTCGAGCGCGCGCAGTCCCGGGGTGGTCTTGCGGGTGTCCGCGATGCGCGCGCCGGTGCCGGCGACCTCCTCGACGTAGGCGGCGGTGAGGGTGGCGATGCCACTCAGCCGCTGCGTGAAGTTCAGCGCCACCCGCTCGGCGGTGAGGATGCCGCGCGCCGGACCGGTGACCGTCGCGAGCACGTCGCCGGCGTCGAACCGATCCCCGTCGCCGACGTGCAGGTCCACGGCGATGGAAGGATCGGTGAGGGCGAACGCGGCGGCGAACACGCCGCCTCCGGCGAGCACTCCCGCTTCGCGTGCGACGAGGTCGGCCACCGCTGCGGCGTCCTCCGGGATCAGCGCGGCACTGGTGAGGTCGCCCCACGGGGCATCCTCTTCCAGAGCGGCCGAGACGACGCGTGTGAGGGTGGCGGGGGCGATCATCGGGCTCCGATCAGTGCGGGTTGCAGGAAGTGCGCGCCGACCGAGACGGGGCGCGCGAGTGCGGCGGCCGCGGTCGCCTCGGCGACGAGCAGCAGGTTCGCGTCCTCGTGGTCGCGGGCGGTGAGCGGCGGATGCCGGTGCGCCCGCCAGCCGCGGATCGCGTCGAGCGCCTCGGTGAGTCCCTCTGTCGTGCGCAGCAGACCCACGTGATCCCACATCAGCTGCTGCAGCGCGGCGCGTGTGAACGGCGCTGACGTTTCGTCTCGCTCCGCTCGCTCAACGAACGAGAGGTCGCCCCCCGGGTCGTTGAGCGAGGAGCGCAGCGACGGGACGAGACGTCGTAGCCCCAGCGCGTCGACCGCGCGGGCGGCGAACACCGCGCCCTCGAGCAGGGAGTTGGATGCCAGGCGGTTCGCGCCGTGCACGCCGGTGCGGGCGACCTCTCCTACCGCGTACAGGCCGGGGATCGAGGTGCGTCCGCAGGTGTCGGTGGCGATGCCGCCCATCAGGTAGTGCTCGGCGGGCGTCACGGGGATCGGCTCGCGCGACCAGTCCAGTCCGCGCTCGCGGACGACCCGGTCGATCGTCGGGAACCTCCGGGCGAGACGGTCGCCGCCCAGCGCCGTGGCATCCAGTCGCACCGGCGCCCCGTCCGCCGCCTGCTGCCGGGCATTGGCCCTCGCGACGACGTCGCGCGGCGCGAGCTCGCCGTCGGGGTGCGCGTCGAACGTGAAGCGCCGTCCCGCGGCATCGCGCAGCACCGCACCCTCGCCGCGCACCGCCTCCGAGATCAGGAACGGGGTCCCCAGAGCGAGCATCGTCGGGTGGAACTGCACGAACTCGAGATCGGCGACCGCCGCCCCGGCGCGCATCGCGGCGGCGATGCCGTCGCCGGTCGCACCCGCCGGATTGGTCGTGTGACTATACAGCTGCCCTGCTCCGCCGGTGGCCAGGATCACGGCATCCGCCGGCAGCGTCCGCGCTCGTCCGCCGGCCAGCACCCGGATGCCGGCGGCATCCGCCGTCCTCGACGACGAGATCCGTCAGGAACGCGTGCTCGAGAACGTCGATCGGGTGTGACGGATGCGCGCCGGAATCACGGATGGCGGCGGAACCCGCGGCGTGTCCGCCGGCATCCGTCTCCTCTCCCCGCATTCGTACCGGGCCGCGGCGCGCCCGGACCTGTGCGACCAGGGCGGACGAGATCGCGGCGCCCGTGGCGTCGCCGCCGGCGTGAGCGATGCGCGGATGCGCGTGTGCAGCCTCCTGTCCGCGGGCGAGAGCGCCGTCGGGGGCGCGGTCGAAGTCGACGCCACGCGCTGCGAGGTCGGCGATGCGGTCCGCCGCATCACCGACCAGCACGTCGACGGCGAGCGGATCTGACAGGCCCGCGCCGGCGGTGTGCGTGTCGGCGGCGTGCAGCGCGGGGGAGTCGTCCGGGCCGTACACCCCGGCGATCCCGCCCTGCGCGAGCGGCGTGCTGCCGCCGCCGAGAGCGCCCTTGACGACGAGCGTCACGGCATGGCCGGCCTCGTGCGCGTGCAGCGCCGCGGTCAGGCCCGCGATGCCGGCGCCGACGATGATCACGCGCATGTCGGGGAGCCGCTTGTCTCGATCCGGGCGCCCTGGGCCGAGGCAGCGCTCACGCGCTCGCCGCCTGCGGCTTGGCGGCCAGCATCCGCTCCAGGGCGACCCGTGCCGGGTCGGCGACGTCCGCGGCGACCGAGATGCGGTTCACGATGCGTCCGGCGACGAGCTCCTCCAGCACCCATGCGAGGTAGCCGGGGTGGATCCGGTACATCGTCGAGCACGGGCAGACCACCGGGTCGAGGCAGAAGATCTCATGCTGCGGATGCTGCGCGGCGAGCCGCCGGACGAGGTTGATCTCGGTGCCGATCGCGAATGTCGTGGGTTCGTCGGCCTCTTCGATCGCGCGGCGGATGTAGGCGGTCGAACCGGCCTCGTCCGCCGCGTCGACCACCTCCATCGGGCACTCCGGGTGCACGATCACGCGCACACCCGGATGCGAGGCGCGTGCCTGCTCGATCTGGCCGACGGTGAACCGGCGGTGCACCGAGCAGAAGCCGTGCCAGAGCAGCACCTGCGCGTCCTGCAGCTCATCGGCGGTCTGACCGCCCAGCGTCCGTCGCGGGTTCCACAGCGGCATCCGGCCTGGCGGCACCCCCATCGCCTTCGCCGTGTTGCGGCCCAGGTGCTGATCGGGGAAGAACAGCACCCGGCGGCCGCGCGCGAACGCCCACTCGAGCACCGTCCTGGCGTTCGACGACGTGCACACGATGCCGCCGTGCCTCCCGACGAAGCCCTTGATCGCAGCGGAGGAGTTCATGTACGTCACCGGCACGACGGGAACGAGTCCCTCGGCGTCCTGCTCGTCGAGCGGACCGTAGACGTCGGCGAGCTGCTCCCAGCAGTCCTCGACCTGGTCGATGTCGGCCATGTCGGCCATCGAGCAGCCGGCGGCGAGGTTCGGCAGGATGACGGCCTGATCGGCGCCGGAGAGCAGGTCGGCGGTCTCGGCCATGAAGTGCACGCCGCAGAACACGATGGCCTCCGCCTCGGGGCGGTCCAGGGCGGCCTGGGCGAGCTGGAACGAGTCGCCGACATAGTCGGCATGCCGCACGACCTCCTCCCGCTGGTAGAAGTGGCCCAGCACGACGACGCGATCGCCGAGGGTCTGCTTCGCCGTGCGGATGCGGGCCTCGAGCTCGTCCTCGCTCGCCTCCCGGTACGACAGCGGAAGCTCGCCCTGGCGCGGTGCACCGGTGGGGATGACATCACCCATCGACGAACCGGGCCCGTATCCCGGGCGGGTGTCGAAGTCCCAGGGCCCGGCGGCGAGGTCGGTCGCGCAGGTCTCGTCGGTCGACGCACCGGAGACGATCAGCTGCAGGGCGTGATCGACGGAGGGATCGAGGTCAGGTCGGAGGGGGAGTGCGGTGTGCATCGGGTTCGCCACCTTCTGGTCACTTGGACACTTACTGCGGGAACAGATTATGTCGTTCTGACCAGAAGTGCAATCCCAGGTCGCCGACACGCGGGGGACGCCGGGCGAGGCCGCGCTCTCGCCTCAGGACTCGCGGTTGTAGCGGTACAGGCGTGCGGGACGGTGCTTGCCGGTGCGATACGACTCCGTCGGGACCAGTTCGTCGGTGCCCTCCAGCAGGCGACGGAAGTTGGAGGGGTCCAGACGTCGGCCGAGCACGGCCTCATACACCTCCCGGAGCTCGGACAGCGTGAACTCGTCGGGCAGCAGGCCCGCCGCGATCCGGCTGTAGCCGACCTTGTTGCGCAGACGCCACAGGGCGTACTCGGCGATGCGGTTGTGATCGAATGCGAGAGCGGGGAGGGCGTCCACGTCGAACCACTCGACGTTCTCAGGGGCGCCCGCCGTCGAGCGCTGCGTGTCGACGAGGTCGGAGCGCAGCAGCGCCCAGTACACGATCGAGACGGTCCTGGTCGGAGAGCGGTCCACCTCGCCGAACGTGTACAGCTGCTCCAGGTAACTCGGCATCAGGGCTGTCGTCTCGGCGAGGGTGCGCGAAGCGGCGCTGTCCAGATCCTCGTCGGCGTCGAGCCAGCCGCCGGGGAGCGCCCACATGCCGAGGTGCGGGTCGCGCGTGCGGCGCACGAGCGGCAGCATCAGCCGATCGCCCTCCGCCGCCGAACGCAGCGAGAAGATCACGGTCGAGACGGCGACGCGGATGGCGTCCTGCTCGGTGCTTCTCGCTGTCACACCTCGAGCCTATGGGGTGTGGCCGCAGGTCTTGGCGGCATCCGCCGGCGCCGCGCCCCGACGCGCGTTCGTGCCGAGTCCGAAACGTTATCGAAGTCCGTCGTTCCCTCCTTGCTCCACCGAGCGGGAGTTTGTTAGGTTACTGTCCTAACAAACCCATTCGGGATTGCCCTCCATGACGGAGGAAACCGCTCCTGCAAAGCAGCACCGAGAGGAAGTAAGGCAAATGATTCGTACCGGGACGCGCCGAATCGCGCTGACCGCCGTGGCGGGGGCATCTGTCCTCGCGCTCGCACTCACCGGTTGCTCGACCGGGGACAGCGGGTCCGACGGCAAGGGCTCGAGCGACCGCGCACTGCGTGTGTGGGCCGGCAGCCAGACGCCGATCAAGGCGAACTACAACCCCTTCGCCCCGACCGTGCTGCACGGCGCGCTCGGGCCGGTCTACGAGCCGCTGTTCTTCTACAACAAGACGGCGGACGACGCTCCCGTCGGCCTGCTCGGCGACTCGTTCGAGTACAACGAGGACGGCACCGAGATCACCGTCAAGATCAAGAGCGGGCTCAAGTGGTCCGACGGCGAGCCGCTCACGGCCGAGGACGTGGCGTTCACATTCGGCTACGCGGGCAACAACCCCGAGAGTAACGGCCTGGTGTCCGCGGAGGCGAGCGACGACACCACCGTCGTCCTGAAGTACAAGGCGGCGCAGTACACCACCGAGTTCCAGCGCATGGGCTCGACCTACATCCTGCCGAAGCACATCTGGGAGTCGATCACCGACTTCGCGAACTTCGCGAACGA
Organism: Microbacterium sp. KUDC0406; assembly: GCF_021582875.1. Lineage (NCBI taxonomy): Bacteria > Bacillati > Actinomycetota > Actinomycetes > Micrococcales > Microbacteriaceae > Microbacterium > Microbacterium sp. KUDC0406. Next base: position 1,751,633 of record NZ_CP091138.1, on the reverse strand, counting down.
GGAGCCGGTCGGGTCGGGTGCGTACGTCGTGGACAAGACCACGAGCGAGTCGTACAGCCTGGTGGCCAACAAGAACTTCCGCGATGCCGACAAGCTCGCCATCAAGAAGGTTCAGTACATCGCCGTCGACAACAACCAGACCGCGCAGGATCTGCTCGCCGCAGGCAAGCTCGACTGGACCGGAATGTTCATCCCGAACCCCGAGGATGTCACCAAGAACGGCAAGATCGAGTGGATCAACACGCCGCAGGACCCGACGGTGCTGTACACATGCTCGAACGCCGACCTGGGCTGCACCGGCGCGCAGACCGATGTCGCCGTGCGCCAGGCGCTGAACGTGGCGGTCGACCGCGGTGTCATCGACGAGAAGGCCTTCGTCGGTATGACCGGTGAGATCTCGCCGACCTTCGCGCAGATCCCGCGTGACGAGAAGTGGGTCGCCGACGACGCGAACAAGCTGAGTCCGCAGAAGGCCGACGCGGCGAAGGCCGGCGAGATCCTCGAGGCTGCCGGGTACGCGAAGGGCTCCGACGGGTTCTATGCGAAGGACGGCAAGACGCTCGAGATGAACCTCATCTCGGTCGACGGCTGGACCGACTACAACGACGCGGCGAAGCTGATGGGCGAGCAGGCGGCGGATGCCGGTATCAAGCTGAACGTCTCCACCGTGCAGTGGCAGGAGTTCTCCGACGCCCGTCAGGGCGGCGAGTTCCAGCTGATCGTCGGCGGCGTCGTCGGCACGTCTGTGGCCGACCCGTTCCAGATCTACCGCGACTGGTTCGGTGGCACCGCCGTCGGCTCGACCGCCAAGGTCGGTGAAGAGGTCCCCGCGGGCCGCTGGAACTTCAGCCGCTACAGCAACCCCGTCGTCGATGACGCCGTGCAGAAGGCGATCAGCACCAACGACGAGGCCACGAAGAAGGAGCTGTACGGCACGATCCAGACCGAGATCGTCCGCGACCTGCCGTACATCCCGTTGGTGATCAACGCGACCCAGACCTTCTACAACTCGAAGGAGTACACGGGCTGGCCGACCGAGGACGACCTGTACGCGTTCCCGCCGTCCTGGGGCGCCGTCGCGGCGGGTTACATCCTCCAGCACCTGAAGCCGGTGGAGTGACCTCCACGCCATGAGGTCAGCCGGGGCAGCAGTCAAGTCAAGGAAGTCGTGAAATGAAGTTCTATGCACGAAGGATCGGGTTCTACGCGTTCACGTTGTGGGCCGCGATCTCTCTCAACTTCCTGCTGCCCCGGCTGATGCCGGGCGACCCGGCCGACATCATGATCGCCAAGATGCAGCGCGCGGGTGGCGAGGTCTCCGAATCGACCATCCGCAACATCAAGATGCTCCTCGGCGGTGACGACGCACCCCTGTGGCAGCAGTACTTCCAGTACTGGGGCCAGATGTTCCGGGGCGACCTCGGGGTCTCGGTGACGAAGTTCCCCACCCCGGTCTCCGAGCTCATCGCCGACGCGCTGCCGTGGACGCTGATCCTGGTCGGGACAGCGACGATCATCTCCTTCGTCCTCGGTCTGGTACTCGGTGCCTGGACCGGCTGGAAGCGCGGCACATGGGTCGATCACCTCATCCCGGCGACGACCGTGCTGCAGTCCATCCCGTACTTCTGGCTGGCGCTGATCCTGGTGTTCATCTTCGCGGTGACGCTCGGCTGGTTCCCGATGTTCGGCGGGTACGACGTGTTCGAGTTCCCCGACGGACCGGAGGCGTCCTGGGCGTTCTTCGCGGATGCCTTCCGGCACGCGATCCTCCCCGCCATCACCATCGTGATCAGCACAGCCGGCGGGTGGCTGTTCGGGATGCGCAACATGATGGTCTCCACGCTCGCCGAGGACTACGTCGTGACTGCGGAGGCGAAGGGACTCCGACCTCGCCGGATCATGACCACGTACGCGGCGCGCAACGCTGCGATCCCGTCCATCGCCGGCTTCTCGATCACGCTCGGCTTCGTGGTCGCCGGCTCCATCGTCATGGAGCAGGTGTTCACCTACCCCGGCATCGGAAAGCTGATGTTCCAAGCCGTGACCAACAACGACTACGCGCTGATGCAGGGTCTGTTCCTCGTCATCACGATCGCGGTGCTCGGCGCCAACTTCTTCATGGACCTGGTGTACGGGTTCGTCGACCCGAGGGCACGCCAGAATGACTGAGACACAGACCGCCGCATCCGATGCGGATGAGATCAGCTACAACGCACCGACCACGGCGCCGGCGAGCACCGTCGCGCTGGCCACATCTCAGCAGCGACGAGGGCGCAGGATGGCGGCCCTTCGCACCCCGAAGTTCATCGTGGGCGTCACCCTGGTGGTCTTCACGGTCGCCTTCGCGCTGATCGCGCCGATCTTCGCGCAGAATCCGCGCAGCACCGCGAACGACTCGCTGCAGCCGCCGTCCTGGGAGCACCTTCTGGGCACCACGAAGCTGGGCAACGACATGTTCGCCCAGCTCGCGACCGGAGCACGCGGCTCGCTCGCCGTCGGCCTCGTGGCCGGACTGATCGCGATCCTGCTCTCGCTGCTCTTCGGCGTGCTGGCCGGCTACCTCGCCGGATGGCGGGAAGACGTCCTGGCGCTGATCACCAACGTGATGATCGTGATCCCGGGGCTCCCGCTCGTCATGGTCATCGCCTCGTTCGTGTCGAGTCGCAGCTGGCAGCTGGTCGCGGTGATCCTCGGCGTCACGTCGTGGGCGGGTGCCGCCTACGTTCTGCGGCTGCAGGCGCGCTCGCTGCGCACCCGGGACTACGTCTCGGCGGCAAAGGTCGCCGGAGAGCGGTCCTGGCGCACCATCCTCGTGGAGATCATGCCGAACCTGCTGCCGCTGCTCACCGCGCAGTTCCTGTTCGCGATCATCTTCGCCATCGTGAACGAGGCCGGCCTATCCTACCTCGGCCTCGGTCCGACCTCGTCGATCACCTGGGGCACGATCCTCAACGACGCGCAGTCGGGCCAGGCGCTCGGCCGTGGAGCGTGGTGGTGGTTCGTGCCGCCGGGCATCATGATCGCGATGCTCGGCTGCGGCCTCGCCCTGATCAACTTCTCGATCGACGAGGTCATCAATCCGAAGCTGCGCAACGCCCCGGCGGCTGCTCGCAGCGTGCGCAAGGCGGCCAAGACGAAGGGAGCCTCCGCATGACCGCGCCCGAAGCGGTGCTGACCGCACGCGACATCAGCATCGAGTACGAGGTCGATCCTCCGGTGAAGGCCGTTCGCGGCGTGTCGCTCACCCTGCACCGACGGTGAGATCCTCGGCCTGGCCGGAGAATCCGGCTGCGGCAAGACCACGCTCGCCTACGGCCTCACCCGGCTGCTGAAGCCGCCGGCGCTGATGACCGAGGGCGAGATCATCTTCCATGATCGCTCCGGCACCGACATCGACGTGGTGGCGCTGGCCGCCGACGGCCTCCGCGCCTTCCGCTGGGACAAGGTGTCGATGGTCTTCCAGGGTGCGATGAACTCGCTCAACCCGGTGATCAGCGTGAAGGCGCAGATCTACGACATCTTCGACACCCACCGGCCGGGCATGTCCAAGGCGGCGAAGAAGGAGCGCGCCGACGAGCTGCTCACTCTGGTCGGCGTCGATCCCAACCGCCTCAGCAGCTTCCCGCACGAGCTGTCCGGCGGCATGCGCCAGCGCATGATGATCGCGATGGCCCTGGCGCTCGACCCTCAGGTCATGATCATGGACGAGCCCACGACGGCGCTCGACGTCGTCGTGCAGCGCGGCATCATCCGCGAGATCATGCGGCTGCGCGAGAAGCTCGGCTTCGCCGTGATCTTCATCACCCACGACCTGCCGATGCTGATCGAGATCAGCGACCGCATCGCGGTCATGCTGCAGGGCCGGATCGTCGAGCAGGGCACGGCGGAGGAGATCTACCGCACACCGCAGCACGAGTACACCCGACGGCTGCTGTCCAGCTTCCCCAGCCTGCGCGGCGAGCGCGGCGACTTCGTGCGCACCGGCAGAATGCCGAGTCAGGAGCAGGTCCGATGAACGATCAGGCGAGGCCCACGCTCGAGGCCCGGAATCTGGTGAAGGACTTCACCCTGCGCTCCGGACTGAAGACCTCGAAGCTGCACGCGGTGAAGGACGTGTCGTTCACGATCGAGGCGGGGCGGACCATCGCGCTGGTGGGCGAGTCGGGCTCCGGAAAGTCGACGATCGCCAGGATGCTGATGAAGCTGGAGACGCCGACCTCGGGGCAGATCCTGCTGAACGGACGCAGCAGCGGCACGAGCGGGCGGGAGATCGCGAGGTACCGCTCCGACGTGCAGATGGTGTTCCAGGACCCGTTCGCGTCGCTGAACCCGTACCATTCGATCGCGCATCACCTGGAGCGGCCGCTGCGCATCCACCATCCGGAGCTGTCCGGGAAGCAGGTCAGGGCCAGGGCGCTGGAGCTTCTCGATCGGGTGCGCCTGTCGCCCGCCGACAGCTTCGCCGACCGCCGTCCGCACGAACTGTCCGGCGGGCAGCGTCAGCGCGTCGCGATCGCACGCGCGCTCGCGCCCGGCGCTCGCTTCATCGTGGCGGATGAGCCGGTGTCGATGCTCGACGTCTCGATCCGCCTCGGCGTGCTGAACCTGCTCGCCGACCTGCAGCGCGAGGATGACCTGGGCGTGCTCTACATCACGCACGACCTGGCCACCGCGCGGCACTTCAGCGACGAGATCATGGTGCTCTACCGGCGGCGACGTCGTGGAGCGCGGACCGGCGGACACCGTCATCCTCGACCCGCAGCACGACTACACCAAGACCCTGCTGAACGCCGCACCGGATCCCGAGAACCTCGGCAGGCTGCGCGACGAGGTGCGCCGGGAGCTCAGCGGCGTCTGACCCTGCTCCCGCCCCACAGCCCCCGCCCGCGCACGGCCCCTTGATGCGCGGGCGGGCTCTTCTTCTCCGGCATCCGGAACCGGTATGCTGGGCGGAGCAGTGCCCACGACACCATCACAACTGAAAAGCATGGCCGCACGACGCGTGCGGGAGAGCCCGGTGCTGGCAGCCGGGCACCGAAGGAGCAAGCCTCCCCGCCAATCTCTCAGGTACCCCCACCGCCCGCGTCCGGCCGCTCTGAAAGAGATGCGCACGCATCCGCCGACGGTGAAAGCCCCGAAACCCTTCTGGCTCCCTGAGCCTGTCGGACGGCTGGGCGAAGCTCTCAGGCCCATGACAGAGGGGGAGTTCGCAGGACGCGGTGATCCGCCGTGTCCCCACCCGCAACGGGAGAACTCATGACAGAACCCCGCTACACCCCGCTCCGCACGCGCCACGAGGCGCTCGGAGCGTCCTTCACCGACTTCGGCGGCTGGCAGATGCCGGTGCGCTACACGTCCGATCTCGCCGAGCACCACGCCGTGCGCCAGGCCGCCGGTGTCTTCGACATCTCGCACATGGCGGAGTTCACCGTCGTCGGCGGCCAGGCGGGGGAGTACCTCGACTACGCGCTCGCCGGCCGGCTCTCCGCCCTCGCCGTCGGCAAGGCCAAGTACTCGCTGCTGCTCGCCGAGGACGGCGGCATCATCGACGACGTCATCGTCTACCGGCTGCAGGACGCCGAGTACCTGATCATCTCGAACGCGGGAAACCGGGAGTTCGTCAGCGAGGCGCTCTCGGCGCGCGTGGAGCGGTTCGATGTCGCCGTCGCCGACGTCTCCGACGACTACGCGCTGATCGCCGTCCAGGGCCCGAAGGCAGAGACGATCGTCTCGGCGATCGAGGGTCTGGATGAGGTCAGCGTGCCGTGGGCAGAGCAGAAGTATTACGCCTGGGCGAGCGCGACCTTCGCAGGCGGGCCCGTGCTCGTCGCCCGTACCGGCTACACCGGTGAGGACGGTTTCGAGCTGCTGGTCGCCGCTTCGGACGCCGAGGCGATGTGGGATGCCGTTCTCGCCGCGGGTGAGCCGCACGGCCTCGTGCCCGCAGGCCTCGCAGCGCGCGACACCCTGCGCCTCGAGGCGGGCATGCCGCTGTACGGTCACGAGCTGAACCGCGAGACCCGGCCCGCGCAGGCCGGGCTGGGCCGCGTGGTCGTCGCCGACAAGGAGCGCTTCGTCGGCAAGGATGCCGTGACGCCGTCCGAGGATGCTCCGGTGCTGGTCGGCCTCGTCGCCGAGGGCCGCCGCGCCGGCCGCGCCGGCTATGCGGTCGTTCTCGAGGATGGCACCGCCGTGGGCGAGATCACCAGCGGCGCGCTGAGCCCGACCCTCGGGCATCCCATCGCCATGGCCTTCGTGGCACCGTCTCACAAGTCGGGGGAGACCCCGCTGTTCCTGGATGTGCGCGGGACGAAGATCCCCGCGACCGTGACCGCACTGCCTTTCTACCGGAGGACGAAATGACCGATCTGACCACCCTCAAGTACAGCGAAGAGCACGAGTGGGTCGCCCTCGAGGGCGCCGTCGCGACCGTCGGCATCACCGACTTCGCCGCTGACGCGCTCGGCGACATCGTCTTCGTGGAGCTGCCGGCCGTCGGCACCGAGCTGAGCCGCGGCGACGTGTTCGGCGAGGCCGAGTCGACCAAGTCGGTCTCCGAGCTCTACGCTCCCGTCTCTGGCACCGTCACCGAGATCAACGACGGCGTCGTCGACGACCCTGCGCTGCTGAACTCGTCGCCGTTCGAGGATGCCTGGCTGATCAAGGTCGAGGTCGCCGACGGCGCCCTCGACGGCCTGCTCGACCGCGACGGCTACGTCGCCATCACGGGGGCCTGATGGTCTCGTTCGCCGACCGCCACATCGGGCCGGACGCCGGTGACCGGGGGCGGATGCTCGATGCCCTCGGCGTCCCTTCGACGGGCTCAGGAACCCAGGACGACCCGATCGATGTGCTGATGCGCCAGGCCGTGCCGGGCTCGATCTTCACGCAGCCCGGGGAGACCGTCATCCCCGTCGCCGCGAGCGAGGCCGAGGCTCTCGTCGAGCTGCGCGCACTCGCGAGCCGCAACACCGTGAACCGGGCCATGATCGGGCTCGGCTACTACGGCACCATCACTCCCAGCGTGATCCAGCGCAACGTGCTGGAGAACCCGTCCTGGTACACGGCGTACACGCCGTACCAGCCGGAGATCTCGCAGGGTCGCCTGGAGGCGCTGATCAACTTCCAGACCATGGTGTCCGACCTCACCGGGCTCCAGACCGCCAACGCATCGATGCTCGACGAGTCCACGGCGGTCGCCGAGGGCATGCTGCTCGCGCGTCGTGCGTCGAAGACGAAGTCCCGGTCTTCGTCGTCGACGCCGATGCGCTGCCGCAGACCAAGGCGCTGCTGCACACCCGCGCCGAGGCGGTCGGCATCCAGCTCATGGAGCGGGACTTCGCCGCCGGCGAAGAGCTGCCCGACGAGCTGTTCGGCGTCTTCGTCCAGTACCCGGGTGCGTCGGGCCGGGTCGCCGACCCGAGTGCCGTGATCGACGCGGCGCACATCGCGGGCGGCCTCGCGGTGGTCGCCGCCGATCTGCTCGCGCTGACGCTGCTGCGCTCGCCCGGCTCGCTCGGCGCCGATGTGGCGGTGGGCACGACCCAGCGCTTCGGCGTGCCGATGGCGTTCGGCGGCCCGCACGCCGGCTACATGGCGGTGCGCACGGGTCTGGAGCGCCAGCTGCCCGGCCGCCTCGTCGGCGTCTCGCAGGATGCCTCCGGCTACCCCGCGTACCGGCTGGCGCTGCAGACCCGCGAGCAGCACATCCGCCGTGAGAAGGCCACCTCGAACATCTGCACCGCGCAGGTGCTGCTGGCCGTGATCGCCTCGATGTACGCCGTCTATCACGGCCCGGACGGGCTGCGCCACATCGCGTCCCGCGTTGGTGCGACCGCCCGCTTCCTCGGCACGGAGCTGGAGAAGGAGGGCGCCGAACTCGTGCACCGCGAGTTCTTCGACACTCTCTCGGTGCGGGTCCCCGGACGGGCGGCGGCGATCGTCGAGCGCGCGCACGATGAGTTCGGCACGCTGCTGCGGCTGGTGGACGAAGACACCGTCGGCGTCTCCGTCGACGAGACTACGACGCTCGAGGACGTCTTCCGCACCGTCGCCGCGTTCAGCCGGGCGCAGGAGGGCGGTGTCCGATCGTTCGGATTCCTGCCCGCACACGCCCTTCCCGACGCCCTGCTGCGCGAGGACGAGTACCTCACGCATCCGGTGTTCCACGCGCACCGTTCGGAGACCGCCATGATGCGGTACCTGAAGCAGCTCGCCGACCGTGACTACGCGCTCGACCGCGGCATGATCCCGCTGGGGTCCTGCACGATGAAGCTCAACGCGGCGACCGAGATGGCGGCCATCACCTGGCCGGAGTTCGCCCAGCTGCACCCGTTCGCCCCGCGCGCGGACGTCGAGGGGTCGCTCCAGATGATCGACCAGCTCGAGACGTGGCTCGCCGAGGTGACCGGGTACGACGCGGTCTCGCTTCAGCCGAACGCCGGCTCGCAGGGCGAGCTCGCGGGGCTGCTCGCGATCCGCGGCTACCACCTTGCGAACGGCGAGGAGCACCGCACGGTGTGCCTCATCCCGTCGTCCGCGCACGGCACGAACGCGGCATCCGCCGTGCTCGCCGGCATGAAGGTCGTCGTCGTGGCGACCGACGAGCTCGGCAACGTCGACCTCGACGACCTCCGCGCGAAGATCGAGGCGAACGCCGCCGAGCTCGCCGCGCTGATGATCACCTACCCGTCCACGCACGGCGTGTACGAGGAGCAGGTCACCGAGATCACGGCGGCCGTGCACGCGGCCGGCGGTCAGGTGTACGTCGACGGCGCGAACCTCAACGCCCTGCTCGGCTACGCGCGGTTCGGCGACCTGGGCGGCGACGTGTCGCACCTCAACCTGCACAAGACGTTCGCGATCCCGCACGGCGGCGGCGGACCGGGCATCGGGCCTGTGGCGGCCAAGGCGCATCTCGCGCCGCACCTGCCGGGACACCCGCAGGCGCAGAAGGACGCGCATGCGGGCGGATTCGTCTTCGCGGGCGGCCCGGTCTCCGGCGCACCGTACGGCTCCGCCGGCGTGCTTCCGATCTCGTGGGCGTACGTGCGGATGATGGGCGCGGCCGGCCTTCGCGAGGCGACAGCCGTGGCGGTGCTCTCCGCCAACTACATCGCCGCGCGCCTGGCCGACCACTACCCGGTGCTGTACACCGGTGAGAACGGCCGGGTCGCGCACGAGTGCATCCTGGATCTGCGCCCGCTCAAGGAGGCCACCGGGATCACCGTCGACGACGTCGCCAAGCGTCTCATCGACTACGGCTTCCACGCGCCCACCATGTCGTTCCCGGTCGCGGGCACGCTGATGGTCGAGCCGACGGAGTCCGAGGACCTGGGCGAGATCGAGCGGTTCATCGAGGCGATGATCATGATCAAGGCCGAGGCGGACGCTGTCGCGGCCGGCACCTGGCCGGCCGATGACAACCCGCTGGTGAACGCGCCGCACACCGCGGCCTCGCTGATCGCGGGCGACTGGACGCACGCCTACACGCGTGAGCAGGCGGCCTACCCGGTGCACGCGCAGATCTCGACCAAGTACTGGCCCCCGGTGCGCCGCATCGACAACGCCTGGGGCGACCGCAACCTCGTGTGCGCGTGCCCGCCGATCGAGGCGTTCGCCTGATCGCCGGCATCCGCCGCGGAATTCCGCCCCGTCGCCTCGTGCGACGGGGCGGAATTCGGTTAAGGGTGGATAACAGTTGTCGTCGATCACGCGCGCAGGACCGTAGAATCGACCCATGCTGTGCTCGAGGCTGAGCACGGAAACGCTCTACGTCCATAGGAGGACACAAGTGAAGCGCAACAAGATCGCACTCGCGAGTGCGGCACTGCTGGCGACGAGTGTGATCGCACTCGCCGGATGCACCTCGGGCTCCAACCCGGAACCGACCGACGGCGGCTCCGACGCCAACGTCGACCCGAACGCCATCATCAAGACGAACGGCTCCGAGCCCGAGAACCCGCTGATCCCGACGAACACCAACGAGGTCGGCGGCGGCAAGATCCTCGACGCGATCTTCGCGGGCCTCGCCTTCTACGACGGTGACGGCAAGCTGGTCAACGACATGGCCGACGAGATCAAGGTCGACGGCCCCACCACGCTGACCGTCACGCTCAAGAAGGGACAGAAGTTCACCGACGGCTCCGACGTGAAGTCGGACAACTTCATCAAGGCCTGGAACTGGGGTGCGCAGCTGTCGAACAAGCAGCTGAACCAGTCCTGGTTCGCCGACATCGTCGGCTACAGCGCCGAGAAGGACTCCGAGCTGACCGGTCTGAAGAAGGTCGACGATCAGACCTTCACGATCGAACTGTCCACCCCGGTCGCGAACGACTTCGCCACCCGTCTGGGCTACTCGGCGTTCTACCCGCTGCCCGACGTCGCCTTCGACGACATGGCCGCCTTCGGCGAGAACCCGATCGGCAACGGCCCGTACAAGCTGGCCAAGGAAGGCGCCTGGCAGCACGACGTCCAGATCGACCTGGTCAAGAACCCCGACTACAAGGGCGACCGCAAGGTGGAGAACGGCGGTCTGACGATCACGTTCTACGCCTCGTTCGACGCCGCGTACGCCGACCTGCAGGGCGGCAACGTCGACGTGATCGACCAGATCCCCGAGTCCTCGCTCGCCGTCTACCAGGACGAGCTCGGCGACCGTGCGGTCAACCAGCCGGCCGCGATCTTCCAGTCGTTCACCATCGGCGAGCAGATCAAGCACTTCTCCGGCGAAGAGGGCAACCTCCGTCGCCAGGCGATCTCGATGTCGATCAACCGCGACGAGATCACCGAAAAGGTGTTCAACGGCACCCGCACCCCGGCTGTCGACTTCACCTCCCCGGTGATCGACGGCGGCGGCGAGAAGCTCGACGGCGGCGACGTGCTGAAGTACAACCCCGACGAGGCGAAGAAGCTGTGGGCCGAGGCCGACGCGATCTCGCCGTGGTCGGGCAAGTTCGAGATCGCGTACAACTCCGACGGCCCCCACCAGGTGTGGGTCGACGCGGTGACCAACTCGATCAAGAACACGCTCGGCATCGACGCCGGCGGCAAGGCGTACGTCGACTTCGCCACGCTGCGCGCGGCGGTCAACGCCCGGGGCGCTGACGGCAAGCGCACCATCCAGACCGCGAACCGCTCCGGATGGCAGGCCGACTACCCGTCGCTGTACAACTTCCTGTTCCCGCTGTACGCGACCGGCGCCTCGTCGAACGACGGCGACTACTCCAACGCCGACGTCGACAAGGATCTCGCGGCCGGTGCTGCGGCGACCGACGAGAAGGACGCCCTCGCCGCCTACAAGAAGGCGCAGGAGCAGATCCTCAAGGACCTGCCGGTCATCCCGCTCTGGTACCAGAACGTGAACGGCGGCTTCTCCGAGGACGTGCAGAACGTCAAGTTCGGCTGGAACTCGGTGCCGCTCTACTACGAGATCACCAAGTCGAAGAAGTAAGCATTCGGTAAGGCACGTCATGAGGCGGCGACTCGAAACGGTCGTCGCCTCATGACGTGCCACGAGTGCCTTCACCTCCAAGAAAGGAGAGTGGATGTTTTCCTATATCCTTCGGCGGATCCTGCAGCTGATCCCGGTGTTCCTCGGATCCACACTGCTCATCTACGCGATGGTGTTCGCCATGCCGGGAGACCCGATCGCGGCGCTCTTCGGCGACAAGCCGCCCGCCCCCGCCCTGCTCGAGGCGATCCGCGCCCAGTACCACCTGGACCAGCCGTTCTTCGTGCAGTACTTCTACTACATGAAGGGCCTGCTGACCGGAGACATGGGCACCACGTTCTCCGGGCAGTCGGTCAATGAGGTCCTGGCCCGTACCCTGCCCGTGACCGCACGTCTGGCGATCATGGCGATCGCCATCGAGTTCGTCCTCTCGATCATCATCGGCACGATCTCCGCCCTGCGGAAGGGCAAGGTCACCGACAACGTGAACCTCGTCATCTCGCTGATCTTCCTCGCGATGCCGATCTTCGTGATGTGCTTCCTGGCCCAGTACTTCCTGGCGATCAAGCTCGGCTGGTTCCGGCCGACCGTGGGGGCGCAGAACGACTGGGGCGACCTGTGGCTCCCGGCCATCGTCCTCGGACTCAGCCTGTATGCGACCAGCATGCGCCTGATGCGCGGCACGGTCATCGAGACGCTGAACCAGGACTGGGTGCGCACGGCATACAGCAAGGGGCTGCCCGGGTACCGGGTGCTGCCCGTGCACGTGCTGCGCAACTCCCTGATCCCGGTGATCACCAACTCGGCGACGAACTTCGGTGTGCTGCTCGTCGGCGCCACCGTCACCGAGTACATCTTCAACATCCCAGGCGTCGGCAACGTCCTGTTCCAGGCGACTCTCAAGCACGAGGGGCCGACGATCGTGTCGTTCGTCACGATCTTCGTCATCATCTACGTGCTCGTGAACCTCGTCGTGGACCTGTTGTACGGCCTTCTCGACCCGAGGATCCGCTATGTCTGACCAGCACCCCACGCGCTTCGTCGCCCAAGCCGCCGCTGCGCAGCCGCCCACGGACGCGGTCCGTGTGAAGGGCAAGCCCTCGAACCTGTGGCGTGACGCCTGGCGCGACCTGCGCCGCCGCCCGATGTTCTGGATCTCTCTCGCCATCGTCGCGATCGTGCTGCTGATGGCGGTCTGGCCGACGCTCTTCACCCACACGCCTCCGAACGACAACTGCCAGCTGGCGAACTCGAACGGCGGTCCCGAGGCCGGGCACCCGCTCGGCTTCACGTTCCAGGGATGCGACATCTACGCCCGCATCGTCTGGGGCGCACGGACCTCGCTCGCGGTCGGCCTGTTCTCGGCGCTGATCGGTGCCATCATCGGACTGATCATGGGGGCGTTCGCCGGCTACTACGGCGGATGGCTCGATGCGGTGCTGTCCCGCATCGGCGACATCTTCTTCTCGATCCCCTACATCCTCGCCGCCGTCGTCGTCATGACGGTGCTCGCCGAGTACCGCAACGTCTTCACGCTCTCGTTCGCGATCGGCGGGTTCGCCTGGGCGGCCACCGCCCGCGTCGTGCGCGCCGAGGTGCTGAGGATCAGGCAGTCCGAGTTCATCACGGCGTCGCGTGCGCTGGGACGCGGACGATTCTCCACGCTCCTCTCGCACGTCCTGCCGAACTCGATCGCTCCGCTGCTGGTGCTGGCGACCCTCTCGATGGCGGGAGGCATCGTCGCCGAGGCGACGCTGACCTTCCTCGGCGTCGGTCTTCCCGACGACGTCATGTCGTGGGGTCGCGACATCAGCAACGCCCAGCGCAGCCTGCGCATCGCGCCGGAGTCGCTGATCTACCCGTCGATCGCGCTCACCATCACGGTGCTCGCGTTCATCCTGCTCGGCGAGCTCGTGCGAGACGCCATGGATCCGAGGGCGAGGGCCACCCGATGAGCTTCACAGCGAACGCGGACGACGCTCCGCTGCTCAGCATCCGTGACCTCAAGGTCGCCTTCCGCGGGCAGGACGGCGAGCGCGAGGTGCTGCACGGCGTCAGCTTCGACATCTTCCCGGGCGAGACCGTGGCGATCGTGGGGGAGTCCGGCTCGGGCAAGTCCACCACTGCTGCGGCCATCGTCGATCTGCTCCCTGGCACCGGCAAGGTGACCGGCGGGTCGATCACGATGGACGGCCGTGAGCTCACGAATCTCGGTCGCCGCGCCATGGAGGAACTCCGCGGGCGCGACATCGGCTTCGTACCGCAGGACCCGATGTCGAATCTCAACCCGGTGTGGAGCATCGGCTTCCAGGTGAAGGAGGCGATCCGCGCGAACGGACTGTCCCGCAGCCGGGCCGACACCAAGGCGCGCACGGTCGAGGTGCTCAAGCAGGCGGGGCTCGCGGACGCGGAGCGACGGCTGCACCAGTACCCGCACCAGTTCTCCGGGGGCATGCGCCAGCGCGCGCTGATCGGCATCGGTCTCGCCGCCGACCCGAAGCTGCTCATCGCGGATGAGCCGACCTCGGCGCTCGATGTGACGGTGCAGCGTGTGATCCTCGATCACATGGCCTCGCTGACGCGCGACCGCGGCACCTCGGTGCTGCTGATCACGCACGACCTCGGCCTCGCCGCCGAGCGCGCCTCGAAGATCATCGTGATGAACCAGGGCGAGATCGTCGAGTCGGGACCCAGCCGCGAGATCCTCGAGGATCCCCGGCATCCGTACACGAAGCGGCTCGTCGCCGCGGCACCGAGCGTGGCATCGCAGCGCATCCAGGCCGAGGTCGAGGATCGCGGTGTGACCGGTGCCGACGAGCTGAGCGGAACCACGATGGTCAAGGTGGAAGGGCTCACGAAGGACTTCAAGATCCGGCAGGGGAACTTCCGCAGCGAGCTGTTCCGCGCGGTCGACGACGTCAGCTTCGAGATCCCGCGCGGAAAGACGCTGGCGCTGGTGGGGGAGTCCGGCTCGGGCAAGACCACGGTGGCACGGATGGTGCTCCAGCTGGAGTCTCCCACAGCGGGTCTGATCGAGGTCGGCGGCGAGGACGTCTCGCACCTGTCCGGCGCGCAGGCGTTCCGGCTGCGGCGGCGCATGCAGCCGGTGTTCCAGGATCCGTACGGGTCCATGGACCCGCTGCGCAACATCGGCAACACGATCGCCGAGCCGCTGCACATCCACAGCGTCGGCGACCAGGCATCGCGCCGCGATCGCGTGCTGGAGCTGCTCGACCAGGTGGCGCTGCCGCCCGAGCTGGCGACGCGGTACCCGAACGAGCTGTCCGGCGGACAGCGGCAGCGTGTGGCGATCGCTCGCGCGCTGGCGCTCAAGCCCGAGGTCGTCGTGCTCGACGAGGCGGTCTCCGCGCTCGACGTGCTGGTGCAGGCGCAGATCCTGCGCCTGCTCACCGAGCTGCAGAGCGAGCTCGGACTGACCTACCTGTTCATCACGCACGACCTCGCCGTGGTGCGCGTCTCCAGCGACCTGGTGTGCGTGATGGAGAAGGGCAGGCTGGTGGAGCAGGGCACAGTCGACGAGATCTTCGCGAACCCCCAGCAGGAGTACACCGACCGTCTGCTGCAGGCGATTCCCGGGGCGTCGATCCCGCTCGGCGGTGCCGGGGCGTGACCGATTCCGATTCGCCGGTCGGCGTGCGGACGTTCCGCACGCCGACCGGCGTCGTCGCGTTCTTCGTCGCGGCGGCACTCGTGCTCTTCCTGCTCGGCGATGCGGTGATCCGCGGCAGCTGGCCGCTGATGCTGCTCATCGCCCCGTGGCCGCTGCTCGGGCTGTGGGTGATCTACGAGGGGTCGGCGTCGTCGTACGTGCGTGTGGACGAACGCGGCGTCGTCGTGCAGAACATGCTGCGCCGCACCTCGTTCGGATGGAAGCACCTCCGCGCCGCGGACTTCCGCTGGCAGCTGGAGTTCATCCTCGACGACGACTCGAAGGTGACCGCCATGGGCGGTCCCGCCCATGCCCGTGCTCGCCGCCAGACCGAGCGCGAGCGCGAGGTCGAGGGCGCGCGGGTGCCGGCAGGCGTGCGCGCGCTCACCGAGATCCAGGACCGTCAGGCGCAGGCGGATCAGACCGCGGATGCCCCGATCCGGCGCTCCTGGGACTGGATCGCGATCGCCGCCTTCGTGGTGATCGCGGTCTGGGCCGTCGTCGCCGTCTTGCTCACCCGCTGACCGGGCGCTTCCAGCCCCCTCGAAACTGCACGCCCGCGCCGAGACCGAGGTGCTACCTCCCCGTCTCGGAGGGGGCGTGCAGTTTCGTGAGGTGGCTCAGCGCCGAACCTGCGCAGCGTCGAGAGCTTCATCGTGTCGCGCGGACGTACCGGGCGCAGGCCCATGCTGCGAAGGGTCGCGTCCAGAGCGTCGTAATCCACCACCTCATCCCATCCCCAGCGGCCGAATCCGGCGAGGTGCCTCCGGAGTCGGTCCTCACGGGTCTTCTCGCCGATGATCGCGACGCTGGGATCGCCGAACTCGCCTGTGTACTTCACGAGCCCATCGGCCTCGCCTGCGGCATCCTCCCTCGCCCAGTAGAAGTCGGTCCGATCCTCGAACCCTTCGAAGAAGAACGTCTTCTGCAGCACGGGAACCTCATACCCCAGCCATTCGATGACGGCGAGACTTGCGGACTCGAGGACGCTCTCCGGGATTCCGGATGCCCGGCCCAGCGGCCAGCGCGCCTGCTGCCTGCCACGCCCGGAACCCAGGTCCTCGTTCAGAGCGAGAAGTCGTGGTCGAGTGATGGCGGTGTCGATTCTCATCAGGGCATCCGCGTAGGCGAGACCCTCGGCTGGCGCAGTACTGCGGGCGAGATCGACTGCAGTGCTGAGCGGGGCGGTGAGCGCGATCCCGTCTTCCACGATCGCCTCGCGGTCGTCCACCGACGTGTGCGTTCTGACGCCCTTGTACAGGCGAGACGAGCTCGACTCGGTGAGCACGTGAACGGGCCGAGTCGGGTAGGCGATCAGAACGCCGAGCAGCGCCGCCGCGGATTCATGGCAGAAGACGCGATCAGGGTTGACCATCGCCGCAGCGTGCACCTGGACGAGGTACTTCTCCCACGGCGGGAGCTCGGTCCAGGCTGCGACCTCCACGTATACACCGCGAAACAGCCTCTTGAGCGTCCCCGCATGCCACGCGCGTTCGGGGTGGACGACGGACTCGTCACGGGGAACGATGAGTGGGATGGGGCAGGGCAGGAGCATCTGAGCATCCTGCCGTGCCGAGAACCGCTGACTCGGGGTATCCACAGCCGCTACTCGGAGATCGTGAGACTCGCCACCTGTGGAGGACGAGTGAGACTACACGCCCGCGCCGAGACCGCGGTGCTACGCCCACGTCTCGGCGCGGGCGTGCAGCCTCGGAAAGGGTCAGCCGGGTAGGCCGAACAGAGCGGGCCATGTCGCGGCGGCCCAGGGGTACCCGACGAATGCGGTCGCGTCGATCAGGAAGTGCGCCACGAGGAACGGCAGCAGTCGCCCCGAGCGCGAGAACAGCCATCCGAACAGCAGGCCCATCGCGAGGTTCCCGACGAACGCGCCGGGGCCCTGGTACAGGTGATAGCTGGCGCGCAGGATGCTGGTCGAGAGAATGATCGACCAGGTGCCCCAGCCCAGCTGGCGCAGCCGGGCGAAGAGGTAGCCGAGCACCACGAACTCCTCCTGGATCGAGGCGCGTGCGGCCGAGAGCAGCAGGACCGGGACCGTCCACCAGTGCGCGGCGAGGCCGCCCGGGTCCACCGCCACGAACCAGCCGAGGGCGCGACCGGTGAGGTACAGGCCGATCCCGGGGATGCCGATCACCAGCACCAGCAGGATGCCGCGACCGGTGTCCCCGCCGACCCGTGTGCCGTCCAGCCCCAGCCTGCCCAGGTGCGGGCGACGATCCTGCCAGAGCAGGAAGCACACGAGGAGCACCGGCACGACGCCGAAGCCGATGCCCAGCACCTGGTAGATGAGGTCGAACACCTCACGGTCACTGCGCGACGGATTCAGCGTCGCGGTCTGGTCGGCCAGCGGGGTCGAGTCGGTGAGCCGGTAGACCAGCTGGACGATGGCGTAGATCGCCGACTGGCCCAGGCCGAGCGCGAGAACGATGGCGATCTCCCACCACAGGCGGGACCGTGATGAGGCGACGCGGTTCACGCCACCGATCGTATGACTTCGCGAGACTGCATGCCCGCGCCGAGACCGGGGTGCTGCGCCCCGTCTCGGCGCGGGCATGCAGTTTCGGGAGCCACTCAGGGGCGTTTGCTATTCTGTAACGTCGGTTTCCCGGCGCTTCTCCCACCTGTTTAGGACACCTTCATGGCGCACGCCCTCCGCCCGGACCTCCGCAACGTCGCAATCGTCGCTCACGTCGACCACGGCAAGACCACGCTCGTCGACGCGATGCTCCGTCAGACCGGCTCGTTCGGCGAGCACGCGCACGTCGAGGAGCGCGCGATGGACTCGAACGACCTCGAGCGCGAGAAAGGCATCACGATCCTCGCCAAGAACACGGCGATCACCTACAACGGCGCGCACACCGACGCGCCGGTCACGATCAACGTCGTCGACACCCCCGGCCACGCAGACTTCGGCGGCGAGGTCGAGCGCGCGCTGTCGATGGTCGACGGCGTGGTGCTGCTGGTCGACGCCAGCGAGGGCCCGCTGCCGCAGACCCGCTTCGTGCTGCGCAAGGCGCTCGAGGCGAAGCTGCCCGTCATCCTGCTGGTCAACAAGACCGACCGTCCCGACGCCCGCATCGCCGAGGTCGAGGAGGAGGCGCACGACCTGCTGCTGGGCCTGGCGTCCGACCTCGTCGACGACGTGCCCGACCTCGACGTGGACGCGCTTCTCGACGTGCCGGTGGTGTACGCGTCCGGCCGCGCCGGAGCGGCATCCGCGAACCGTCCCGAGAACGGCGCACTCCCCGACAACGACGATCTCGAACCGCTGTTCGAGGCGATCCTGAAGCACGTCCCGGCGCCGGCCTACGACGACGAGGCGCCGCTGCAGGCCTGGGTCACCAACCTCGACTCCAGCCCGTTCCTCGGCCGTCTCGCTCTGCTGCGCGTCTTCAACGGCACGCTGAAGAAGGGGCAGACGGTCGCCTGGGTGCGTCACGACGGCTCGCACGCGAACGCCCGCGTCACCGAGCTGCTCATGACGAAGGCGCTCGACCGGTACCCGGCCGAGTCCGCCGGTCCCGGTGACATCGTCGCTATCGCCGGATTCGACGACATCACCATCGGCGAGACCATCGCCGACCCCGAGGACGTGCGTCCGCTGCCCGCGATCCACGTCGACGACCCGGCCATCTCGATGACCATCGGCACCAACACCTCGCCGCTGGTCGGCAAGGTCAAGGGGCACAAGCTCACCGCGCGCATGGTGAAGGACCGCCTCGACCGCGAGCTGATCGGCAACGTGTCGCTCAAGGTCGTCGACGTGGGTCGTCCCGATGCCTGGGAGGTGCAGGGCCGTGGCGAGCTGGCGCTGGCCATCCTGGTCGAGAACATGCGCCGCGAGGGCTTCGAGCTCACCGTGGGCAAGCCGCAGGTGGTCACCCGCCGCAACGAGCACGGCAAGGTCACCGAGCCCTTCGAGCACCTCACGATCGACGCCCCCGAGGAGTATCTCGGTGCGATCACCCAGCTGCTGGCCGCGCGCAAGGGACGCATGGAGGGCATGAGCAACCACGGCACCGGCTGGGTGCGCATGGAGTTCGTCGTCCCCTCCCGTGGTCTCATCGGCTTCCGCACCGAGTTCATGTCCGTCACCCGTGGCACCGGCATCGCCAACGCGATCTCGCACGGCTACGACGAGTGGGCCGGACAGATCGTGGCCCGGGCATCCGGTTCGATCGTCGCCGACCGTGCCGGCGTCGTGACGCCGTTCGCGATGATGGCGCTGCAGGAGCGCATGAGCTTCTTCGTGAACCCGACCGAAGAGGTCTACGAGGGCATGGTCGTCGGCGAGAACACGCGCGCCGACGATATGGACGTGAACATCACCAAGGAGAAGAAGCTCACGAACATGCGCTCCTCCACCGCGGACGAGCTGGAGCGCCTCACCCCGCCGCGCCAGCTGTCGCTCGAGGAGAGCCTGGAGTTCGCCCGCGACGACGAATGCGTCGAGGTGACGCCCGAGAAGGTGCGCATCCGCAAGGTGATTCTGGATCAGACGATCCGCGCCCGCGAGACGGCCCGCCTGAAGCGCCAGGACTCAGGCGCCTGACCCCGTTCCCCACGACGGCCCCGGTCACGACCGGGGCCGTCGTCGTGTCCGGAGTACGACACATCACGATCCCATAACATACTTTCCCGAGAGCATGACGGCCGCATTCTGCGGAACCGGTCACGGAACATCCAGGTGGGAGACCGGTTTCGTCCAGGTCGGTATACCAGAGTCGATACCCGTGCCCGGGAAACCGCTCCCGATGAGCAGCCCTGTGCGGGGTCCGGGCCGACGACGACCCGAAAGTCGAAACCCCTCATGCTCCATGCCCCTACCACCCGTGCGTCCCGACGCGCCGCCGCCATGGCGCGCGCGCACGCCGACGTCACCACCCGGCAGCCGATCGCCCTCGGCATCGCCGTCGCCGTTCTGGCCGTCGCCGTGACCGCAGGCACGGCCTCGGCCGCTGCCGCCGCAGAAGGCGACGCCGCGCGCCCGGTCACGGTCTCGACGTTCGCCGCCGGCGCGCCGGACGCCACGGCCTCGGCGGGCACCTCTGGGGCCGATGTCAGGATCGAAGCGGTCAGCACCCTCCGCGACGCCCAGGATGCGCTGAGGGACGCCCAGGCCGCGACCCTCGAGGTCGCGACCGCGAACCTGCCGCTCGACCCGAAGGGCAGGACCGCGGTCGACACCAGTGAGCTCGCCGCGGGGATCACCTCGCTCGCGACCACCGAGGGCAGCGCGGGGCTGCGGATCGTGCTCGGCACGGAGGGCGTCGCCGAGGACACCGCGAGCACCGTTGCGCAGACCACCGAGCTGCGCAAGGCGCTCGACGTCGCCAAGCAGAAGAAGGCCGCGGCGGATGCTGCCGCGAAGAAGGCGGCCGAGGCCAGGAAGAAGGCGGCTGCTGCCGCCGCGGCACTGGCCCGCAACAACACCCCTGCGGGCGCGAAGGCCACGGCCAGGGCGATGATGTCGAGCCGGTACGGTTGGGGCGGCGACCAGTTCTCCTGCCTCTCCTCGCTGTGGACCAAGGAGTCCGGCTGGAACTACAAGGCGTACAACAACAACGGCGGCGCGACCGGCATCCCGCAGGCACTGCCCGGCAGCAAGATGGCGGCGGCCGGCAGCGACTGGCGCACCAACGCGGCCACGCAGATCTCGTGGGGGCTGGACTACATCAAGCGCGCGTACGGCACGCCGTGCAGCGCGTGGGGTCACTCCCAGGCCGTGAACTGGTACTGAGCACCGTCCTGCGCCGTCCTGCTCAGCGCAGCTCGCTGAGCAGGACGGCGCTGGTCCCGGTTCGAGAGCCTCGAACACGTGCGCGGCGTCGCCGGGGTAGGAGATGTAGTCGCCCGGATGCAGCAGCTCCGTCGGCATCCGACGGTCCGAGGCGGGCCGATCCGCTGAGCAGCACGACGTGCTCGGTCGTGCCCTGATGATGGGGGAGTGAGCGCCGTGGCTCGCCGGGCTCGGCCTGGATGATGTAGATGTCTCGGCGGGCGCCCGGCGGGCACGCCGAGAGCAGCGTCGCGACGTAGGGGGCGGCGGCGGACGGGACGCCGGCGTGCTCGTCGGCGCGGATGAGCCGCGGCGCGCTGGCGCGCTCCTCGACGAGCGTGGCGAACGGGATGCCGAGGGCGTCGCCGAGCGCCCACAGCGTCTCGACGCTGGGATTGCCCGCGCCGCTCTCGAGCTGTGACACGGTCGCCTTCGAGATTCCGGCGCGGCGAGCCAGCTCCGACACCGAGATGCCGGATGCCTCGCGCTCTCGGCGCAGCGCCCTGGCGATGCGTTCGCGCAGATCGTCCATGCGTTCAGTATCGCAAACGATCGTTCGGCTTGACGATCACTGTGAGAATGTTCAGAATGTTGTCCATGCGTTCGACAGATCGAACACCGGTGCGCGAGCGATCCGCGGAGGTGTGGCGGGAGGGCCTGGGCGTCGCGATCGCCACCAGTGCCTACGGCATCTCCTTCGGCGCGCTCGCCGTGGCGGCCGGCCTCGACGTCTGGCAGGCGTGCGTGCTGAGCCTGGTGATGTTCACCGGCGGCTCGCAGTTCGCGTTCATCGGCGTGTTCGCCTCCGGGGGAGTGGCCGCGCTGCCGGCTGCGATCGCCTCCGCGGGTCTGCTCGGCGTGCGCAACGTGGCCTACGGGATGAGGATCTCGCCGATCATCGGCTCCGGGTTCCGGCGCCGGGCCGCCGCTGCGCAGTTCACCATCGACGAGTCCACCGCGGTCGCGATCTCGCAGGACGATCCGCGTCTGGCGCGGCTCGGCTTCTGGGTCACCGGCCTCGGGATCTACCTGGGCTGGAACGCCACCACGCTGGTGGGCGCGCTGCTGGGCGATGTCCTCGGCGATCCGCGCGCCTGGGGCCTGGATGCGGCGGCGGCCGCCGCGTTCCTCGCGCTGCTGTGGCCCCGGCTCAAGCAGCGGCAGGCGATCGTCGTCGGCGTCGCCGCTGCCGTGGTCGCGGCGGCGCTCACGCCCGCGCTGATGCCCGGGCTCCCCGTCCTGGTCGCAGCGGTCGTCGCGATCGTGGTCGGCTGGTTCAACTGGCTGGGCCGTGACGAGAAGCGCGCCGCGGAGGAGGTCACATGAGCGTGTGGAGCGCCGTGCTGCTCGCGGCGTGCATCTGCGTCGCGCTGAAGGCGTTCGGGTACCTGATCCCGGCGAAGGTCATGGACGCGCCCCGCCCGGCGCGCATCTCGGATCTGCTGACGGTCGCGCTGCTGGCCGCCCTGGTCGCGGTGCAGACGCTCGGCGCCGGGCAGGCCGTCGTCGTCGATGCCCGGGTGCCCGCGGTGCTGGTGGCCGCCGGGCTGCTCTGGCTGCGTCAGTCGTTCCTCGTCGTCGTCGTCGCCGCCGCACTCGTCGCGGCGGTGCTGCGGATGCTGGGCTGGGCGGCCTGACCCCGTGAACTAGGCTTTCCCCGTGCCCCACTGGATCTCCCGCGGCCTGTCCTGGCTCGCCGCCGCCGTCGTCGGCGCGGTGTACGGCGTCGCCGCGACCATCGCGCACAGCTTCACCTGGGGCCCCGTCCCGGTCGGTATGATCCTCGGCGCGATCGCCTGCGCGGCGCTGCTGATCGCGTTGCGCGCTCTCACGCGCGACCGCTGGGCGGCGCTCGCCGCCGGGCTCGGCATGCTCGCGCTGATCTTCGTCATCTCGCAGCGCGGCCCGGGTGGATCGGTGATCGTGCCGAACACCCCGCTCGGTCAGATCTGGACCTTCCTGGTCGGTGCGATCGTGCTGCTGGTGGTCGCCTTCCCCGATCTCTCGAAGCTCCGCACGACGTCCGCACGACCCGAGACGGAGCCGGATCGGTCGTAGACTGGGCGGGTGACGTATGTGATCGCCCTGCCCTGTGTCGACGTGAAGGATCGCGCCTGCGTCGACGAATGCCCTGTCGATTGCATCTACGAGGGCGAGCGCTCGCTGTACATCCATCCCGACGAGTGCGTGGACTGCGGCGCCTGCGAGCCGGTGTGCCCGGTCGAGGCGATCTACTACGAGGACGACCTGCCCGAGGAGTGGGCGGACTACTACAAGGCCAACGTCGAGTTCTTCGACGAGATCGGCTCCCCGGGCGGTGCGGCCAAGGTCGGCGTCATCCACCACGACCACCCGGTCATCGCAGCGCTTCCCCCTCAGGGCGAGTAGTGAGCGTCCGCGACCTCGCCGACTACCCGTGGGATGCGGTCGTCCCGTTCCGCGAGCGCGCCGCGCGACATCCGGACGGCATCGTCGATCTGTCGATCGGCTCGCCGGTCGACCCCACGCCCGAGGTGGTGCGGCGAGCGCTCGCAGAGGCGACCGACGCGCATGCCTATCCGCAGACGGTCGGCACGCCGGCGCTGCGCGAGGCGATCGTGGACTGGTACGCCCGTCGCCGCAGCGTCCCGGATCTCAGTGCGGCGAATGTGCTGCCGACGATCGGCTCCAAGGAGTTCGTGGCACTGCTGCCCACGCTGCTCGGGCTCGGTCCCGGCGACATCGTGGTGCATCCGCGCATCGCCTACCCGACCTACGAGGTCGGTGCCCGTGTCGCCGGAGCGACGCCGATGCCGTCCGACGACCCGGCGGAATGGCCGGAGGGCACTCGGCTGATCTGGGTCAACACCCCGGGCAACCCGGACGGACGCACCTGGACCACCGACGAACTCGCCGCCGCGGTGGCCCGCGCGCGCGAGCTCGGAGCGATCCTGGCGAGCGACGAATGCTACGCCGAGCTGGGCTGGGACGGCCCCTGGGCCACTGAGCAGATTCCGTCGGTGCTCGACCCGCGCGTGACCGGGGGCAGCCGCTCGGGCCTGCTGAGCGTCTACTCGCTGAGCAAGCAGTCGAATCTCGCCGGATACCGTGCGGCGTTCGTCGCCGGATGCCGCACGGTGATCTCCGACCTGCTCACCGCCCGCAAGCACCTGGGGCTCATGCCGCCGCAGCCGGTGCAGCACGCCATGGCGGTGGCCCTGGGCGACGACGAGCACGTGGCAGCGCAGAAGCGGCTCTACCGCGCACGGCGCGACGTCCTGCTCCCCGCCGTGCGACGGGCCGGCTTCCGCGTCGACGGCTCGGAGGCGGGCCTGTATCTGTGGGCCACCGAAGGGCGGGATGCCTGGGAGTCGATGGGGCGTCTGGCCGATCTCGGCATCCTGGCCGGCCCGGGGCCGTTCTACGGCGGATTCTCGGCGGAGCACGTACGACTGTCGTTGACGGCGCCGCAGGAGCGGATCGACGCCGCGGCCGCGCGGCTGGGCACGGCGCAACTGTAGGTTCCGTCAGTCAGATCCGCCCGTACCTTGGCGGATGTCACAGTTGGCCCCTCGCCGCACTAGGCTGTAAAAGCCATGCGGTCGCCTTCCGGCCCGTGGCTACCGCGCCGACACGGCGCATCAAGACTTTTCGTCCGCACGCGACTTCGATTCAGCAGGAGGTTTGGCGTGAGCACAGCTCTGCCGGAGAAGGCGACCCTCACCGTCGGCGGCACCACCGCCGAGTTCCCCGTCATCCAGCCCACTTCGGGCGCGGGGAGCATCGACTTCTCGACCCTGACCCGACAGACCGGCTACACCGGACTGGACTACGGCTTCGTGAACACCGCATCGGCGAAGTCCGCGATCACCTACATCGACGGCGACAAGGGCATCCTGCGCTACCGCGGGTACCCGATCGAGCAGATCGCGAAGAACTGCACCTACCTCGAGGTCGCCTGGCTGCTCATCTACGGCGAGCTTCCGACCCCGGACGAGCTGGCCGGCTTCGACGAGCAGATCCGCAAGCACACGCTGCTGCACGAGGATCTCAAGCACTTCTTCCAGGCGCTGCCCGACAACGCGCATCCGATGGCCGTACTTTCCTCGGCTGTGGCGGCCCTGTCGACGTACTACCAGGACCACTCCGACCCGGCCAACCCCGAGCACGTGGAGCTGAACCAGATCCGCATGCTCGCAAAGCTGCCGGTCATCGCCGCCTATGCCCACAAGAAGAGCGTCGGTCAGGCCTTCCTGTATCCCGACAACTCGCTGAGCTTCGTGGACAACTTCCTGAAGCTGAACTTCGGCGTGATGAGCGAGCCCTACGAGCTGAACCCGGTGATGTCGAAGGCCCTCGAGCTGCTGCTGATCCTGCATGAGGACCACGA
The DNA here is from genome assembly GCF_021582875.1 of Microbacterium sp. KUDC0406. Taxonomy (NCBI): domain Bacteria; kingdom Bacillati; phylum Actinomycetota; class Actinomycetes; order Micrococcales; family Microbacteriaceae; genus Microbacterium; species Microbacterium sp. KUDC0406. Next base: position 1,726,345 of record NZ_CP091138.1, on the reverse strand, counting down.
GCAGAACGCCTCCACCTCGACGGTGCGCCTGGTCGGCTCCACCGGTGCGAACCAGTTCGCGTCGGTCTCGGCCGGCATCCAGGCGCTGTCCGGACCGCTGCACGGCGGCGCGAACGAGGCGGTGCTCACGATGCTCGGCCAGATCCGCGAGTCGGGGCAGAGCGTCCAGCGGTTCGTCGAGCGTGTGAAGAACAAGGAGCAGGGCGTGAAGCTGATGGGCTTCGGGCACCGGGTCTACAAGAACTACGACCCGCGCGCCAAGCTCGTCAAGGAGGCCGCCGACGAGGTGCTCGCCGAGCTCGGCGTGACCGACCCGCTGCTCGATCTGGCCAAGGAGCTGGAGGAGATCGCGCTCGCGGACGACTACTTCAAGGAGCGCCGCCTGTACCCGAACGTCGACTTCTACACCGGCGTCATCTACAAGGCGATGGGCTTCCCGACCCGCATGTTCACCGTGCTGTTCGCGATCGGCCGTCTGCCCGGCTGGCTGGCGCAGTGGCGTGAGCTGCAGCTCGACCCGCAGACCAAGATCGGCCGCCCGCAGCAGCTGTACACCGGCGCTCCGGAGCGCTCGTACCCCGGCGCCTGAGCCGGCAGGCATAAGGAACGGCCCCGGCATCCCTTCGTGGATGCCGGGGCCGTTCCGCGTCTCGGCGGATGTCGGAGTGCGTGGTCAGGCGGCGTCGGCGAGGACCGTCTGCGGGCCGGTGGGGAGCTGCACCGGGGCGGTGTCCCGCCGGCGCGCCGCAGGGACGATAGCGACGATGGCGGCGGCGACGACGGCGAGCACGGCGATGGTGACCCAGGCGACGTCGTAGCCGCGTTCGAGCGGACGCCCGGCGGGATCGAGCGTTCCGAAGACGATCGCGGTCATCAGGGCCGAGCCGATCGCGGAGCCGATCGAGCGGAGGTTGGCGTTCACGCCCGTCGCGATCCCGACGCTCCCGGCAGGGACGCTCTCGACGATGATGCTGGCCATCGCCGCGTACGCCGTGCCCACGCCGACGCCGAACAGGCCTCCGGCGAGAGCGAGTTGCCACACGGCGGAGTGGAACAGCACGGCTCCGATCACGGTGGCGCCCATCAGCAGCGCGCCCAGCACGAGCTGCCTGCGCAGTGCCAGCACGCGGGTGAGGGGGCCGGTGGCGAAGCCCGCGACCGACATGCCGATCAGTAGCGGCACCAGGACCAGCCCGGCGGTCTGCACGGTCAGTCCGAGCGCCCAGCCGGTGTCGGCCGGCACCTCGAGGAACAGCGGAAGATAGCCCCAGAAGCCGAACACCGCGACGCCGATGAGCAGGCCGGCCGCGTTCACCGGCCAGATGTCGCGGTGGGCGAGCATCCTGATGTCGACGAGGGGAACCGCGGAGCGGAGCTCGGAGATCACCCAGGCGGCGAGCAGCACGGCAGCGAGAGCGAACATGCCGAGCGTGACCGGGCTCGCCCAGCCCCAGTGCGCACCCGAGGCGAGCGGCAGCAGCAGGGCGACGAGCCAGCCCGACAACAGCACCGCGGACAGCGAGTTCAGGCGCCCGGCCGTGCGAAGACCCGATCGCGGGATCCAGGCGACGGTGAGCAGCGCGCCGACAGCCCCGGCGACGAGGGCGACCTCGAACAGGCCGCGCCAGCCGATCGCGGCCGAGAGGGGGCCGGCCAGCACGCTGCCTGCGGCACCGCCGATGCCGACGAGGGCGCTGACGGAGCCGATCGCACCGGTGAGGCGCTGGGGCGGCATGACCTCGCGCAGCAGGGCGAAGGCGAGTGGGAAGACGGCACCGCCGGCGCCCTGCAGGACGCGACCGAGGATGAGGACGCCGATGTTCGGGGCGAGCGCGGCGACGAGGTTGCCGAGCATCACGACGGCGAGCACGGCGAGGAGCGTCGTGCGCCGGCCGCGCAGATCGCCGATCCGGCCGAGCAGGGGAGTCGCCACTGCGGCGGCGATGAGCCAGGCCGTCATGGTCCACGTCGCGGCGTCGGAGGCGACGTGCAGGTCGGACTCGATCATCGGGATCACCGGGATGACGAGGTTCTGCAGAAGTGCGATCGAGGCGACGCTCACAGCGATGGCCGCATAGGCGCGGCGGGAGGTCGAGCGGATGGTCATGGGTCCTTCCGATCATGCGGAGATGAGAGGTAGAATCGGAGAGTGGCTCCGAACGGAGAAAGCCTCCGCTTAGAACAGTAACGGAGGAGGCCTCCGCTTTGCAACCGATTCATCGAACTTCTCCGACACCGTGGAGGACAGCGTGACGACCGTGGCACCGGCATCCGTTCTTCTGGATGAGCGCCGGCCGAAGCGCGCCGACGCGGCGCGCAACTTCGACGCCCTGGTCGCGGCGGGGCGCGCGGCCTTCGCCGAGGACGGATCGGATGCCTCACTCGAGGACATCGCGCGGCGGGCGGGTGTGGGAATCGGCACGCTGTACCGCAACTTCCCGACCCGCGACGACCTGATCGAGACGCTGTACCTCAGCGAGATCGACGCGCTCGCCGCATCCGCTCGTGAAGTGTCCTCGCTCGAGCCGTGGCAGGCGCTGCGCGCCTGGCTCGACCGCTTCATCACGTACGTCGGCACGAAGCACGCGCTGCTGGAGGGCCTGAACCGCGAGTCGTCGGTGCTCACCCAGTGCCGCTACATCATGCTGTCCGCGGGAGAGCCGCTGCTCACGCGCGCGCAGCAGGCCGGTGAGGTCGATCCCGGGGTGACGATCAGCGACGTCGTGAAGCTGGTCTCCGGTGTCGCCGCCGTCGCCTCCTTCGAAGACGAGGCGCAGCGCGAGCGCGTGATCAACCTGGCGATCAACGCGATCCGGCGCTGACGTCGCTGACCGACGCTCTCTGTCGTTCAGGTCGCCGTCGGTCCCGGAAGTCCGCGACCAGAGCGTGACCGACTGCGACCTGGGTGCATGCAACGACGCCCCCTCGCGCGTGCGCGCCGCCCCGAGGGCGTCGGCAGCGCGAGGGGGCGTCGCGATGAGTGTCAGTGCGTGCGGGGCGCGCCGGAAGCGCGCTGCGCACGGCGATGCTGGGGGCGCGGCGTGCGCCCTCGGATGCCGGAGCGCTCGACTGCGTCGTGTAGCGGGTCTGGCCCTGTCCGCGTGAGTGCGACCGGCCGGCGGCATCCTGACGCTGGCCACTCTGACGCTGCGCGCTCTCACGGGGCTGACGCTCGCCGCCACCCTGCGCAGCGCCGGATCCGCGACCGCCGGGACGACGACGTCCGCCGCCGTTCCCCTGCGGCTGACCGCCCTGGCCGGCGGGCTTCGCCTTCTTCTGTCCGCCGCCCTGCTGCTGCTTCACGACGGGCGCCGGCTTGACCTTCGCGGCACGCTCCCGGACCAGCTCGTCGACGACCGATGCGGTGACCGGCTCGAGGTCGGCGGTGATCTTCGCCTTGCGCAGCAGGTCCTTGACGTCGCGGCGCTGCTCGGGCAGCACGACGGTGACGACGGTGCCCGCAGCGCCGGCACGCGCGGTGCGGCCGGAGCGGTGCAGGTACGCCTTGTGCTCCATCGGCGGGTCCACGTGCACGACGAGCTCGACCTCGTCGACGTGCACGCCGCGCGCCGCGACATCCGTCGCGACGAGCACGCGTACACCGCCGTCGGCGGGATCGGCGGAGAAGGCGGCCAGGTTGCGCTCGCGCGCGTTCTGGCCCAGATTGCCGTGCAGGTCGACAGAGGGGATGCCCGCGGTGGTGAGCACCTTCGCCAGCTTCTTGGCCTGGTGCTTGGTGCGGGTGAACAGGATGCGACGTCCCGTGCCGGACGCGAGATCCTGCACGAGCTGCTTCTTCGCGTCCGCATCGGACGACAGCAGCACGCGGTGGGTCATCTCGCCGACCGGCACGCTGGCCTCGTCGACCTCGTGGCTGACGGCATCGTGCAGGAAGCGCTTGGCGAGCACATCGATGCCGCGGTCGAGGGTCGCGCTGAACAGCAGACGCTGGCCATCCGCGGGAGTGGCCGCGAGGATGCGGGTGACACCGGGCAGGAAGCCGAGATCCGCCATGTGGTCGGCCTCGTCGAGCACAGCGACCTCGACGGCGTCGAGCTTCACGACGCCCTGCTTCATGAGGTCCTCGAGGCGGCCGGGGCACGCCACGACGATGTCGACGCCCGAGCGCAGAGCCTGCTCCTGCGGGCGCTGGCTGACGCCGCCGAAGATCGTGGTGACCTTCAGACCGGCCGCCTTGGCCAACGGGGTGACGGTCGCGGCGATCTGGGTCGCGAGCTCACGGGTGGGGGCGAGCACGAGGCCGCGCGGGTGGCCGGGGCGGCTGCGCCGCGCAGCATCCGTCAGACGGGCGACGAGCGGCAGTGCGAACGCGATGGTCTTGCCGCTGCCGGTGCGGCCGCGGCCGAGCAGGTCACGGCCGGCGAGGGAATCGGGGAGCGTGTCGCGCTGGATCGCGAACGCCTCGGTCTTGCCGTCGGCTTCGAGCACGGCGGCGAGCGGCGCGGGCACGCCGAGGTCGAGGAAGGAAGGCATAGGGGTGTCTCCGTGGAAGGGGCGCAGTTCGTTGCGCGGGTGGGCGACGGCGCGGGATCGCGCATCGGTTCGCCGTTCGAGATGCCGGCGCCGATGAACGGCGCGGAAGGATGTCGACGACGCAGACGACTCGCTCGATCGCGAGGGGCGTCACCTCGACTCTAGCAGGATCGCGGTCGGCGCGCGCTGGGAGCAGCGCGCGAGACGGCGAGCCCACGCCGAGACGGCGGTGCAGCCACGCGTGTTCGGCGCGGGCGTGCAGTCTCGGAAGGAGGAGAGCTGGCTCAGGCGTGCAGCACGGCGTTCAGCGTGACGCCGTGACCCTCGCGGGAGGTCGCCTCGACGGCTCCGGTGAGCGAGTTGCGACGGAACAGGATGCCGTTGCGGCCGGACAGCTCGGCGGCCTTGATCGTCGGTCGTCCGCCGTCGGCGGTCGGCGTGGCATCCGCGAGCACGACCTTGGTGCCTGCGGTGACGTACAGGCCGGCCTCGACGATGCAGTCATCGCCCAGCGAGATGCCGATGCCGGCGTTCGCGCCCAGCAGGGAACGGGAGCCGACCGAGACGCGGTGCGTGCCACCACCGGAGAGCGTGCCCATGATCGAGGCGCCGCCGCCGATGTCGCTGCCGTCGCCGATGACGACCCCCTGGGAGATGCGTCCTTCGACCATGGACGCGCCCAGCGTGCCGGCGTTGAAGTTCACGAAGCCCTCGTGCATGACGGTGGTGCCGGGCGAGAGATGAGCCCCGAGACGCACGCGGGAGGCGTCGGCGATGCGCACGCCCTCGGGCAGCACGTAGTCGGTGAGGCGCGGGAACTTGTCCACGCCCTGGACCTGCAGTCCGTGGCGCTGCAGCAGCGGGCGCAGGCGCTCGGCCTCCGCCGGGAGCATCGGGCCCGCGGTGGTCCAGGCGTTGTTCGGCAGGTGAGCGAAGATGCCGTCGAGGCTGAGCTCGTTCGGGCGCACCAGCAGGCGCGACAGCGCCTGCAGACGCAGGTAGGCGTCGGCGGTCGAGGCGACGGCGGCGTCCAGATCGAGGGACAGCTGGACGAGCTCGGTGCGCACGGCGCGGCGCTCGTCGACGTCGGCGAGCGCGCCCCAGGTCGCGGACGCCGAGGCCGCGTCAGCCGCATCCGGCTCTCCGAAGCCGAGCTCGGGGTACCAGGCGTCCAGAACGGTGCCGTCCGCGGCGATGGTCGACAGGCCGATGCCCCAGACAGTGCGCTCAGTGCTCATCCTTCAACGGTAAAGCATCGGAACGCGCGAACTAAGCTGGGAGTCATGGCGCTCGATCCGTCCGCATCCTCCGTTGAACTCACTCGCGCGATCTGCGACTTCCACAGCGTCTCGGGCGACGAGGCCGCGCTCGCCGACGCCATCGAGGAGGTCGTGCGCAGATGCGCGCACCTCGAGGTGATCCGGCACGGGAACACGGTCGTCGCCCGCACCGATCTCGGCCGGGCTCAGCGCGTCGTCATCGCCGGGCACATCGACACGGTCCCCATCAACGCGAACCTGCCGACCCGGCTCATCGACCTCGACGGCGAGCCGTTCCTGTGGGGGCGCGGCACCGTCGACATGAAGTCCGGGCTCGCCGTGCAGCTGAAGCTCGCGGTCGAGCTCGCGGAGCCCGCTGTCGACGTCACCTGGATGTGGTACGACAACGAAGAGGTCGAGGCGTCGAAGAACGGACTCGGGCTGCTCGCCGCCGTGCGTCCTGAGCTCTTCCAGGCCGACTTCGCCATCCTCGGCGAGCCGTCTGACGGTGAGGTCGAGGGTGGATGCAACGGCACGCTGCGCGTGGTCGTGCGCACTCACGGCGTGCGCGCGCACAGCGCTCGTTCCTGGATCGGGGAGAACGCCATCCACGGCGCCGCACCCATCCTCGCCCGGCTCGCCGAGTACCGCCCCGGGAGGTTCCTGTGGAGGGACTGGTGTACCGCGAGGGCCTGAACGCCGTGAAGATCAGCGGCGGCGTCGCGGGCAACGTCATCCCCGATCTCTGCGAGGTCGAGGTCAACTACCGGTTCGCCCCCAGCAAGGACGTCGCCGAGGCCGAAGCGCACGTGCGCAGCGTCTTCGCCGGCTTCGAGGTCGAGGTGACGGATGCCTCGGACGGCGCCCGCCCCGGACTCGATGCTCCCGTCGCCAAGGACTTCCTCGCCGCGGTGGGCGGCGGTGCGCGGCCGAAGTACGGCTGGACGGACGTCGCCCGGTTCTCGGCGCTGGGCGTTCCCGCGGTGAACTACGGCCCTGGTGACCCGCATCTGGCCCATCACGACGAGGAGCGGGTGCCTGTCGCGCAGATCGAGGCCGTCGAGCGCGGGCTGCGCGCGTGGCTCACGGCGTCCTGACCCCGGCGATCCGCGGCTGGGCGCGGCTGCCGGTCCCGCTGCGCATCGCGGTCGTCTATCTCGCCGCACGGGTCGTCACGACGCTGCTCCTGCTGGCGGCCGCGAGCGAGTCGACGTCGCTGTCCCGCTTCGGAGCCGGCCCTGGACTGAACGACTTTATGCTCGGCTGGGACGCCCAGTGGTACTGGTTCGTCGCTGAGAACGGCTATCCGACCGAGCTTCCCCGCACCGAGTCCGGTGACGTCGCGGAGAACGGCTGGGCGTTCATGCCGGTGTTCGCATATGCGGCGAAGGCGCTCGGGCTCGTCCTCGGTTCCTGGGGTGCGGGAGCGCTCTCGATCTCGCTCGTCGCCGGATATCTCGCCTGCCTCGCGCTGCACCGGCTGCTGCGCGATCGCATCGGGACGTCGGCCGCCATGTGGTCGGTCGTGTTCTTCTCCGCAGGTCCTCTGGCGGCGCTGTTCCAGGTCGGCTATGCCGAGTCGCTGTTCGTGCTGCTGCTGCTCGTGTCTCTCGATCTCGTCGCCCGCCGGCGGTACGGATGGCTGTACCTGCTCATCCCGGTGATGGGGTTCACCCGTCCCGGCATTCTCGCGTTCGCCCTGTATCTCGGCTTGATCGGGGTCATGCGCTGGTTGCGCCGGGACCAGGATCCGTTGCCCGCCCGCGAGATCGTGCACCTCGTGGCGCTCGGAGCCCTGGCGACGGTCGTCGGCTTCTCCTGGCAGGTGCTGGCGGCGACCGTCACAGGTGTACCCGACGCGTACCTCGCCACCGAGCTCGCCTGGCGGCGCAACTGGATCGCGGGCGGGGCTTCCGGGTTCCTGCCCTTCGACGGATTCGTGCAGGGCGCCCAGTTCTGGTTCGGGCAGTGGGGGATGCCGGGCTGGTGGGGGCTGGTCGCTCTCGTGCTGCTGGTCGTGGGAGTCGCATACGCGCTGCTGCATGCTCGGGCGGTGCGCGCCTTGGGCGCCGACCTGCGGCTGTGGAGCGCGAGTTACCTGCTGTACCTGCTGGCGGTGTTCTTCCCGCAGTCCAGCACCCTCCGCCTGCTGATGCCGCTCGCCCCGCTGTGGGGCGCCGTCGCCGTGCCGCGATCCCGGTGGTACCGGCTGTCCGTGCTGGCGGCGTGCCTGCTCGCGCAATGGCTGTGGATCCACTTCATGTACGGCCTCGGTCAGACCTACTGGCAGGTGCCCTGATGACGTACTGTGCGCGGGTGCGCGTCGCACCCTGAGACTGATCGATAGACTTGTCCCATACCACCGAGGAAAGGAAGCCACGATGGCAGCGATGAAGCCGAGGACAGGCGACGGGCCGATGGAGGCCGTGAAGGAGGGCCGCCTCATCATCGTGCGGGTTCCGCTCGAGGGCGGCGGACGCCTGGTCGTCTCCGTCAACGACGCTGAAGCGAAGGAGCTCCACGACGTGCTCGGTGCCGTCGTGAGCGCAGCCTGACCTGTCACGTGAAGAGGAGCGACGGAATGATCCGTCGCTCCTCTTCTGCGTCGTGGTCGTCTACTCCGACACTCGCGAGAGCTGCAGCAGGCCCTCGCCGGCGGAGTTGATCGCGGCGAGCACCGCCGCCGACTCCTGCGTCTCCTGGAGCAGCGAGCGGTAGGCGGTCGTCACGGCATCGCGCTGCACGGGGTCTGCAGCCCTGCCGCCCGCGAGCACTCGGGGCACGAGCACGAGCCCGCCGGTGCGCACCAGCCGCAGCCCGTGCTCGACGTACTCGATGACGTTCTCGGGGTCCGCGTCGATGAGGACGATGTCGTAGGAGCCCTCATTCATGCGCGGCAGGACACCCGATGCGCGACCCGTGATGAAGCGCGCCCTGGCCGCGGGGATCTTGGCGTCGGCGAAGGACTGCCTGGCGGCACCCAGGTGCTCGGGCTCGTTGTCGATGGTCGTCAGCACCGCCTGCGGCGCGCCGCGGAGCAGCCACAGGCCCGAGACGCCGGCGCCGGTGCCCACCTCGATGATCGACCTGGCAGCGACTGACGCGGCCAGGACGGCGCACTGGGCGCCGATCGCCGGACTCAGAGGCGCGGCCCCGAGCTCGATCGCGTGGGCGCGGGCCCGGGCGATGGCGGTGGGTTCGACGATGGTCTCGCGGACGAATCGGGCGTTCGCATCGTGATCGCTCATGACTGTCTCCAGAGGGCCGGGGGATTACCCAAGAATATGCGTCGATTCCGGATCGAAAGGTCAGGCGCGGCGGGTAGCCTGGGGAGATGGATTTCGGGCTCACCTTCGAGAAGCTGCTGCTGATCGGCGTGGTCGCTGTGCTGATCGTCGGTCCGGAGCGCCTTCCCGCGCTCGCTGAGAAGTTCGCCAAGTTCGTGCGACAGGCCGGCGAGTACATCCGCGACACCAAGGGGCGGATGCGGGAGGAGATGGGACCCGAGATCGACGACATCGACTGGCGCAAGCTCGACCCGCGTCAGTACGACCCGCGCCGGATCATCCGCGAGGCGCTGCTCGACGAGCCCACCCCGCAGCACCCGCCGCGGCGGCAGCAGGCGCTGCGGCGGCCGCCACCGTCACCGAGACCGCGGCCGCGCCAACCCTGACGCGTCCCCGCTTCGACCGTGCGACTCCGCCGCCCTTCGACGACGAGGCCACCTGAGATCAGCGCGGCGCGAACGGCAGTGAGCGCCCGGCCAGGCTGCGACCCTGCCCGGCGACGGTCTCCGCGAGGGCGCTGATCGCCCGAGCAGAGGCGTCCTGCGGCTCGCCCAGGACCACCGGCATCCCGGCGTCCCCTCCCACGCGCAGCGCGGGGCTGAGCGGGATGGACGCCAGCAGCGGCACCTCGAGCGCCTCCGCGACCTGGGCGCCGCCGCCGGAACCGAACAGGTCGAGGGCCGTGCCGTCCGGCAGTGCGAGCGCAGCCATGTTCTCGACCACGCCGATCACGCGCTGGCCCGTGCGCCGGGCCACCAGTCCGCTGCGGATCGCGACCTCTGCGGCCGCCGGCTGCGGCGTCGTCACGACGAGCACCTCCGCGTGCGGCAGGATCTGACCGATCGAGATGGCGATGTCGCCGGTTCCCGGCGGCATGTCGACGAGCAGCACGTCGAGGTCTCCGAAGAACACGTCGGTGAGGAACTGCGTCACGGTGCGGTGCAGCATCGGTCCGCGCCAGGCCACCACCTGCTCGCCCTCGCGCAGGAACATCCCGATCGAGATGGTCTTCACATCGTGCGCCACCGGGGGCAGCATGAGGTCGTCGATGCGGGTCGGCTGGGTGCCGGGCTCGATGCCGAGCAGTCCCGGGATCGAGAAGCCGTGCACGTCGGCGTCGATGAGGCCCACACGCAGGCCGCGCGCGGCGAGGGCCACAGCCAGGTTGGCGGTCACCGTCGACTTGCCCACTCCGCCCTTGCCGCTGGAGACCAGGATCACGCGGGTCAGCGAGTCGGGGCCGAACGGCATCTGCCTGGCCGGGCGGCCGTCACGCAGCTTCTCGGTGAGCGCCCGGCGCTCCTCCGGCGTCATCACGCCGACGTCGACCGTCACCTCGTCGATCCCGGGCACCGATGCTGCGGCGTCCCGGACGTCCTGCTCGATGCGCTGCGCGGCGGGGCATCCGACGATCGTGAGCACGATCGAGACCTTCGCCGTCGTGCCGTCGACCGACACGTCGCGCACCATGTCGAGGTCGCCGATCGGTCGGCGCAGCTCGGGGTCCGTGACGGCGGCGACCGCCCGCCGGACACTGTCGGCTGCTGTCACTGCGCGTTCTCCTGATCGTCGTCGCGTGAGGCCTCGAGCTCGCCGAGCAGCGCCTTCAGCTCCTGCCGGAGCACGTCGCGGGTCACGGTCTGCGCGCTGCGCTCCTCGAGCGCGATGCGCAGCGCCACGACCTCGCGGGCCAGGTATTCGGTGTCTGCCATGTTGCGCTCGGCGCGCTGCCGATCCTGCTCGATCTGCACCCGGTCGCGGTCATCCTGCCGGTTCTGCGCGAGCAGGATGAGCGGGGCGGCGTACGACGCCTGCAGCGACAGCATGAGGGTGAGCGCGGTGAAGCCCAGCGCTGCGTCGTCGAATCGCAGGTTCTCGGGCATCATCGTGTTCCACGCGATCCACGCGGCGCAGAACAGCGTCAGGATCAGCAGGAAGGTCGGGGTGCCCATGGCGCGGGCCACCCACTCGGTGAACCGTCCGAACCTGTCGCGCGAGGACGCGGAGGGACGAGCGGCGACGCCCCGGTCCAGCGGCTTGTCGAGGCGGGGCTCGCGGGCCATCATCGTGCACCTCCTGCTGCGGTCTCGTCCGCGTCATGGGTGCGCCAGTCGTCGGGCAGCAGGTAGTCGAGCACGTCGTCGATGCTGACCGCGCCGACCAGGCGGTGCGCGGTGTCGACGACGGGCAGCGACACCAGGTCGTAGCTGGCGAGCATGCGCGCGACCTCGGCGGCGGACGCCGTGGCCGGCACCGGCTCAAGGCTGTCGTCGACGATCGCGCCGAGTCGTTCGTGCGGCGGGTAGCGCAGCATCCGCTGGAAGTGCACGAGGCCGAGCAGGCGTCCGGTGGGGGTCTCGAAGGGCGGCAGGGTGACGAACACCGCCGGCGGCGAGGGCGGGATGCAGCTCGTGCCGCCGGATGAGGGCGAGTGCCTCCGCGACGGTCGCGTCGGCGGACAGGATGATCGGCTCCGGCGTCATGAGTCCGCCGGCGGTGTCGGGGCCGTAGCGCAGCAGCATCCGCACGTCCTCGGCCTCCTCCGGCTCCATCAGCGCGAGGAGCTGCTCGAGGCGCTCCGGCGGCAGCTGGGCGAGCAGGTCGGCCGCGTCGTCGGGCTCCATCTCGTCGAGCACGTCGGCCGCGCGCTCGTCTCCGAGCCGGTCGAGGATGCCCATCTGATCGTCCTCGGGCATCTCCTCGAGGGCGTCGGCGAGACGCTCGTCCGGCAGCTCCTCGGCGACCTCGATCATGCGCTGCTCGGGAAGATCGAGCAGCGTGGTCGCCAGGTCGGCGGCGTGCAGCTCGGAGTAGCTGGCGACCAGCTGCTCGGCGGACTGCGCCGCGCCGGGAGTGCGCTGCTCAGCCACTTCGTTCCATGCCGCGAAGGTCGTCGGCCCCTTGGCGAACGGCGAGGCGCTGGTCTTCGGCTTGCGCAGGAACAGCTGGGCGATGGCCCACTCGCCGTGCCGGTCCTGCTCGATCGCGACATCCTCGACCACGGCGGTGCCGCTGCCGTCGGCGAACGCGACCTGCCGGCCGAGGTACTCGGCGAGCACCCGCACCTCACCGGGGCGCGGCTGGAACCGGCGCACGTTGATGAGGCCGGTCGAGATGACCTGACCCGCGCGGATGGACGTGACCCTGCCGATCGACAGGAACACCTGACGGCGACCGGGGATCTCCACGACCAGGCCGATCACACGGGGCGCGGCGGAACTTCGATACACGATGACGACGTCCCGGACCTTGCCGAGCCGGTCGCCCACGGGGTCGAAGACGGCGCAGCCCGCCAGGCGCGCGACGAAAACCCGTTGTGTGCTCACGGAACCAGAGTAGTGCGCGGGCGGTTGCGCCCTCAGCGGAAGCATCCGCCGTGCCCGGGTGCTCCAGAAGTCGACATGGAACAATGGCCGCATGAGCATGCTGAACCGACCGGCGAACGGCACCGATGTGGGAGAGATCGTCTTCTCGGTGCGTGACTACGAGAGCGCTCAGAAGACGGTCTCGAAGCTGATCGCCGGTGAGGTGCCCGCTCGCGACATCGCGATCGTGGGCATGGGCGTGCGCACCATCGAGCGCGTCACCGGACGGCTCGGCTACGCGATGGCCGCGCGATCCGGCGCCATCAACGGCGTCCTCATCGGGCTCTTCCTCTCGGCGATCATGCTGTTCGGCAACCCGAACGCCCCGATCACGCTTTTCCTCGGATTCGTGTTCATCGGCGTCGCACTCGGCATGATCATGAGCCTGATCTCGTTCGCGATCGTGCGGCGCCGCCGCGACTTCGCGAGCGTCACGCAGCTCGCCGCGGATCACTACGAGGTGCGCGTGCAGTCGGCGTCGCTGGCGAAGGCGCGTCAGGTGGTCGGCGCGTCGACGCGAGCCGAGCCGGTGCGCCCCGCCGTCAACCTCGACGAACCGCCGAGGTACGGCGAGCGGATCGCATCGGACGGGTCGAACGCTCAGCCGACGACGGGCACACAGGATCCGGCATCCGGTCCGTCGCAGCCGGCGGATGCCACGGCGCAGCCGGCCTCGGCCCCGCAGCCTCCTGCGGCACCTCCGCTGCCCCCCATGCCCGCGCCGCCGGTTCCGGGGTCCGAGGATGCTCCGGATGAGCCGCCCGCCGGGCCTGAGCAGGACGCCGACTTCGCATCGGCACCGGAACAGGAATCCGGCGGTGGCGCGGACAAGCACGACGAGGGACGATGAGGTCTCCGGCCGCGAGCGGGAAGGTCATGCGGGTTCCGTTCGCGATCCCGTTCCTCCGGACATGAGGATCCCCGTCGATCTGCCTGCGGAGACGGTGTCGGCCGCCTGGGAGCCGGTGGACGGCGGCGACGTCGTGGCGATCGCACACGGTGCGGGCACGGGGATGGATCATCCGTTCCTGCTCGGATTCTTCGAGGCGCTCCGTGCCGAGGGATTCTCGACGCTGCGGTTCAACTTCCCCTACGTGGACGCAGGCAGGCGGATGCCGGGCCCGGCCGCGCAGGCGATCACGACCTGGCGCGGTGTCGTCGCCTGGGCGCGTGCTCAGGTGCCGGAGGCGCGCGTGTTCGCGTCCGGCAGGTCGTACGGCGGGCGGATGGCCTCGATGGCGGTCGCCGAGGGACTCGACGTGGACGGGCTCGTGTACCTCGGATATCCCCTGCACCCGCCCGGGAGGCCCGACAAGCCGCGCGTCGAGCATCTTCCGGCGATCGTCCCGCCACAGCTGTTCCTGTCCGGCACGAACGACCCGTTCATCCAGCCGCCGTCGCAGCTCGAAGCGGCGGTGGCGTCGTGCCAGGACGCCCGGCTCGAATGGGTCGAAGGAGGCGGGCATTCCTTCGAGGTGAAGGGTCGCAAACGCTCGGCATCCGAGATCGGGGCGGCGCTCGCGCCGCTCGTGGCGGAGTTCCTGACGTCGGCGGCGTGACACGATGGACGGGTGGATCGCATCGCCCTCATCTCCGACGTGCACGGCAATCTCGGGGCGCTCGACGCGGTGCTCGCCGACATCCACCACCGCGGGATCGAGCAGATAGTCAACCTGGGCGACACGGCGGGGAAGGGACCGCGCGGCGAGGCGGCCGTGCAGCGCTGCCGTGAGGCATGCGCGGTGAATGTGCGCGGCAACTGGGACGACTTCCTGCCCGGCATCGCCGACGACGCCTCGGAAGGGCTGGTCTGGTGGCGCGATGAGCTGTCTGGTTCGAGCCGCGCCTGGCTGCAGGATCTGCCGCTCAGCCACGACCTGATGATGAGCGGACGGCGGATCCGGCTGTTCCACGCGTCGGCGGAGAGCCCGCACAAGCGGGTGCACTTCCACCACACGCCGGAGCAGTTCGCCGCGATGTTCGAGAACACGGCGATGACCGGCGACGGCCCGGCTCCCGATGTGGTCGGCTATGCGGACATCCACGACGCCTACATCGAGTCCGAAGGCGGCCGGACGCTGTTCAACGTCGGGAGCGTGGGAAATCCACTGGACGAGCCGACGCCGTCGTACGTCATCCTCGAGGGCCTTCTCGGCGTGGAGGACGTCGCGCCCTTCGGCATCCAGTTCGTGCGCGTGCCGTACGACATCGAGGCCGAGGTCGAGGTGGCCGAGCGGCTCGGGATGCCGGAGCGCGATGTCTGGACCGTCGAGCTGCGCACGGCGCGGTATCGCGGAATGCAGTGATCACGGCCGGGTTCCACCACGCCGGGATGAACCATCTGGCCTTCCACGGAGGCTCGCGGGATGCCGTGGACGCGCTGATGGCGGTTGCCGGGGCTCACGGCTGGCAGCCGCTGTACGCGGACCGGTATCCGCATGCCGGCGGCGCAGACCACTACGCCGGCTGGCTGGAGAACGCGGCGGGGTTCAAGGTCGAGGTGGTCGCGGGCTTCTCGGGCAGGATGGACGGATGATCACGACCGTTCTCTTCGACCTCGACGGCGTGATCCGGCATTTCGATCCCGAGGTCACGGCGGACATCGAGCGGCGACACGGAGTCGCTGCGGGGGAGCTCGCTCGAGTCGCTTTCGAACCGCGGCTCGCCGGCATGCTCGTCACAGGCCGGCTGCCCCGTGCCGACTGGGTGTCCGCCGTCGGCGAGGCGATCGGCAGCGCTGAGGCTGCGATGCAGTGGGGCGCACAGCAGGCGCACGTCGATCCGGACGTGCTCGCGCTCGCCGCAGAGATCCGCGATCGCGGCATCCGCACTGCGATCCTCACCAACGGCACCGACACGATCGCCGAAGAGACCTCGGCACTCGGACTCACAGGCGCCTTCGACCCGATCTTCAACTCCGCCGAGATCGGGCATGCGAAGCCTGATGCGCGAGTGTTCGCGCACGTCATCGAGGCACTCGGATGCGCGCCCGACGAGATCTTCTTCATCGACGACTCCGCGACGAACGTCGCCGGTGCGGTTGCGGCGGGCTTGCACGCCCATCGGTTCACGGACGCAGTTGATCTGCGCCACGCGCTGCGCGCACACCTCGGTGACTAGAAAGGTGCGGCCGTTCTTCGGCGAAGGTGACCGTGTTCTGTGGGGGTGGCCGGTCGATGTAGATCAGGCCGGTGCGGCTGGTCCATTCCAGCTTTCCGGCGTCGAGTTGGCGGACGTGCCAGGGTGTGTGGTGTTTGAGGACGTCGACACGTGCTGCACCGCGCCGAGCTCGGCGGCCACGGCCCGCAGGGTCAGGTCGCCGCTGTCAGCGCCGTCGCTGGCCTCGGCGGCCGCGAGGACGAACTGGGTGGCGAGGGCGAGCAGGCCGTCGCGGGCCGCCTGCAACTCGGCCAGGGTGGTCTCGATCTCACGTACGGACTCGACGATGTCGTCGAGCAGCTGCCGCTGCTCGAGATGTGTTCGTTTCTCACCGGAAGTGCGCGACGGCTTCCGTCGCGATGAGTTCGGGTTCGGCGACCGGGATCAGATGGCCGGAGCGCTCGGCCACGACGAACCTCGCATCGAGTGCGCGCGCGGTCTCTCGGTGCGCCGCGACCAGCCGCGCGCGCATCCGCCGGTCGGCGAAGGTGCTGCGTGCGCCGGAGAGGACGGTGACTGGGACCCCGCTCAGATCCGGCGATGCCTCCATCAGCTGCTGGACGCCGTCCGCGACGTGACTCAGCTCGGCGGCCGCGGCCCGCGCTGCCGCAACCGTGGCAGAGGCGTCTGCAGCGGCGGTGCGCCACGGCTCCGGCAGTCCGGTGAGCGTCGAGCGCATCAGCGGGGCGAGCAGCCGCATCCGCGCGAGCGGCGGCATCAGCTTCGCCTGGGAGGCGGATGACCAGCGCATCATCGGTGAGACGTAGAGGTCGGCAGCATGCTCATCGCTCTGATCCACCAGAACGAGGCCCGCCGGCGGCGAGCCGGCAACGGCGAGTCGCGCGGCCAGCGTCCGCACGATCGGACCGCCCCAGCTGTGCCCGACGAGCACGAGCCGCCGGTGCGCCTCACTCTCGATCGCCGCCTGCAGGTCGTCCGTCAGTCCCGCGAGGTCGCGGTGCCGCGCCGGACCCGGCGTGCTGGTGCCGTACCCCGCTCGCTCGTAGGCGACCACGCGCGCCGACCGCGCGACCTGCTGCTGCACCGGCCCCCAGTACCGCCCGCTGATGCCGAGGCCGGCCTCGAGCACGACCAGGTCGTCGCCCGCACCGAGGCTCATCGTGTGCAGCACGCGGCCGTCTGCGGTCTCCACGAGTCGATCGGTCATGGCGGGCGTCACGCTGCCGAGCCTATCGTCGGGCCGCCTCGCGCGAGTTCCTGCCTGTGCGATGTCCGGCGCGTGCGAAACCCCGCTCGCGCAGCGCCTTGCTCGCGCGATGCTCCGCCCCCGCGTGGCGCTCCGCTCGCGCGATGCTCCGCCCCCCGCGCGGTGCTCCGCTCGCGCGGTGCTCCGCCCCAGCATCGCTCCGCTCCGCTCGAGCTCGAGCGCCGCCGCGCGCCCGTGCCACGTCTCGCGGCGGTCAGCCCAGAGCATCCCGCCACACGGCTTCGTGCGCGCGCACGTACTCGGTCACCGCGCGCCAGTGGGCACCGTGACCCTCGACGTACATCGACCCCCACGGCTCCTCGCCGCGGTCGTGCGCCTGCCCGAGCATCCGGAGCATCGCCGCTGTGCGCTGAGCCATCGCAGCAGGGAGAAGCGATCTCATCCCATCGTCGGCGTCGTAACCGGCGATGAACGCGGCCAGTCGGGCGCCGGCGTCCTGCGGGTCCTGTGCGGGATCGTTCAGCGTGAACGCCGACGCCGAGTACGCCAGGTCCCACAGCCGGGTGCTGGGCCCTGCGCCGTCCCAGTCGATGAACAC
This sequence comes from Microbacterium sp. KUDC0406, assembly GCF_021582875.1. Taxonomy (NCBI): domain Bacteria; kingdom Bacillati; phylum Actinomycetota; class Actinomycetes; order Micrococcales; family Microbacteriaceae; genus Microbacterium; species Microbacterium sp. KUDC0406. Next base: position 1,709,015 of record NZ_CP091138.1, on the reverse strand, counting down.
CCAGCGGTCGCCGACGATCAGGTTCCACGGGGCCACGTCTCCGTGACAGATCAGCTCCGGCTGATCCGGTGCCGGAAGCAGCACGTCCCAGGCATCCGTCGTGCGGAATGGGAACGAGGCCGCCGCGTCATGGATGCCGCGAACCATGCGCCCGATCCGGTTCAGGTCGTCGGTGTCGAGCACCTCGGGTCCCGCTCCCGGCACGAACTCCAGGATCTGCCGCCCCTGCTCGTCACGACCGAGCGGGGCGGGCGCATCGACGCCCCGAGCCCGGACGTGCTCGACGAGATCTTGCACGAGCGCCGTCTTCGCCGTCCACGGCTTCCGCACCGTCGCGCCGATCCGCACGACGGAAGCGGTCGCGTTGCCGCCGGTCAGCGGGTGCTCGGTGTCCACGGAACACAGCGTAGGGGAGGGCGCCCGCGTGGTCAGGCGCGGCCCCGCACGGACACGAGCCACTCGCTCACGCCTGAGACACCCGCGCTGAGGGGCGCGCTCACGACGAATCGGGTGTCTCGCTGACCCGTGCGGCCGCCGGTCAGCCGCTGAGATCGTCTGCGGCGAGCAGTCGCGCCATCGTGCGCAGGCCGAGGCGCGCCATCGGCGGGTTCGAGCGCTCGTAGTACCAGCCGAGGCCCACCGCCTGCTGCAGTGCCCACGCGGCTCCGCGCCGCCACTCGGCGTCATCCGAGCCGATGCGCGATCGCAGCACCTCGCGGTCATCGGCCTCGAAACGGTGCCAGGCGGCGACGAGATCCAGCGCCGGGTCGACCGGGCCGAACGATCCGGTGTCGAGCACTCCCGACAGGCGCCCGTCCGGTGAGATCAGCAGATTGGGCGGGATCAGGTCGCGGTGCGACATCACCTCGACTCCCGGATGCGGGATGCCGCGCCCACAGAGCGCGTCCGGCATCGACGTCGAGCAGATGCCCGCTGCGGTCGAAGCACATCTGCACCCACTCATCGTGATCGGTCAGCTCCCCGCCGCGACCCTTCCCGTCGAAGGACCGGCCGCGCAGCGGCTCGCCCCGCAGCGCGACGATGAGGCCCGCGAGATCGCCGGCGAGCAGCGGATGCCGGGTATCCGAGAGTTCCTCCGCAGTCTCGCCGTCCACCCAGGTCGTGACCATCCACGCCGACGGGTACTCCGCCGACGCGTCGGCGACGCGCACCGGACGGGGTGCGGGCACGGGGAGACCTCGGCGAACTCGGCCATCCGCTCGGCCTCGGCCCGCACCTCCGCGAGAGGGGTGGACACGAGGGGAAGCGCGCGACCAGCCCCTCACCGATGCGGAACAGCGCGTTCACCGTGCCCGGTGAGGGCAGTCTGCGCACCGGCATCGCCTGCGCCTCTGGTACAGAGGCCGAGATCAACGCGACGGCCAGCCGGTTCTCCAGAGCCAGCTGGCCGTCGTGCATCCGTGCGTCGTCGGTCACGCCTGCGGCGGCGCGCCGGGCGCCTGCGGCGGCGCGGTCGGGCCCTGCGCCGGGCCGGCCGGCGGATAGGGGGCAGCGGCCGCACCCGAGGCGGGCTTGCCCGCATCCACCCAGCGGGTGTGCGCCTTCAGCGCGTGCAGTACCGCGAAGCGCACGGCGAAGTAGACGACCAGGCCGACGATCGCGGCGACGATCGCCCAGATGAACGGCACGATGAACAGCATGTGCCACCCGGTGAGGCCGGCCATCATCCCTCCTGCGTCCGGGCGATCCAGGCCTCGACCTCGTCGGCCGTGCGCGGGATGCCGGCCGACAGGTTCACCGGGCCGTCCTCGGTCATCAGGATGTCGTCCTCGATGCGCACGCCGATGCCGCGCAGCTCCTCGGGCACGGTGACGTCGTCGATCTGGAAGTACAGACCGGGCTCGATCGTGAACACCATGCCGGCCTGCAGCTCGCCGTCGTAGTACATCTCGCGGCGGGCCTGCGCGCAGTCATGCACATCCAGGCCGAGGTGATGCGACGTGCCGTGCACCATGTAACGGCGCTGCTGGCCGCCCTTGTCGGCGTCGAGCGCTTCCTCGGCGCTCACCGGCAGCACGCCCCACTCGGCCGTCCGCTCCGCGATGACCTTCATCGCGGCCTCGTGCACGGTGCGGAACCTCACCCCGGGACGGGCTGCCGCGAACGCGGCATCCGCCGCCTCCCGCACGGTCTCGTACACGCGGCGCTGCACCTCGGTGAACGTGCCGGACACCGGCAGCGTGCGGGTGATGTCGGCGGTGTAGAGGCTGTCGGTCTCGACACCGGCATCGATGAGGATCAGGTCGCCCGGGATCACGGCGCCGTCGTTGCGGGTCCAGTGCAGGTAGCAGGCGTGCGGGCCGGATGCCGCGATCGTGTCGTAGCCCTCCCAGTTGCCATCGCTGCGGGCGCGCTGGTGGAAGATGCCCTCGACGATGCGCTCGCCGCGGGGGTGCTCGACGGCGCGGGGCAGATCGCGGATCACGTCGTCGAAGCCGGCCGCGGTGACGGCGACCGCGTGCTTCATCTCGGCGATCTCGTACTCGTCCTTGACCAGGCGCAGCTCGGAGACGAGCCGGGTCAGGTCGTCGTCGGCGTCCACGACGAGGTCGTCGTCGCCCGCGGCGAAGCCGTCCAGATGCGCGGTGGCCACGCCGAGATCGGCGGCGACGCCGGCCAGCGACGGCCGCGGCCCGATCCAGAACTCGCCGATCGTCGCATCCGAGTAGAACTCGGCGGTGGTGCGGTCGGCGCGCTCGCGGAAGTACAGCGTGACGTCGTGCCCGTCGGCGGTCGGCTCGAAGACGAGGATCGAGTCGGGCTCGGAGTCGGTGGCCCACCCGGTGAGGTGCGCGAAGGCGGAGTGCGCGCGGAACGGGTAGTCGGTGTCGTTGCTGCGCTGCTTGAGAGAGCCTGCGGGCACCACGAGGCGCTTACCGGGGAACGCCTTGGACACGGCGTCGCGGCGGGCGGAGGCATAGGGCGCCTGCGCACGTGCGGCGGGCAGCGACTCGGTGCGCTCGGCCCAGCCGGTCGAGATCGTGTCCAGGAAGCCCTGGGGGAACGGCTGACGCCGGTTGGTCTTCTCCTCGACGACGGCGGCGTCGGCGGTGTCGGCGATCGCGTCGCCGTCTGCGGGGGTACTCATGCATCCATCCTCTCACCGGTCGCCGGTCACCGGTCGCCGGTTGCTGAGCGCGCGATGGTCGTCGAGCGAGCCGAAAGCGAGTCGAAACGCAGAGACGAAACGCGTCAGCGTGCGGGCTCGAGCTGCGCCACCAGCGCGCGATGGTCGGAGCCGGCGGCGTCGTCGATGACGACCGAGCCGGTGGGCGTCCAGTTGGCGCTCGCCATGATGTGGTCGATGGGTGCCGCGAGCAGTGCGGGGATGCTGCTCGGCCAGGTGCCCCACATGCCCGTCCCGGTGCGCGTGGCGACATCGCGGCAGTGGCCCATGTCGCCCCCGCCGACGCCGAGACGCGCCATGTGGTCGACCGTGGCGTTGAAATCACCGGCGAGGATGAAGTCGCCCTTCGGGCACTGATCCGCGATCCAGCGCAGGTCGGTGCGCCACCGGTCCATCGCCTCCTGGCGAGGCGCGACGGCGTGCACGGCGACCACGGTCGGACCCTGCCCGTCGACCGGCATCGCGACCACGCTCGGCACCGATCCGGTGTTGCTCGAGCCGTCCGTCGACGACTTGATCACCGAGTAGTCGCCGAGCTCGGGCGAGATCAGCACCGTGGTCTGCCATGCCTGCGGACCGTTCTGCACGTCGGGGCGGATGTTGACGTTGTGCACCCACATCGGCCGGCCGCTCTCGCGCATCAGCACGGCGATCCGCTCTCCGACGCCCTCCGCGGTCTCGGGGAGGGTGACGATGTCGGCCTTCTGGTCGAGCGCCGTGCGCGCGATCCGGTCGGCGGAAGCGGCCTCACCACGGGTGTTCCATGTCATCACGCGCACGCTCCCCTCGGTCTTCTCGGGCAGGGACCCTCCGGAGAGCCCGCGGACCGCTCCGATCACGCCGATCGCGCCGCCGGCGAGGATCGAGACGACCAGCAGGGAGGCCGCGAAGCCGCGCAGCGGCCGCGCGATCATCAGCAGCAGCGAGAGCGCGCCGACCACGGCGAAGGCGAGCAGCAGGGCTCCGCGCGAGGCCACGAGCTGGGCGAACGGGAAGGTCTGCTCGAGCCGGAAGAACTGCGGCCACACGACGACGGCCGCGGCGATCGCGTAGAGCACGGTCAGCAGCAGACCCAGAAGTCGGAACATCCTCTCGAGCCTACGGCTTCGCGCTGTGACGCCCCTGATCGCGGCGGGTGAGTACGCTCGGAGGATGACCACGGGCGCCCGCGGATCGCCGGTCCCGGCGACCTCCATCTGCACTCGAACCACTCCGACGGCACCGAGACGCCCGCAGAGGTGGTCCGTCAGGCGCACGCGCATGGTCTGCGCACCGTCGCGCTGACCGATCACGACCGCACCACGGGGTGGGACGAGGCCGGCGACGAGGCCGTCGCGCTCGGCATGACGTTCATCCCCGGCATGGAGTTGTCGGCGAAGCACGAGTGGCGCAGCGTGCACGTGCTCGGCTACCTGTTCGATCCGACGGACGCCGCACTGGTCGCCGAGACGAATCGCATCCGCGACGATCGCATCGGTCGTGCCGAGCGCATCGTGCGGAACATCTCGAGGGACTACGACCTGACCTGGGACGACGTGCTCGGGCAGACCTCTGCGGATGCCACGATCGGCCGCCCGCACATCGCCGACGCGCTGATCGCGCGGGGCATCGTGGTCGACCGCGGGGAGGCCTTCGACGGAATCCTGCATCCTCGCACCGGGTACTACGAGCCGCACTACGCGCCCGACCCGCTCACCGCGGTGCGCCTGATCACGGATGCCGGGGGAGTCGCGATCATCGCCCATCCCGCCACCGCCGGACGCGACCGGATGATGCCCGCGCCGTTCCTCGAGCGTCTCATCGACGCCGGGCTCGCCGGCTTCGAGATCGAGCATCGCGAGAACACCGAGCAGGGCAAGCGGATGCTGCGCGAGATCGCTGCCAGGCGCGACCTGATCGTCACCGGTTCGAGCGACTACCACGGCGCCGGAAAGCCCAATGTGCCGGGCGAGAACACCACCGGCGAGGACATGCTCGAGCGCCTGGTCGCCCGCGGCACCGGCTCGTCGCCGGCGGTACCCGGCCTGATCACGCTGCTGTTCTCCGCGGGCGCGGCTGTTCTCTGCGGGCCATCGCGCTCGCGCTACTGTTCTCTGCTCGCGCGGCGCATATCCGCGTAGCACGTGCAACGTTCAGCCGCGCGAAGCGGGGACCATCACTGCGGGCGGTTCCGGCGGTGCGGGCCTCCCTCACCCCGGTCGTCGAATGCGGCGAGACGAACCTCCCGGGCTACCGTGCAGGTTCGCCCCGTAGCCTCCTCGCATGCAGTGGGGCACCTCTCTCGAACGCCGTATCGACGTCGTCGCGAGACGCGTGCTCCAAGGGGCGCCGCATCACGGCAGCCGCGCCCGGCTGATCGAGTTCGCCGTCTTCCTGCTCAAGCAGGCGTGGGCGTGCATCTTCGGGGCGTCGCTGCTGGTGCTCATCATCGCCGCTCGCCTCTGGTATCCGGATGACGCGCTGCTCGCCCGCAACGACGCGCTCACGATCGCCGCGGTGCTGATCCAGGTCGTGATGATCGCATTCCGTCTGGAGACCGGCCGGGAGCTGTGGGTGATCGTGATCTTCCACCTCACCGGCACCGTCATGGAGTTGTTCAAGACGGACGTCGGGTCGTGGCAGTACGCCGCGGGCGGCTTTCTCCATCTCGGCGCGGTGCCCCTGTTCAGCGGGTTCATGTACGGCGCGGTCGGGTCGTACATGGTGCGCGTGCACCGGCTGTTCGATCTGGGCTTCACCCGCTATCCGCGGCGCTGGCTCACCGTCGTCCTCGCCGCGGCGATCTACGCGAACTTCTTCGCGCACCACTTCTGGATCGACCTGCGCTGGGTGCTGATCGTCGCGGTCGTCGTGCTCTGGCTCCCGACCCGGATGTACGCGCGGTCGTGGCGGGTGACCCTGCGACTGCCGCTGCTGGCGGTGTTCGCAGGGGTCGCGGTGTTCATCTACGCCGCCGAGAACATCGGCACCTGGGCGGGCGCCTGGTCGTATCCGAATCAGGCGGACGGCTGGGAGCTCGTCTCACCGAGCAAGCTCACCTCGTGGTTCCTGCTCATGATCATCTCGGTGGTGCTGGTCACGCTGGTGTATCCACCGGCGGGTGCCCGCTAATGCAAACGCGCGCGTTGAATTGCGCGCAGCATCGCGGCTGTTTCAGCATCAGACAGGCCCGTAACGGTCTCCCAATCAACGCCCGCGCCGAACAGGTCGTCGACGAACACGAGTTCTACAGCGATCAGCGCACGCAACGTGTCTCGAGCGTCGAGCGGCTCCTCCGAGCGCAGGGCGCCGCGCAGGCGGTCGTGATCGGCGCAGAACGCGCCCGCGTCGTCATAACCGATGACGCGGGCGACCAGATCGTTGATTCGCGCGGGCCCACCCCACTGACCAAGTCCTAAAGCGAGGAAGTCCCGCTGCTCACGATTGAGCTTCATCCAGACCGGACGCAGGTCAGGCCCCGCTGGGGGCCGCTCCACCGGAACGGCGGCGACGGCGGCGCCGCTGCGGCGCCGGCTTGCCGTCGTGGTGCTCGTGCGTGGTGTCGCCGTCGTGAGTGCCGGCGCCCTCCGCGTCGCGGTCCGCACCGTCGGTCTCAGTGGGCGCCGCGACTGCGGCATCCGTGCCCTCGGCGAACGTCGAGCCGACCGGCTCGGTGGCCCGGCGACGACGGCGGCGACGCTTCGTGGTGCCCTCGCTGGTGCCCTCCGCGGCAGCATCCGCCGCCTTCTGCGGCTGACGCTGGCGGCGCTCGCCGGCCGGCTTCTCGGCCTTGGGAGCGGTGACGAGGCGGCCCTTGGTGCCGGCGGGGATGTTCAGCTCCTCGTAGAGGTGCGGGCTCGACGAATAGGTCTCGACGGGCTCAGGCTGACCGAACTCGAGAGCCCGGTTGATGAGGGCCCACTTGTGCAGGTCCTCCCAGTCGACGAACGTGATCGCGATGCCGGTCTTGCCGGCGCGTCCGGTGCGGCCGGCGCGGTGCAGGTACGTCTTCTCCTCATCGGGAATCGTGTGGTTGATGACGTGCGTGACGTCGTTCACGTCGATTCCCCGGGCGGCCACATCGGTGGCGACCATGACGTCCTTCTTGCCCGCCTTGAACGCGGCCATCGAGCGCTCGCGCTGATCCTGTCCCATGTCGCCGTGCACGCCGCCGACGTTGAAGCCGCGGTCGCTCAGCTCATCGACCAGCTTCTGCGCGGCGCGCTTCGTGCGGGTGAAGATCACGGTCTTGCCGCGGCCCTCGGCCTGCAGGATGCGGGCGATGATCTCGTCCTTGTCCAGGGCGTGCGCACGGTAGACCAGGTGCTTGATGTTCGCCTGCGTGAGCCCCTCGTCGGGGTCGTTCGCACGGATGTGGATCGGGTTGGTCATGAACCGGCGTGCGAGGGCGACGATCGGGCCGGGCATCGTGGCGGAGAACAGCTGTGTGTGCCGGACCGGCGGGGACCTTCTGGAAGATCTTCTCGATGTCGGCGAGGAAACCGAGGTCGAGCATCTTGTCGGCCTCGTCGAGCACCACCTCGGCAGCGTTCGACAGGTCGAGCAGACGCTGGCCGGCGAGATCGATCAGACGGCCCGGAGTGCCGACCACGATCTGCGCACCCGCCTTGAGCTGCTCGATCTGGCCCTCGTAGGCCTTGCCGCCGTAGATGGCGACGACGCTGGTGGAGCGATTCGAGGTGAGCAGGTCGATGTCCTCGTAGACCTGCACGGCCAGCTCGCGGGTCGGCACGACGATGAGAGCCTTCACGCCCGGCTCCGGGTCCAGACCCAGGCGCTGCACCACGGGGATGCCGAAGCCGAAGGTCTTGCCGGTGCCGGTCTTGGCCTGGCCGATGATGTCCTGTCCGGGGAGGCCGAGGGGGATGGTCTGCTCCTGGATCGGGAACGCGTCGACGATGCCCTTGGCGGCGAGTGCGTCGACGATGTCCTGGTCGATCCCGAGATCGGCGAAAGAAGTCACAGTATGTTGCCTGTCCGGCGACCGCGCTGTGCGTCGTCGCACCCCGGGAGTCGCCTCGTAAACGGATCCACGCCGTCTCTGATCTCAGGCGCGGGGTCCTGCTCCACTGGCAGGACGGGAACCAGCCTACCGGAGGGGGTCATCACCCGACGAGTCACGCGCACGGACATGCGCCGCGCCCCGGTAATCTGGGCGGGTGGTCAACTGGTTCTGGAAGAAGCGCAGCCAGCCCCGGCGCACCCTCGCGGTGCGCAGCCGGGGCGACCTGGGCGACGCGACGCGCGTCGACTTCGCCGAGCTCGCACCCGAGCTGAGCCGCTTCCTCGGCCAGGCCGCGTACCTGCAGCTCGGGTACTTCGAGACCCTGACCCGCGGCATCCGTGCGACGCCGGAACTGGCTCGCAAGGAGGCGCTGTCGCGCGCCGCCGGCGCGGCCCTCGACAAGCATCGCGGCATCGTCCGCGTGATCACCGAGCGCGGCGAGGACCCCACCGAGCTGATGCTGCCGTTCCGCGAGAACCTCGACGACTTCCGCCGCATGACCATCGGCGCCCGTCAGGAGGAGACGCTGCTCGCGGTCTACCTGACCGCCGGCATGCTCGACGACTTCTATCTCGCTCTCGCGTCGAGCTACGGCGAGACGGGGGAGCGGGTCGCCGAGATCCTCCGCGAGGACGACGCGGGAGGCGAGATCGTCGCGATCATCCAGGAGACGATCGAGAGCGACGAGGAGTGGCGCTCCCTGCTGTCGATGTGGGGGCGCCGCCTGGTCGGCGACACCCTTCTCGTCTGCCGCGGCGCGCTGCGCCCCGAGCGCCTCGCCCTGGACGAGCAGCGGGTCGAGCCGGTCTACACCGAGCTGATGGGCGCGCACGCCCGCCGCATGGACGCGATGGGACTCGCCTCCTAGCCGGCAGGTCGTCAGACTCCGATGGCCTGCTGCGCCCTCTGATCGGCGGCGTGCCGCACGACGGCGATCAGGCAGGTGGCGATCGCGGCGATGAGCAGACCGCCGCCGATGCTCGCGAGCCACAGCCAGCCGTTGCTCTCGGCGATGCCCGCCCACTGCATCGCCGTGTAGATCACGCCGGAGGCCGCCGTGGCGATCGCCGGAGTGACGGCCACGCCGCGCAGGTGGCGGAACGGCAGCAGGTAGTGCAGGCCGATGCCCAGGATGCAGGCCGCGAGGAGCGCCAGCAGGATGTACATGTCAGGCGACGAAGCCGACGCGGCGGGACTCCTCGGTGCCCAGCTCGATGTAGGCGAGGTTCGCGGTCGGCACGATGTAGTCGTTGCCCTTCACGTCGGTGAGAGTGAAGTGGGTCGTGCCCTGCTCGAGCGCGGCCGAGATGGTGCTGCGCACCTCGTCGGCTGCGGTGCTGGTCTCGAAGGTCAGCTCACGGCCGGTGTTGACGATGCCGATGCGGATTTCCACGCGTGCTCCTCTGACTTGCTCGGATGCTGGCAACTCTATCGTGACGGCTCGGCGGACGTCCCGGCGCGCGGCCCGGTTTCGCCGAGGGCGCACACGCACGGCATCCGACGTCGCCCGACGATGTCGTCGCCCGCAGATAGTGTCGAAGGCATGACAGAGGATGCTGCGCAGCGTGCCGTCGTGACGGCGGACGCCGACGCATCCGGTGTCATCGTCGGGGCGCCCGGCACCGGCAAGACGACCGCGCTCATCGAGCGCGTCGTGCATCTGCTGGACGGCGGGCTGGCACCGGAGCAGGTGCTCGCACTCACCCCCAGCCGGCAGGCCGCGACAGGCCTGCGCGATCGAATCGGCGTGCGCATCGGTCAGGCGACGCCCGGTCCGCTGGCGCGCTCGGTCGGCTCCTTCGCGTTCCAGCTCGTGCGCGGCGCGATGGTGCGTGCCGGGGACGATCCGCCGGCGCTGCTCACCGGTGCCGACCAGGACCGCATCATCGCCGAGCTGCTGGCCGGCGACCTCGAAGACGGAACGGTGCCCTGGCCCGATGCGCTCGGGCCGTCGGTGCGGTCCTCGAAGGGCTTCCGCTCCGAGCTGCGGGCGTTCCTCGCGGAGTGCACCGAGCTGGGCGTGCAGCCCGGTGAACTGCCTGCCGCCGGCGATGAGGTCTGGGCGGCGGCGGGCGAGTTCCTCGACGACTACCACCGTGTGCTGGCGCAGCTGCGCTCGGCTCACCGCGACGCCGCAGACCTGCTCGCCGAGGCCACCGGCATCCTGCATTCCGCCGGATGCCGCGACCCTCGGTCCGCTCGCCGCGCTGCGCGTCGTGCTGATCGACGACGCACAGGAGCTCACCCGCGGCGGCGTGGCGATGGTGCGCGCACTGCGTGCGCGCGGCATCGCGGTGCTGGCCTTCGGCGACCCCGACATCTCCTCCGGCGCTTTCCGCGGTGCGAGCCCCGAGCTGTTCGCCCAGCTCGCCGCCGATCTCGGCGACGTGCGCGTGCTCGACGGCCCGCACCGCCAGGCACCGTCGCTCACGGCGCTCACTCGCGTCGTGACGCAGGCGATCGGCGCCGCAGGCCGGGTCGATCACCGTCGCGCCCCTGTTCCCGCCCCGGACGACGATGCCGCAGTGACGACGTTCATCGCCCCCTCGCCGTACGAAGAGGTCGACCGCATCGCCGGCGTCATGCGCGATTGGCACCTGTCCGATGGCATCCGCTGGGACCGGATGGCGGTGATCGCGCACGACACCCGGCAGGTCGCGCAGCTCGAGACCGAGCTCGCTGCGCGCGAGATCCCGACGCGCGCCGCCGGTGTGCAGCGACCGCTCGGCGACGAGTCCGTCGTGCGTGACATCGTCGGCATCGTGCGGATGGCGCTCACCCCGGTGGACGAGCGCACCGCACAGGAGCTCGAAGAGGCGCTGCGCTCGCCGTTCGGAGGGATGGACGCGATCGGGCTGCGCCGGCTGCGTGCCCGGCTGCGGCACCTCGAACTGGAGCAGGACGGCAACACCCCCGCGCGCGAGCTCCTGCGACAGGCGATGACCACGCCCGCGCACCTCACCCTGATCGATGCTGCCGAGGCCAGGGCCGCAGCGCGGTTCGCGGACACGCTCGCCGAGATGACCACGGCCGCCGCTGCCGGCGAGACCATACACGACCTGCTCTGGCGCGCCTGGGACGGAGCCCGCTCCGTCGACGGACGCAAGCTGCAGTACGCCTGGCGCGAGAACGCGATGCAGGCCACCGGCGGCGAGACCGCCCGCGCCCTGGACGCGCTCGTCGCCCTGTTCGATGCGGCGAAGCGGTTCGTCGAGCGCACGCCGAACGAGAAGCCGGCGAAGTTCGTGGAGGACATCCTCGGCAGCGAGGTGCCCGAGGACACGCTGTCGTCGCCGGAGCGCCCGGGTCGTGTGACGCTGCTGACCCCGGCGACGGCGCTCGGCGCCGAATTCGACGCCGTCGTGATCGCCGGCGTGCAGGACGGCGTCTGGCCGAACGTACGCCTGCGCGGCGGGATGCTGCAGACCTGGCGCCTCGCCGACGCGATCATCGCCGCTCGCGCGGGTGAGCCCGCTGTGGTCCCCGGTGTGCTCGACCGTCGCCGCAGCGCGCTGCACGATGAGCTGCGGCTGTTCGTGCGCGCGATCTCGCGGGCCCGCACCAGGCTGCTGATCACGGCGGTCGACGACGACGACGCGACGCCCAGCCCGTTCTTCGGCTTCCTGCCGCAGCCCGAGCCGCCGGAGCGGCACCCGTCGGCGGAGCATCCGCTCACCCTGCGCGGCCTCGTCGCGCGGCACCGCCGCACGCTGACGACGAGCACCGCTCCCGCGGCGCGGCAGGAGGCGGCCGGCCAGCTGGCCGTGCTCGCCGGCGAGGGGGTGCCCGGGGCCGAGCCCTCGGACTGGTACGGCGTCACGCCGTCGTCGACCGAGGCACCGTTGCACGACCTCTCGGTCGAGGCCGCGCGCGTGTCGCCGTCGCGGATGGAGTCCTTCGAGGAGTGCGGTCTGAACTGGGCGGTCTCGGCGCTGGGCGGAGACACCGTGATGCCGCCATCGGCAGGCATCGGCACGATCGTGCACGCGGCGATGGAGACATCGCCCGACGGAGACCTGGAGCGGATGCGGGAGGTCGTCGCCGCGCGCTGGCCCGAACTCGACTTCGAGACCGAGTGGATCGGTCGTAAGGAGCGCCGCCGGGCCGAGCTGTACGTCGACCGGGTCCACTCGTACCTCGCCGAGGTCGCGCGCGACGGCGGCCGGGTGCTCGCGAGTGAGGTCGAGTTCCGGTTCGCGGTGGATGTGCCCGAGGAGCCCCCGTCGTCGAGCGAGCGACGGTCGTTGAGCGAGCCGCAGGCGAGTCGAAACGCAGAGACGAGACGCCTCCACCGTCGGTGCACCCGGTCGGCGACGACACCGCGCATCAGGCGATCATCCACGGATACATCGACCGCGTCGAGGCGTACCCCGTGGGCGCGGGGAGCACCCGGCTGCGCGCGGACGAGGGTGGCAGACGATGACCGCCGAAGAGGAGTGCGTCGTCGTGGTCGACCTGAAGACCGGCAAGTACGAGCCCGAGAGCGACGAGAAGGTCATCGAACACGGACAGCTCTCGGCGTATCAGCTCGCGGTGCAGCAGGGACTCATCGAGGGCGCCGACCCGGGATCCCTCGCGGGTGCGCGCCTGGTGCTCGTCGCGAAGACGCTGTCGAACAGCGACTACCGTGTGGCGCACCAGCACACCCTCGACGGCCAGGCGCGCGACGAGTTCCTGCGCCGGGTCGCCGAGGCGGCCCGCGGCATGTCGGCCAGCAGCTTCACTGCGCAGGTCGAGGCGCACTGCGCCGACACGCAGTGGCGCGTGCAGCCCTGCCGCATCCACACCGTCCCGGCGGTGAGCGCATGACGCCCCGCCGGACGTTGAGCGAGCGACGGAGGTGGTCGTTGAGCGGAGCGACGCAGGAGCGGAGACGAAACGCAGAGACGAGGCGTTCTCAGGTCGACCGGAAAGACGTGAGCGCATGAGCGACTGGACCGCTTCGACGGGCTCAGCGACCCAGTGGCAGATCTCTGCGCTCGACGTCGCCGCCGCCCTGGGCCTGCCGTCACCGACGCCGGCTCAGCAGCGCGTGATCGAGGCGCCACCGACGCCGGCGCTCGTCGTCGCCGGCGCGGGCAGCGGAAAGACCGAGACCATGTCGGGACGAGTGGTCTGGCTGGTCGCGAACGGGCATGTCCGCCGCGACGAGATCCTCGGGCTCACCTTCACCCGGAAGGCCGCCGGCGAGCTCTCCGAGCGCATCGCCGCGCGGCTCGCGATGATCGATGAGTACGGCCGCCGCGGGCTGCTGCCGCACGTCCCCGAGATCGTCGCCTCCGGTGCGCTGCGCCGGGTGCACGAGGCCGCTCCGGGCCGGCAGCGCGATCTCGTCCGCTCCCACGTCCTCGACGAGCTCGCGCAGGCCTACGGCACGGATGCCGCGGCTCCGCCCTCCGCCGAGGACCTGATGATCCGTCCCCGGGTCTCGACCTACAACGCCTTCGCCGACGGCATCGTCCGCGAGCACGCCGCCCGCATCGGGCGCGATCCCGATGTCGCCATGCTCAGCCAGGCAGCATCCTGGATTCTGGCCCGGGATGTCGTGCTGCGCTCCGATCTGCCCGGGCTGGAGCTGATCGACAGGTCGCTCAGCGGGGTCGTGGACGCCGTCCAGCGATTCGCGGGAGACGCCCTCGACCATCGGGTCGACCTCGAGCGCGCGGTTCGCATCGCGACCGATCAGGCCGCCGCGTTCGCGCCGTTCCGCGGCAACAAGGATGTCGACAAGGCCGCCGAGAACCTCGAGGCGCTGCCCGTGCTCGCCGAACTGGTGCGCGACTACATCTCCGAGAAGGAGCGTCGGGGGGTGCTCGACTTCGCCGACCAGGTCTCCGGTGCCTTCGACATCGTCGAGTCCGCCCCCGAGGTGCGCACCGAGCTGCGGGAGCAGCATCGTGTCGTGCTGCTCGATGAGTACCAGGACACCTCTGTCATCCAGACCCGGTTCCTCGCCGAGCTGTTCCGCGACTCCGCGGTGATGGCGGTGGGCGATCCGCACCAGTCGATCTACGGGTGGCGTGGCGCCAGCGCCGACAACCTCTACGCCTTCGCGGGCTCGTTCGCGGCGGAGCAGTCCGCGCAGAGCTACAGCCTGATGACCAGCTGGCGCAACGACGCCGGCATCCTCGACGTCGCGAACCGGGTGCTCGAGCCGCTGCAGCGACCCGGCCTCGACGTGCCGCCGCTCGAGCCGCGACCCGGCGCGGGCTCCGGAACCGTCGAGGCCCGTTTCCCCTTCACCGTGGACGATGAGGCCCGCGAGGTCGCCGAGTGGTTCGCCGGGCGTCGGGCGGCCCACCGGGGCAGCAGCCCGCACACCGGCGCGATCCTGTTCCGCTCCAAACGGCACATGCAGACGTTCGCCGGTGAACTCGCCGCGGCCGGCATCCCGCACCGCATCCTCGGCCTCGGCGGACTGCTGGCCACCCCCGAGGTGGTCGACGTCGTCTCCACCCTGCGAGTCATCCACGACCCCACAGCCGGCTCGGCGCTCATCCGCCTGCTGACCGGACCACGGTTCGGCGTCGGCGTCGCCGACATGGCCGGACTCTACGACCTGGCATCCGAGATCGCGAAGCGCGACAGCGCGCTGACGCCGCTGCCCGACGAGGTCAAGGCGCGACTGCGCTCGTCGCACGGTGCGGACGAGGCCGTCTCGATCGTCGACGCGGTGGACGTGGTGCGCGGCATGCGCGACGACTACCGCCTGCTCGAGGGGATCACTCCCGACGGACGCGCGCGCATCCGCGCCGCGGGAGAGATGCTGGAGAGGCTGCGCCGTGCGGTCGCGCAGCCGCTGCCCGAGCTGATCCGCCTGATCGAGTTCGAGCTGCGCCTCGACATCGAACTCGCCGTCAACGAGACCAGAGGGCCCGCGCGCGTCGCGACCACCCAGCTGCGCGCGTTCGCCGACGAGGTGCGCGCGTTCCTCGCCGCCGACGAGCGCGGCACCATCGGCAGCCTGCTGGCGTGGCTCGACAAGGCGGAGATCACCGACGAGCTGATGCCGCGCCCCGAGCCGCCCGAGCCCGGAGTCGTGCAGCTGCTCACGATCCACGGCTCGAAGGGCCTGGAGTGGGACGCCGTCGCTGTGGTGCGCCTGGTCGAGGAGGAGCTGCCCTCTCGCGCGACCGACACCTCGGGATGGTTCGGGTTCGGCGCGGTGCCGTTCCCGCTGCGCGGTGACGCCGCTGCGCTGCCCCGATTCGAGTGGGACCCGCAGTCGGCGATGGATGCCGCCGGAGATGACCCCGTGAAGCGGCAGAAGGCAGCGCAGGCCTCGCTCTCGGGAGGAGTGACGAAGGCCAACCCGCAGGGCGGCGCGCTCACGCGGTTCAAGAAGGCGTACTCCGAGTATCAGAAGCAGGAGGAGCGCCGCCTCGCCTATGTCGCCGTGACCCGCGCCCGCAGCGACCTGCTGCTGTCCGGCGCGCACTGGGCCGGTCAGAAGAGCCCGCGCAAGCCGAGCCCGTACCTGCTCGAGGCCCTCGACGTGCTGAACCTCGACGGCATCGAGCCGGTCGATCCGGATGAGAACCCGTACGACGGACCCGGCATGACGGCGAGCTGGCCGCTCGATCCGCTCGGCGCCAGGCGCGAGCGCGTCATGCGGGCGGCGGACGACGTGCGTCGCGCGCAATCCACGCCACTGCCGGATGCCGCGCCCGAGCTGGTGCGGCTGCTGGCCGAGCGCGAGGCGCGACAGCGCGGCACCGACGCCGTCGTGCCGACCCGTGTGCCGGCGTCGCGATTCAAGGACTACGTCACCGACTTCCAGAGCACGCTCGGCGGCATCGTCCGTCCGATGCCCGAACGGCCGTACCGGCAGACCCGGCTCGGCACCCTGTTCCACGCCTGGGTCGAGCGGCGTTCCGAGCTCGTCGGCGCGGGTCCCCGCATCGACGGCGGGCTCTGGGAGATCGACGATGACGCACCGGATGCGCAGGCCGTCTCCGAGGCGGATGCCGCCGACCTCGGTCGCCTGCAGGAGATCTTCGAGCACAGCGAGTGGGGCGCCCTGAAGCCGATCGCCGTCGAGATCGAGATCGACTTCGCGCTCGGCGGTCCGCCGCAGCCTGGGTCCCGGGGCCCTGAGCCTGGTTCCTCGGGCCCTGAGCCTGGTTCCTCGGGCCCTGAGCCTGGTTCCTCGGGCCCTGAGCCTGTCGAAGGGACGGGCGACGCTTCGACGGGCTCAGCGACCCAGCCGGACGGTCACATCATGATCTGCAAGCTCGACGCCGTGTACCGGCGCGCGGATCGAGGCGGGCGCGTCGAGATCGTGGACTGGAAGACCGGCAAGGCGCCGCGCACCGAGGCGGAGCGCGAAGACCGGATGCTGCAGCTGGCCCTGTACCGTCTGGCGTACCACCGTCGGTTCGGTGTGCCCCTGGATGAGATCGACGTCGCGCTCTACTACGTGGCGGACGACCTCGTCATCCGCGGAGACCGGGTCTACTCCGAGTTCGAACTGGTCCAGCGCTGGAGTGCCGCTCGCGCTGCGCGCTGAGCCTCTTCGGCGGAGTCGAGCCCCTCGTCGTCGGCGGACAGCGGGTGGACCGTGCCGCTCGGGCCCTCAGCCGTGCCGTGGTCGCCGGAGGATCCGCGCACGCCGGTGATCCCGGCGGCCTCCGCGCGTTCCTCGAGGTCGCCGAGGTCCTGGGTCTCCTGCTCGGTGCTCTCCACGGCGGCCGATGCGGTCTCGTCCCGCACAGGCGCCTGCCCCTGGTCCGTCGGCTGCGCCGCGTCCGCGGCGTCCTCCTCGGTCTGCCAGAGGTCTTCGGGGCGGTACGCGTCGGTCTGCATCGAGGTGTCCACGCCCAGCGGCGGAGCCTGCGGCAGTCGTCCGGCCGCGTCGAGCGCGGAGTCCACGTCCGTCGCTCCGGCCGACACGCGCAGATCGTCGTGCACGCCCTCGGCGAGCGACTCCAGCAGGGCGGCCGCGTCGTCGACGATGTCGCTGCGTCGCAGCGCTTCACCGTGCACGAGCCACCGGGCGAACTCGAGCTCTGCGAGGAGCCGGGCACGGATGCGCATCGCGGAGTCCACAGCGTGGGCCGAAGCGCGGGTGTAGGCGCCGTGCACGTCCTCGGCGGCTTCCTTCGCACCGGACAGCCAGGCGAGATCCACGGCCGGGTCGCCGAGCGAGAGGCCGTGCCAGCCGACCAGTCCCACCACCTTCGGGCCGAGGTCGGGGTCGTCATCGAACAGGAACGAGTCGGCCTGCACCCCGCCGAGCGTCACAGTTGCCTCGAAGAGCCACAGATCGTCGTCGTCCACGGCCTGGCGCCAGCGTGAACTGAGCCTGGCCGGGACGCGTCCCGTGGCGGTGGCACGCTCGATCAGGCGGCGGATCTCCTCACGCACCTCCGCCGCGTCGCGGGCGGTCAGGCCGCCGCCGCGCACGACGGAGGCCGGCAGAGCGTGCGTCGCGGCGATCGCCTCGCCGATCGACCAGGCCGCTCGGCGGCCGGCGGGCACCTGCGAGGCCTCGATCTGAAAGCCGGGCAGCAGTCCGGTCACGAGCGCCCGGCCGTCGCCGATGCGCGTCTCGCCGATGTACTCGGGTGCCAGGAAGGGCAGCATCTCGCGGGCACCGGCGGTCAGAGCGCGCAGCGCGATCGCCTCAGACGCGAGCTCGCGTGCGCCGTCCTCGTCGTCCGCGACACGGATCGTGAGCTCGCGGCCGTCGGCCAGCGTGGCCACGGCCGAGTCGAAGCGGCCGTCCCCGCCGGCGGTGAGAGGGCGGGCGCCGGTGACCTCCGCCCCGGGCAGTGCGGCTGTCACCGCCGCCACTAGAGTGAAAGGAGAGCGTGCCATGCCCTCCAGGGTAGGTCGGCATCCCGGGCGTGACGCCCACGCCACGCCCGATCCGGCACAGGCCGTCGGGCCGGCGGGGCCCCGCCGCCGTGGAGATCCCGTGGAGAAGAAGGAGCACATGATCGTCGAGCCGAGCCCTCTCGACCGCGCAGGCGACCTGCGCGATGCACCCGGGATCATCGACGGCCTGCGGGCCGACGAGGCGACACGTGTGATCGTCGTGCACGACCGGCGCGCCCGGGTGTCGGGTGGTGCGCTGCTGCGAGTGGCGCCCGCCGACGTGATCGGGGCGCGGGAGTGGGCCCTGCTCGGACGTGATGCGGGCGGAGCGCCCGTGCTGCTCGCCGTCGTCGAGGATGCGCCCGCCGACACGGTCGCCATCGACGCCGTGCCCGCGGACTCGGCGTCCGTCGACGAGGGGGCGTGGTCGGCCGTGCGCGACGCCGGCGGAGTGCTCCCGGCCGCGGAGGCCGAACTGCTCATCGAGGCCGTCGCCCTGGCCGACTGGCTGACCGGCTTCCGGTTCTGCCCGGCGTGCGGATCCGAGACCGAGCTGCGCCAGGCCGGCTGGTCGCGGCACTGCCCGTCCTGCGGGCGCGAGCACTTCCCGCGCACCGACCCGGCAGTGATCGTGGCGATCGAGAGCGCGGACGGCGAGCGACTGCTGCTCGGCGCGAACGCGAACTGGCAGGGACGCATGCACTCCTGCTTCGCCGGGTTCCTCGAGGCCGGCGAGTCGCTCGAGACCACCGTGCACCGCGAGATCCTCGAGGAGGCCGGGGTGCGGCTGGAGTCCGTGCGCTACGTGTCCTCCCAGCCATGGCCCTACCCGCGCTCGCTCATGCTCGGCTTCCGCGCCACCGCCATCGACGAGCAGGCCGTCGCCGACGGCGAGGAGATCATCGACGTTCGCTGGCTGACCCGTGCCGAGATCGGCGCGGCGCTGAAGGGCGAGGGGCCGGTCGGACTGCCGGGGCCGTCCTCCATCGCCCGTGCCCTGATCATCGACTGGTACGAGGAGAGCGCGAACGCCGTGCCGAGCGGGCGAAGCGAGCGCCGTGCCGAGTGGGCGCAGCGGGACGAAGTGCCGAAGTGAGCGCACTCGACGCTCTGGACGAAAGGCAGCGGGAAGCGGCATCCGTGCTGCGCGGGCCGGTGGCGGTGCTCGCGGGAGCCGGCACCGGCAAGACCCGTGTGATCACGCACCGCATCGCACACGGCGTCGACGTCGGGGCGTATTCGCCGTCGCGGGTGATGGCGGTCACCTTCACCGCGAAGGCCGCCGGCGAACTGCGCGGTCGTCTGCGCGCACTCGGTGTCGAGGGGGTCGCCGCGCGCACCTTCCACGCCGCGGCGCTCGCCCAGCTCAACTTCTTCTGGCCGACCCTCGCCGGCGATCAGGCACCCTCGATCGTGAAGAACAAGGTGCGGATGCTCGGGCAGGCCGCCGACGAGCTGCGGATCCGGCCCAGCACGGCCACGCTGCGCGACATCGCCGCCGAGATCGAGTGGCGCAAGGTGTCGATGATCTCGATCGACCGGTACGCGGAACTCGGTCGCGCGGTCGCCGGCGTCGACGCCGACAGACTCGCCGCCATGATGCACGCCTACGAGCGCATCAAGGACGAGCGCCGGCAGCTCGACTTCGAGGACGTGCTGCTGGCGTGCGCGGGCATGCTCGAGGCCGAGCCCCGCGTCGCCGCAGCCGTGCACGAGCAGTACCGGCACTTCACCGTCGACGAGTACCAGGACGTCTCCCCGCTGCAGGACCGCCTGCTCGAACTGTGGCTGGGGGAGCGGCGCGACATCTGCGTGGTCGGCGACGCGAGCCAGACGATCTACTCCTTCGCCGGGGCGCAGCAGCGGTACCTGCTCGAGTTCGGACGCCGCCATCCGGACGCCACCGTCGTGCGGCTGGAGACCAACTACCGCTCCCAGGCGCCGATCCTCGCCGTGGCCAACGCGCTCATGCACGGACGGCCCGGCGCACTGGCGCTCGTGCCGGCACGGGAGTCCTTCATCGCGGATGCTCCGACGGTCACGGCCTTCGACACCGAGACCGAGGAGGCCGAAGGGGTGGCGGCGGCCATCGCCGCCCGCATCCAGGCAGGAGCTTCACCCTCAGACATCGCCGTGCTGTACCGGGCCCACGCGCAGTCCGCTCCACTGCAGCAGGCGCTCGCCGCGCAGGGCATCCCGACCACGGTGCTCGGCGGCACGAGATTCTTCGACATGCCCGAGGTGCGGCAGGCGGTGCTGGCGCTGCGCGCCGCAGCGGTCGCCCCGACCGCAGCGGGCTTCCTGCCGACGGTGCGCGACGTGCTGCGCAACCTCGGCCTGTCCGAGGAGCCGCCGCAGGCGGGCGGTGCGCAGCGCGACGCCTGGGAGGCGCGGCGGGCGATCCTGCGTCTCGCGGAGGAGGCGTCGGCGGACACCACGCTGCGCAGTTTCGCCGAGGCGCTGAGCGCGCGGGCGAAGGACCAGCACGAGCCGGAGCTGCGCACAGTGACACTGTCGACCCTGCACGCGGCGAAGGGGCTGGAATGGCCGCACGTGCACTTGGCCGGATGGAACGAGGGGTCGCTGCCCATCTCGTACGCCACGACCTTCGAGCAGGTCGACGAGGAGCGGCGGCTCGCGTACGTCGGACTCACGCGGGCCGCGCGTACGCTCTCGCTGTCGTGGGCGCGGAGCGCGGGACGAGGGGGCGGGCTCCGTCCCGCTTCCTCGCAGAGATCGGGACGACAGCTCGCGGCACTGGCATCCTCCGTGAAATCTCACCGAGTGCCATGCGGTCCGTCCGTCGGGGCTGACCCGGGCGACCATTCCCGCCTCCGCCAACGGCGTGCGCAGGATGCGAGCCGTCAGCGCGGCAGCTCGAGCGAGGCGTGCCGAAGCGAGCGCTCCGGTGCGGCGGCCGATCAGCTGAGCGTGCAGCCTCGGCCAGACCGGATCACGTCGGGTCTCGTGCTCGTCGCGGCAGGCCAGACACGGCGTCTCTCCCGGACGCACCAGCGGTCCGATCGTCATGGCGGCGGCCTCGAACGCCACGGGCAGGTGCGCCACGTCGTCGCGCAGGTATCCGGCGAACTGCAGGGCGGATGCGGCGCCCTCGACGACGATCACCCCGACATCTGCCGGATCGTCACGGCTGCCGCGCTCCAGTCCCTCCTCGAGCAGGCAGCCCGCCATGCGCGGGAGAGCGCGGTCGTCGGCGAGGTTCACTCCCTCGATCCAGAACGCCGGCGCCGGTGGCGGGTCGTCGCACAGCACCGGGCGGAGCAGCGTCAGCAGATCGCGCGCCTGCTGGCGCGGGGCGCCGACGCGGTGCGCGACGAAGTCGAAGGTCGAGAGCCGGATGCCGGAGGCGAGGCACGCGAGCAGGGGTTCGACCCAGGGGGCGGTGGCGTCGACATGGACGACGGCTTCGATGCCGAACTGGATGACGGACTCATCGCGCCAGAGCAGCGGGTATCGAGGATCCAGTCGTGTGATCGTCGTCGGACTGAGCGGGCTCATGGGTCGATCATGGCGTGGGTCGCCGACGCGGTTGTTGGTGTTCGGCTGGTCTGTGGAGAACTCCTTGGAGCGGCCGCGCTGTGGAGGGAGGGGGAGGTAGGGGAGCGGGAATCAGCGGGCTGAACGTTCAGCCTCCCGGTCGTTGAGCGAGGAGCGCAGCGACGAGACGAAACGCCTTCAGCGCAGGTGAGGGGCTACACCGGGCGGGGGCCGTCGGGGGCGTCGTCCTCGTCGGGGGACTCGCCCTCGTCGGGGGCGTCGTCCTCGTCGGGGGACTCGTCCTCGGAGGGGGAACCGCCGAAGTCGTCGCCGTCGAGCAGCCGCGCCAGCGCCTCGTCGAACTCGTCGGCAGCCGGCGCCTCGCCGCGCTCGCCCGCCTGGAGCCTGGTGATCAGCGCGGCGGGGTCGTCGATGTCCGAGGCCTGCGGCATGAGGTCGGGGTAGTCCCACAGCGCATCGCGGGCGCGCACGCCGACAGCATCCGTCACGGCGCGCCACATCGCGGACGCCTCGCGCAGCCGGCGCGGACGCAGCTTCAGCCCGACCAGAGCGCCGAGCGCGTCCTCGGCCGGACCGCCGACGGCGCGGCGGCGGCGAGCGGCCTCGGCCAGACGCGCGCCGTCGGGCAGCCGCGAGATCGCCTCGGTCGTCACGACATCCACCCAGCCGTCGATCGTCGCGACCAGGTTCTCGAGCCGCGTGAGAGCCTCGCGCTGCGCCTCCGACTGCGCCGGCAGAAGCGCGCCGCCCTCGATGGCCGCCCGCAGCTCCTCGGGATCGGACGGGTCGAGACGTTCCGCGACGTCCTGCAGCGCATCCACATCGACCTCGACGCCACGCGCGAACTCGGTGATCTGCGACATCAGGTGCAGGTGCAGCCACTTCGCGTGCCGGTACAGCCGCGCGTAGGCGAGCTCGCGCACGGCGAGATAGAGCGCGATCTGATCCTCGGGTATCTCGAGCCCTTCACCGAACGCGGCGATGTTCTGCGGGATCACGGCCGCGGTCCCCGCGGGCAGCACCGGGATGCCGACGTCGCCGCCCGAGACCACTTCGAGGGACAGCTCTCCGAGCACCCGGCCGAACTGCACGGCGAACACCGAGGCGCCCAGCCCCCGCATCAGCTGTCCCGCCCCCTGCACCATGCCGCGCATCTCCTCCGGAGCCTGGGTGCCCAGCGCCTGCGTCAGGGCATCGGCGATGCTCGTCGACACCGGGCCTGCGATCTCCTTCCACACCGGAAGCGTCTGCTCGACCCACTCGCCGCGGGTCATCGCGCGCGGCGATGCGGACAGCTCGGAGAGCGTGGTGGCCTCGCTCAGCCACAGATTCGCCAGACCGAAGGCATCCGCCAGCGAGCTGCGCGATCCGTCGGTGATGCCCTGCCCGTCCTGGTTCGCGATGTGCAGCGCCTGGCGCTGGGTGCTCTCCCACGGGTCGCCGCTGAAGGCACCCTGCATCTGTGCGAAGAACGCCTGCATCTGTGCCGGGTCGACCTCGAAGCCGTTCATGCTGCCCATGGCATCGCGCAGCGCATCCGGGTCGATGCCCTCGCCGGACATCATCCGGCGCAGGAACTCCTCGAAGTCGGACGGGTCGGGTCGGTCGTCGCTCATGTCGCCCTCTCAGCACGCGGAAAGCCTGTGACCTCTACGCTAGTCACAGGTTTCTGCGCAGGTCCCGGACGGACGCGGATCCCTGTACGCCGCTCGCGAACGTCGGAGGTCGCCCGTGTCCACACCCCGGTCCCGGCGGCTCGGCGTAGGCGTCTGGGCGCTCGTCGTCGCGCTGGCCGCGCTCGTGGCGCTCACCTTCATCCCCACGCCGTACGTGATCCAGCGGCCGGGCCCGGTGTTCGACACGCTCGGCACCGCGAAAGACGCCGACGGCGAGCAGGTGCCGCTGATCGAGGTCGACGGCGCCGAGACGTTCCCCACCGGGGGCACGCTCGACCTCACGACCGTCCAGGTCGTCGGCAACCGCGAGCGCACACCGAGCTGGGCCGAACTGGCCGTCGCGTGGGTCGACCCTGCGCGGGCCGTCGTGCCGATCGACGTGGTGTTCCCCGAGGGCGTCACCTCCGAGCAGCGCGACAAGCAGAACGCCGAGCTGATGGTGAACTCGCAGCACGAGGCGACCGCCGCGGCGCTCGGAGAGCTGGGCTACGACGTCGGCGCGAAGGTCGAAGTGGTCGAGGCCGTCAAGGACAGCCCCGCTGACGGCGTGCTCGAGGCCGGAGACGTCATCGTCGCGATCGACGGGCAGCCGGTCTCCTCGGCCACGGTGCTCCGCGAAGAGGTGCAGAAGAGCGACGGGAAGGCCGTCGAGCTGACGGTGGACCGCAACGGCGCCGAGCAGCAGGTCTCGCTGACGCCGGAGAAGCAGACGGTGAACGGGACGACGACGTGGCTGATCGGGATCTCCCTGACGACCACGTACGACTTCCCGATCGACGTCACGATACAGCTCGACAACGTCGGCGGTCCGAGTGCCGGCATGATGTTCGCCCTCGGGATCATCGACACTCTCACCCCCGGCGAGCTCAACGGCGGGAAGAACGTCGCCGGCACCGGCACCATCGAGGCCGACGGCACTGTCGGGCCGATCGGCGGCATCCGTCAGAAGCTGTACGGGGCGAGGGATGCCGGTGCATCCGTCTTCCTGGCGCCGCAGGCCAACTGCGACGAGGTCGCGGGTCACGTGCCGGACGGTCTTCGGGTGTTCAGCACCGAGACGCTCGAGGACTCGCTGCACATCCTCGACGTGATCTCGAAGGGCGGCGACACCTCGAAGCTGCCCACCTGCAAGGGTCCCTGACCGGCTCGGCCGCTGAGCCTGTCGAAGCGTCCGAGACCATTCCGTTACGAAGCCGGTCCACAGACGGCCTGCCTAGGATGGACGGGTGACCTCGAACCCTGCGCCGACTGCGGCCACGCCCCGGACTTCCCGAAGAATCCTCACGATCTCGCTCGTCGTCATCGCGGCGCTGATCGCCGGGTTCTTCGTGTTCGCCTCGCTCTACACCGAGTTCCTCTGGTTCGACCAGCTCGGATTCGCGTCGGTGCTGACGACCCAGTGGGTGGCGATGGCGGTGATGTTCGTCGTCGGGTTCCTCGGCATGGCCGTGCCGTTGTTCCTGTGCATCCAGCTCGCCTATCGGCTGCGCCCTGTCTATGTGCGGCTGAGCTCGCAGCTGGACCGCTACCAGGAGGTCGTCGAGCCGCTGCGCCGTCTGGCGATGTGGGGCATGCCCATCTTCTTCGGCGTCTTCGCGGGGTTCGCCTCCGCGGGCAACTGGCGCGTGGTGTGGCTGTGGGCGAACGGCGTCACCACGAGCGTGAAGGACCCCGAGTTCGGCGTCGACACCGGGTTCTACCTGTTCGCGATGCCCTTCTACCACATGCTGCTCGCGTTCGTCTCGGCCGTGCTGCTGCTGTGCCTGGTGATCACCGCGCTGGTGTCGTACCTGTACGGATCGGTGCGGATCGGGCAGCGTGAGCTGCGCATCTCGAAGCCGGCCCGCATCCAGCTCGCCGTCCTCGCCGGCCTCTACCTGGCCGTCCAGGCCGTCAGCCTGTGGCTGGACCGCTACCTGACCCTGACCCAGCCGGATGACCGCATCACGGGACCGGCGTACACCGGCGTGAACGCGACCATTCCCGGACTTGCGATCCTGTCGATCATCGCGGCCGTCGTCGCGATCCTCTTCTTCGTCACCGCGATCATCGGCCGCTGGCGCTTCCCGCTCGCGGCGACCGCGCTGCTCGTGGTGGCATCCCTCGTCGTCGGCGTCGGCTACCCCTGGATCGTCACCACCTTCCAGGTGAAGCCGAACCAGAACCGGCTGCAGGCGGAGTTCTACGACCGCAACATCGACAGCACGAAGACGGCCTACGGCGTCGACGACATGACGGTCACGCCGGTCAAGGCCAAGACCGACACCGAGAAGGGCCAGCTGCGCGAAGACGCCGAGACCACGGCATCCGTCCGCATCATGGACCCGAACATCATCAGCCCCACCGTGGCGCAGCTGCAGCAGTACCGCTCGTACTACCAGTTCGGCACCGACCTCGACGTCGACCGCTACGAGATCGACGGCAAGATGCAGGACACGGTCGTCGCGGTCCGCGAGCTCGACATGACCAAGCTCGGCGGCGGCGACAGCTGGAACAACCGCGCCGCGGTCTACACGCACGGCTACGGCCTCGTGGCGATGGCGGGCAACCAGCGCACCACCGACGGCGAGCCGGTGTTCCTGGAGCAGGGCATCCCGTCATCCGGCTTCCTCACCGACAGCGAGAAGTACGAGCCGCGGGTGTACTTCGGCGAGCACTCGCCGGACTACTCGATCGTCGGCGCCCCCGAGGGCACCACACCGGTCGAGATCGACTACCCGCGCGGCGGGAAGGACGGCGGTTCCGACACCAAGACGACCTTCAAGGGCGACGGCGGCCCGCGCATCGGCAACACGTTCACCAAGCTGCTGTACGCGCTGAAGTTCCAGTCCGAGCAGATCCTGTTCTCGGACCTCGTCAACCCCGAGTCGCAGATCCTGTACGACCGGAACCCGCGTGACCGCGTGCAGAAGGTCGCCCCGTACCTGACCCTCGACAGCGACCCGTACCCCAGCGTCGTCGACGGCCGGATCGTCTGGATCGTTGACGGCTTCACCACGAGCGCGACGTACCCGTACGCGTCGAAGGTGAGCCTGCGCGACGCGATCGCCGATTCGACCAACCCGGCATCGGCGGTGTCGTTCGACGAGATCAACTACATCCGCAACTCGGTCAAGGCCACGGTCGACGCCTACGACGGATCGGTCACGCTGTACGCCTGGGACGACGAGGACCCGGTGCTGCAGACCTGGCAGAAGGTGTTCCCGTCGACCGTCAAGCCGATCAGCCAGATGTCGGGCGATCTGATGAGCCACGTCCGGTACCCGACCGACCTGTTCAAGGTGCAGCGCAACATGCTCGGCATCTACCACATCAAGGACGCGAACTCCTTCGCGCAGGAGGACAACCGCTGGCAGACCCCGGACGACCCCCAGTCGTCGAACCAGTCCCAGCCGCCGTACTACCTGTCGATGCGGATGCCGGGTGACGACACGTCGCGGTTCTCGATGTACTCGACGTTCATCCCCGCCTCGCAGGGGCAGAGCACCCGAGAGGTGCTGATGGGCTACCTGTCGGTCGACTCGGATGCCGGCTCGACGAAGGGCGAGAAGGCCGACACGTACGGCAAGCTGCAGCTGCTCGAGGTCGACACCGACACCACGGTCCCCGGCCCCGGTCAGGTGCAGAACACCTTCAACTCGAACACCACGGTGGCGCAGCAGGTCAACCTGATGCAGCAGGGCGAGTCCGAGGTGAAGTACGGCAACCTGCTGACCCTGCCGGTCGGCGGCGGTCTGCTCTACGTCCAGCCGGTCTACGTGCAGCAGTCGAAGGGCACCCAGCTGCCGAACCTGCGCAAGATCCTGGTGGCGTTCGGCGATCAGGTCGCCTTCGAGGACACCCTGACCGAGGCACTCGACGCATTGTTCGGCGGCGACGCCGGCGCCGCCGGCGGCGATGAGGACGTGCCTCCGACGGATGAGGGCGAGACCCCGACCGAGCCGACGACGCCCGACCAGCCCGCCGATGCCGAGAAGCAGGCGCTGGCGGATGCCTCGGAGGCGATGACCGCCCGGGACGCCGCCCTGAAGGCCGGCGACCTGGAGGCGTTCGCGGCCGCGGACAAGAAGCTGACGGCGGCCGTGCAGAAGCTGCTCGACCTGTCGGACACTTCCTCGGACACCTCGAAGAAGTAGCACTCGTACCGCCGACGCCCCCTCGTGCTGATGTCAGCGCGAGGGGGCGTCGGCGTCGGAGGGCGTCCTCCTCTGGCGAACGGCCCGCCGGGGGCGGAGAATGAGGTCATCGGGTCGGAGCCGAGGAGGTGGCACGGATGGAGTTCGTGGCGGGATCGCGGATCGTGATCCACGGAGCGAAGGTGGGCGACACCGAGCGGCACGGCGAGGTGATCGAGGCGCGCGGCGACAGCGGCGGACCGCCGTACTACATCCGCTTCGACGACGGGCACGAGTCGCTCGTGTTCCCCGGGCCGGACTGCGAGATCGAGCACCGGGAGTGACGAGCACCGGGAGTGATCGCACGCGCCCGGGATCCGGAGCCGATTCGCCCTCTCTCTGAAGCGTGTTAGGCTGTTCTACGTGCCGCGGGGTGGAGCAGTTCGGTAGCTCGCCGGGCTCATAACCCGGAGGTCGCAGGTTCAAATCCTGTCCCCGCAACAAGAGAGGGCCCGAGATCATCACGATCTCGGGCCCTCGGTCTTTTCGCATCGAGTTCGACTCCGCACATCCTGGGGCTTATAGGCAAGAACGTGTGGATGGGGTCGGGCGTGTCATCCTCGTCCTGCCCATCCTGATCTGGTCCAGAGGCCTTCTGTGGCGTCGAGTCCGGTGTCGTAGAGCGCGGGGCCGTGGCGTTCCTCGGGTGCCGGTGCTGCGGGCCGGGGTATGGGTTGGTCGGCGTGGTGGTGTGCGCGATTGATGGGGATCTCGTGCAGGAGGAGGAACCATTCGACGGCGCGGCGGCGGTGCTCGATGCTCATCCCGCGGTGGTGGCGCAGCAGGTGCCGGATCTGAGCGTTGATGCCGCCTTCGAGAGGACTCGTGGTGCGTGGGTTGCCGTGCTGCAGGTAGGTGAAGATGTGTTCGGCTTCGGCTGCGCGGTGCAGGATGCTCCAGGCTTTCCGCAGACGCAGGTGGGTGTATCCGAACTGGCCGTTGTCATACATTGTGCGTTCGCGGGTGAGGTGCCCGTACTGCTGCCACCAGGCTTCAAGAGTGAGCCGCCAGGCGATCGCGTCGTCGATGCTGTGGATGGCGGTGAGTGCCTGAGCGATGCGGCGCAGAGCGCGACCGGCCTTCAGGCGCGGGCGGCGGGTGAGCTCGCGGGTGACGTTCATCTGCAGGTGGAAGATGCAGCGTTGCACGCTCGCTTCGGGCCAGGCGTTCGCGAGCGCGGATCGGATCCCGGAACCGCCGTCGGTGACGACGACCTCAGGCTCGGGGACCTGCTCGAACAGGGCTTGCCAGGCGGCGGTGGTCTCCCCGGCGCACCATTGCCAGGCGATCACGTGTCCGGTGTTGCTCAGCGCGATCAGCAGGCACCAGGAGCCGATCCAGATCCCATCGACGAGTACCGCGTCATGGACCTCGCCGATGACCGGCATCCGCGGCTGCAGGTCCCAGCACCAGGCCGTGTCATGACGGAACGATCGTCCGGTGCGCCCGTCGATCTCGGCTTGCGTGTTCTTGCCTGTCAGCCAAGTGAGGAAGCGGCGCAGCTGCTCCCGGCGGGTGACGTCGGTTCGGCGCCTTACGGATGATGCTCCGCAGGACCGGCATCGCCACCGCTGGGTGCCGGCCGCGGTCTTGCCGTTCTTCACCAGCGGATCGCCGCATACCAGACACGTCGTCGAGTTCGGGGGAAGGTCCACGAGCAAGCCTCGCAGACCATGACGACCCCCGATTCACCCCGTAATCACGCGGCTAGATCATGAACCCATCCACACGTTTCTGCCTATAACCCACATCCTGCGGCGCTCGGTGGACCCGCTACCGCGTGCACCTCTCGCGGTCAAGGCCCCCACGATGGACCGTCGGCTCCGTTAGCTTCCAGGTGGAGACACCCGCATGACCAGAGTCAGGAGCACATCATGTCGAATTCGACGCCCATCCTCCCGCTTCCCGACGAGCCCGATGAGGGCGACGCGACGATGGCGGAAGACGGAAAGCGCACGCTCGATCCCGATGCGGCGGACGAGCTCATTGACAGCGCAGACGCCGATCGCATCGCCAGCGAGAGCGGTGACGAGGTCGACGAGGACTGAGGATCTGGTCGCTCGAACGAACGAGAGGAGAGTCGCATGGTCGTGAAGCTCAACGAAGAGGCGCTGTCGCACGCAAGAGGTCTGCTCCGGCGCGGTGAGGTCGCGTTCGACGAGCGGGACGATTGGAGCGAACACGCGCCGAGCACGGACGCGGAGAACGCGTTCATCGACGAACACGGGATGGCCGAGTTCGCGAAGTGGCATCTCGGTGAGGACAGCGATGCCACAGAAGGCACGAAGGGACGGTACCT
This sequence comes from Microbacterium sp. KUDC0406, assembly GCF_021582875.1. Classification (NCBI taxonomy): domain Bacteria; kingdom Bacillati; phylum Actinomycetota; class Actinomycetes; order Micrococcales; family Microbacteriaceae; genus Microbacterium; species Microbacterium sp. KUDC0406. The sequence goes on along the minus strand of NZ_CP091138.1, from coordinate 1,679,374 downwards.
CTTTCCCTACGGCGACTTCCATCGGCTCCACCGGTGCGCCGTGATCTCCGGCGAGAGCCGAGCCGGGCAGTACGATCACGCGTCGATCGAGGATGCTCTTCGAGAGCTTCTCCGCGGGATCGACAAGAAGAGGAAGAACGAGTCCGACTGAGCCGAGCGCCGCCGGTGACGTCGGCGATCGCGAGGACGGTCCCTGCGCTGGACCTCTTCCTGGGGCAGGATGGGGGCATGTCCGGATCCGCGCCACTCGTCGCCGTCTGCCAGTTCGCGCCGACGGCCGATCGCGCCGCCAATCTCGTCCGCATCGCGGAGCATGTGGCCGAGGTCGCGGCGCACGGTGCACGGCTGGTCGTCTTCCCGGAGTACTCCAGCTACTTCGTGAACCCGATGGACGTCTCGCTCGCGGAGAACGCCGAACGGCTGGACGGGCCGTTCGTGCAGAGGCTGCGCGAGGTCGCCTCGCATCACGGCGTCGTGATCGTCGCAGGACTCGTCGAGGCGGCCGCGCAGAGCCGGGTGCACAACACCGTCGTCGCGGTCTCGGTCGACGGTGTGCGAGCGGTCTACCGCAAGCAGCATCTGTACGACGCGTTCGGTCAGACCGAGTCGGACTGGATCGCGCCGGGGGAACTGGCTCCGGCGGTCTTCGATCTCGATGGAATCCGCTTCGGGCTGATGACCTGTTATGACCTGCGCTTCCCCGAGGTCGCGCGCACACTGGCGGATGCCGGCGCGGACGCGCTGGTCGTCCCCGCGGAATGGGTCCGAGGGCCGCTCAAGGAACACCACTGGACCACTCTGCTGGCCGCGCGCGCGATCGAGAACACCGCCTACGCGATCTCGGCCGACCACCCGGCGCCGATCGGCGTCGGGCACTCCCAGATCGTCGATCCGCAGGGCGTCGTCGTCGCCGGAGTGGGCAGTGCCGAGGGCGTCGCGATCGCCGCCGTCGATCCGGCGCTGATCGCCCGCACGCGCGAGACCAACCCCGTGCTGCGGCTCCGCCGCTACGCGGTCACCCCGCGCTGAGCGCCACGCCGCGTGGTGCAAGGAGGTTCCTGCTGCTCTCCTCGCGGCCGGGGCGACATTTTCCTCCTTGCATCGGGTTCATGAGGATGATCAGCCGGCGAGGAGGGCGTCAACGGCCCGACGGGCCCAGCGCCGTGAGTCGCCGCGCGGCCTCCTCGAGCACCTCGACGCGCTTGCACGCGGCGAAGCGCACCAGACCGGCGTAGGCGGACCGCCGTTCGGGCGAGACGAACGCGCTGAGCGGGATCGCCACGACGCCGGCCCGCTCCGGCAGACTGCGGCAGAACGCCGCCGGCATCCGCACCTCCCAGCGCGGTGGCATCCGCGACGGTGAAGTAGCCGCCCTGCGGGGTGTGCACCTCGAAGCCGGCGGCGCGCAGCGCCCCGCCGAGCAGCTCGTGCTTGTGGCGCAGCGCGGCCGCGGCATCCGCGAAGTACGAGTCCGGCAGACGCAGCCCGACCGCCACCGCCGGCTGGAACGGCGCTCCGTTCACGTACGTGAGGTACTGCTTCACGGTGAGCACCGCGGTGATCAGCGGTGCGGGGCCGTGCACCCAGCCGATCTTCCATCCCGTGGTGGAGAACGTCTTGCCCGCCGACGAGATCGTCAGGGTGCGCTCCGCCGCGCCGGGCAGCGTCGCGATCGGCACATGCGGTCCGTCGAAGGCGAGATGCTCGTACACCTCGTCGGTGACGATGAACGCGTCGTGGCGGTTCGCGAGGCGGACGATCTCGGCCAGCACCTCCGGCCCGAACACGGCGCCGGTCGGGTTGTGCGGATCGTTCACGAGGATGATGCGCGTGCGGTCGTTCACCGCGTCGGCGAGTTCACCCAGGTCGGGCTGAAAGCCCGGACGGTGCAGCGGCACGGTTCGCAGTCGCGCGCCGGCGAGGGCGACGGCCGCCGCGTACGAGTCGTAGTAGGGCTCGAAGACGAGGACCTCGTCGTCGGGCGAGTCGATCAGGGCGAGCAGCGTCGCGGTCAGTGCCTCGGTGGCCCCTGCCGTGACGATCACCTCGGTGCCGGGATCGACGTCCAGTGCGTAGAAGCGCTTCTGGTGCTCGCTGATCGCCGCCAGCAGATCGGGCGTGCCACGTCCGGGCGGATACTGGTTGATCCCCGCGGCGATCGCCTCGCGAGCGGCTTCGAGCACCTCGGCTGGGCCGTCTTCGTCGGGGAACCCCTGGCCGAGGTTGATCGAACCGGTGCGCACCGCGGCCGCGGACATCTCCGCGAAGATGGTGGGTGCGACGTGTCCGTCGGAGGAGAGCAGGCCGGCACCTGCTGCCGTGCGACGCCACGCGCCGGGAATGACATCCATGCAGAACAGGCTAAGACCATAGAGGAATTCCATCGTCGCCATACGAAACGCACAGCATCGCCCGTCACGCTGTAAGAGCGTTGTAAGGAGCAGACCATGAACGAGAACAACACCCAGGGCGAACCGATCGCCCCCCAGCCGTCGCAGAATCAGGATGCCGCGGCCGCCGGTGCGCCCGCCGGTCATCAGCTTCCCGCGAACTTCTCCTCGGACTCGCAGACCCCGGCCGCGCCGGGGGCCGCAGCACCGCAGGCCCCCGTGAGCCCGCAGGCCCCGGCGGCTCCGCAGGTCCCGGCCGCGCAGAACCCGACCTTCCCCGCCCCGCACACTCCGGCCGCGCAGACCGCAGCACCGCAGACCCAGCCTCAGCTCGGTCAGGGCTTCGCCGCACCGGGCGCTGCGCCACAGCAGCCCGGCGCCGCGTACGCGAGCGGCGCGGCCTTCGGACTGCCGCCGCAGGCGGCCGAGAATGCGACCGCACCCATCGAGCCGCTTCAGGGCACGCAGCCCGCGGCCCCCGCGAAGCGCTCGGGGCGAAGATCGCCGCGTTCGTGCTCGCGGCAGCGCTCGTCGGCGGTGTCGCCGGTTTCGGCGGCGGCGCTCTGTGGAACTCCGCCGTCCCCGAGAGCCAGGGCTCCGCCGAGTCCGGCCCGCAGACCGTCACGGTGAACAACCCCGGTTCGGTCAACGAGACCACGGCCATCGCCACCAAGGTGCTGCCGTCGGTCGTCACGATCGACGTGTCCGGCCAGAGCGAGGGCGGCAGCGGGTCCGGCGTGGTGCTCACCAAGGACGGGTACGTGCTGACCAACACCCACGTGGTCACGCTCGGCGGCGCCGTCTCAGATCCGACCATCCGCGTCACCACGTCGGACGGCAAGATCTACTCCGCCACGGTCGTCGGAACCGACCCGATCTACGACCTCGCCGTGATCAAGCTCAAGGATGCGAAGGACCTGAAGCCGATCGACTTCGCCGACTCGTCCAAGCTGAACGTGGGCGACACCGCCGTGGCGGTCGGTGCACCGCTCGGGCTGTCGAACTCGGTCACCACCGGCATCGTGAGCGCACTGAACCGCAGCATCCAGATCGCCTCCTCGGCGGCGCCGAAGACCGACGACCAGAACCAGGGCCAGCAGGACCAGAACGGCGACGGTCAGGGCGGCAGCCCGTTCCAGTTCGACATCCCCGGTCAGGGTCAGCAGCAGGCGACCGAGTCGATCTCGATCGCGGTCATCCAGACCGACGCTGCCATCAACCCGGGCAACTCGGGTGGCGCGCTGGTCGACAGCAAGGGCGATCTCATCGGCATCAACGTCGCGATCGCGACGGCCGGCGGCTCGTCATCCGGCAGCAGCGAGTCGGGTTCCATCGGCCTCGGCTTCTCGATCCCCTCCGACGTCGCGCAGCGCGTCGCCAAGCAGATCATGGACGAGGGGTCCGCGACGCATGGTCTGCTCGGCGCCTCGGTCCGCGACGCGGCATCCGTGCAGGACTCCACGGTCGCCGGCGCATACATCGTCGAGACCACGCCCGACGGTGCTGCGGCGAAGGCCGGCCTGCAGAAGGGCGACGTCGTCACCGAGTTCAACGGCGTGCCGATCACGAACTCGACCGACCTCACCGCTCAGGTCCGCGCCGTCGCCGGCGGCAGCGATGCGAAGCTCAGCTACGTCCGCGACGGCAAGTCGTACGACGCCGAGGTGACGCTGGGAACGCTCAAGCCGTAGTTCCCGTCTTCGCCTGCTCCGCAGAGCAGGCTCTCTCAGCCTCTGCTCCGCAGAGAGGACGCCACCACCGCGATAGGCTCGCGGGGTGGCGTCCTTCTCTTCGGTTCCGGGAATGCGGCCAAGCTGCTGCGGCTCCCGTTGTATGCCGTCGGGCGCATAGGTGCGCTGATCGTGCCGCGTGGGCGCACCTGGGTCTTCGGGTGCGGCGCAGGTATCGGCGACGGCGCGCTCGCGATGTGGCGGGTCGCCACGGCCGAGGGGTATCGCGCCGTGTGGCTCACGCGCGACGCGGGCGAGCAGGCGGATGCGGCGGAGCTCGGCATCCGGACGGTGCCGCGCGACAGCATCCGGGGCTGGTGGGCGACGGCGCGGGCCGGTGTCGTCGTCGTGACCCACGGCCTGGGAGACGTGAACCGGTACGGGTCGTCGGACGCCTTCGTCGTCCAGCTCTGGCACGGCATCCCGCTCAAACGCATCGGCCTCGACTCGCCGGCGACGACCCAGGTGCCCGCTGTGCCCGGAGCGTCCGTGCTGCGCCGACTGGTCGCCCTGGCGTACCGCGAAGCCGCCCACCGCATCCGAGTGCTGCCGGCCGCGTCGCATCGCTCCCGCGGCCGGCTGGAATCGGCTTTCGGCCTCGGCGACGACCGTGTGGTGGTGACCGGTGAACCGCGGGTGGATGTGCTCTCCGCCGGGCAGGAGGGAGAGCGGCGCATCGCGGCGACCTCGCTGCTCACCCGCACCGGGCCGCTGCTGCGCAGGCAGCGCGCGATTCTCTACGCGCCGACCTGGCGGGACGGCGCCGAGGACCCCGCAGTGCCGGATGCCGCGGAGTGGGTGCGCATCGTCGCCCTGCTCGAGAGGCACGACGCCATCCTGTTCATCCGCTCGCATCCTCTGGGCGAGGGAGCGTATGCGCCGCCGTGGTCCAGCGGTCGCGTCCGGATGCTGGGATCGGGTCTGCTGCCCGACGTGACGCCCGCGCTGCCGCGTGTCGACGTGCTCGTCACCGACTACTCGTCGCTGGCCTACGACGTCGGGCTGCTCGCGATGCCGGTGCTGTTCCTCGCCCCCGATGCCGAGGAGTACGCGCGCGTCCGCGGGTTCTACGGCAGGTACGACGACGTCGCCCCGGACGCCGCGCGGGAATGGGACGACCTGCTCGCCGACCTCGACCGAACCCTCGGCGACCCGGCGGAATACCGGAGGCGATCGGTCCGTTCGGCTACGCTCAGCGCAGAGATGCACGCGTATCGCGATGGCGGCAACGCGCGCCGGGTCTACCAGGCGATCCGCGCCCGCGGCATCCCCGCACCGAAGGGAACACGATGACCACTGCCCGGATCGATGCGGATCGCGAGACTCTGGTGATCGGCGGCAGCGGACCGCGCCCCTCGGCGGGCACGCTGTCGGGCGCCAGGGCCGGGGTGACCGCGACGATCACCGGCGGCGGCAAGACCTGGAAGGCGACCTTCCCGCTGCGCACTTCGCGGTGGGGCGCCGCCGAGCTGCCGCTGCCCGCGGGGAGTACCGCCTCGAGGTCGAGGGTGCCGATCTGAGCGGGCTGGCGCTCGACGAGGCGCTGCTGCCGATCCTCCGGGTCGCGGTGAACGGCTCAGCCGTGATGATCGCGCCGCCGATCGATCCGGTCTACGAGACCGGAGAGGGACAGTCCACCCTCGAGGAGCGCTACGCCGCCGAAGGCGGCGGCACCGAGAACGCGGTGTTCTTCGAGAGCTTCTACGGGCAGGTGGCCGGCTGCAATCCGCGGGCGATCGATCGTGTGCTGGCGAAGCGTGCCCCGCGGTGACCCGTTACTGGGCCGTCAGCGATCTGTCGGTCGAGGTGCCGCAGGGCGCTGTGCCCGTCGTCGAGGGGAGTCCGGAGTGGTGGCGCGCCCGCGGGGCGTCCCGGATGCTGATCGTGAACGACTGGCTGCGCCGGCGCTTCTCCCGCAAGCCCGGGCAGCGGGTGCTGCAGACCTGGCATGGCACACCGCTGAAGCGCCTCGCGCTGCATCGCCCCGGATTCGACCCGCGGCGCATGGCCGCGGTGATCAAGGAGTCCCGGCGCTGGGACGTGCTGCTCGCGCAGAACCTGTACGCCGAACGCGTGCTGCGCAAGGCGTACGCCTTCTTCGGCAAGCCGATCTGGGTCGAGGGTTATCCCCGCAACGATGTGCTGATCGACGGCGATGCGGCAGCGGTTCGCACCGCGCTGGGCATCGGCTCCGACGAGCGCGTGCTGCTGTACGCCCCGACCTGGCGCGACGACCGCACCGAGATGGTCGACTTCGTCGACCCGGAGCTGCTGGCGCGGCAGACCGATGCCGTCGTGCTGGTGCGCGGGCACTCCCGCACGCTGAAGCCCGGCCAGGACAGCACCGGTGCGCGAGTGATCGACGTCACCGGATACCCCGAGACCGCACGGCTGCTGCTGGTCGCGGATGCGCTGATCACCGACTACTCCTCGGTGATGTTCGACTTCAGCGTCACGGGCAAGCCGATGTACTTCCTGGTGCCCGACCTCGAGCACTACCGCGGTGAGCTGCGCGGCTTCTACTTCGACCTCGCCGAGCGCGCTCCCGGACCGCTGCTGCGCTCGCAGGAGGAGCTGGTGGCGGCGCTCGCCGCGGACTCCGCCGCCGAATACGCCGAGCGCTACGCCGCCTGGCGCACACAGTTCAACCGTCGCGACGACGGCCGGGCGGCCGAGCGCGTGGTCTCCCGGATTCTCGACCAGGGCTGGCTCACGCCGTAGCCGCCGCTCACGACCCTGTACGTCCCGCGCGGCGCTTTACGCCCTCCTCCGGATGGGGGCTCTACGCCCTCCTCCGGATGCAAGGAGGAAACGGTCACTCGTGGGGTCCGCCCGTCGGCGTTTTCCTCCTCGTGAGACCTGGTCCCGCTCGTGAGACCTGGTCCCACTCGTGACGCCGCTCCAGCGTGATGCGAGGAGGAAAACGTCGCTTACGGCGGACGGAGAGCGCCCTTTCCTCCTTGCACGGCCGTCGCCCGTCCGTGGCGGAACACGCGCGCGCAGAGCACCCCACCGGCGTGCCGGGGCAGGCCGGGGCGGATTCCCATACGCACACGACGCGGGGAGGGACACGCCGGTGGACTGTACGTCTGTGATCCGGAATCCTCCTTTCTGCGAGGAAGCGACTCATCCTCCACACCCCGCCTACCTCGATGAGTTCCGCACAATGCCGCTGATCGCGCCGGGGAGCGTCTCGACCGGCGCGAGACGCTGGACGCATGCGACATCGAGTGAAGCTTCCCCTCCAGCTCGGGGAGCGATTCCACGTGCGGGATGCGGCCTCGGCCGGTATCCGCCGAGGCCGTCGGGATGCTCGTGACCTGCATCGCCCGTTTCGCGGCATCCGCGCGAAGGACGAACCCGTCACGTTCGAGGACGTCGTGCGATGCTACGCGCTCCGGATGCGCGCGACGCACCGCCTCGTCGGGCGCTCGGCGATGCGCGTGTGGGGGCTGCCGCTGCCTTGGCCGTGGATCCAGCAGGAAGAGCTCGAGATCGCGGTACTTCCGGATGCCGCACCGCCCCGCACCTCGGGCGTGAGAGGCCGGCGGCTGGCGGCCAAGCGGGCTGAGACCTCGACCGTCACCGGCCTGCGGGTGGTCGACCCGATCGCTGCATGCTTCAGCGTGGCATCCGAGCTGACCGTCGATCAGGCGGTGGCCGCCCTCGACGCGGTGGTGACGATCGCCGACAACTACCCGGGACTGGTCGGGCCCCGCCCGATGGCGACGATCTCGGAGATAGAGGAGAAGCTCCTGGTATGGGGCCGGTTCCCGGGTTGCAGGACCATCCATCGCGCGGTCGAGAAGGTATGTGAGCGTGTGGAGTCTCCGAAGGAGACCGAGACCCGGTTGCTGCTGATCGATTCAGGCCTGCCCGTGCCGCAGGTGCAGTTCGAGGTCTGGGACGGCGCGGAGCACATCGGCCGAGTCGATCTGGCGTACCCGGAACTCAAGATCGCCATCGAGTACGAAGGTGACCACCACCGTACCGACAAGGATCAGTGGCGCCGCGACATCCAGCGTCAGCGACGCCTGGAGGAGTTGGGCTGGATCGTGATACGGCTCACCGAACTCGACTTGGCAGACAACAGCGAGGCGCTGATCGCTCGCATCCGTGACGCGATCGCACGGCGCGCCACCGCAGCCTGACGGACCCACTCGCGACGTTGCGTGGCGTCTCGCTGCGCGGGGCGGCCGCTCCACGACGTTTCCACGTCGCCCAACCATTCACTCGGGAATGCCGCCGGGAGCCGGACATGCGCATGGCCGACCAGGCAAGGAGGTTTTCGCAGGCGGGTTGTGCACGCCACCGGCGTTTCCCTCCTTGCATTTGATCATTGGCGAGCGGATGCTTCGGACCGCGCCGTGCGGACATCGCGGCCCCCAACATGCAAGGAGGTTCGCGCATGTGCGCCGGGGCGGCCACCGGCGTTTCCCTCCTTGCATATTCAGAGAATGATCTCGAGCATCCACTCAGGGGACGAGTGACGCGCAGCGGTGCAAGGAGAATTCCGCGGGTTCTCGTGGATACTCATCGGCATTCTCCTCCTCGCACGGGTGAGGGCAGCGCGCACGAGCGTCGGCGTGCCTGTGCAAGGAGGGAAACGTCGCCGGCGTGGGTCGGCGAGGTGCAGAAAGCTCCTTGCATGGAGGTGGAGCGCACGCACACCGCGTGGTCACCTCACCCCCGTTGCCCGGCGCCGCCGGCCATCAGCCGTGCTCAGGGGAGCGGGGTGTTGCGACCGCCCAGGCGCGAGGCATCGACGGTGTCGTGCGCTCCGCGGAACAGCCCGGCGATGAAGCCCATGCCCCAGGAGAGATGCATCGTGGGCAGCACCGCCAGCATCCAGAGCCGCTCGCGCAGACCGCGTCTGCCGGGGAGAACGCCACAGCGAGCACCAGCAGCGCGTAGGCGAGCAGAGGCAGGTAGACCAGCGACGCGATCAGCGACCACGCTCCGGCCAGCACGCCGGTCACCTGCAGGATGCCGATCACCACGGCGACGGCGATCAGGACGACCAGCGCCGGCGGCGCGAAGAATCGCAGTCCGTTGCGGCGCCCGTACCGCCGCACGAGTTCGCCGCGCCACGCGCCCGTGGCGCGGAACTGGCGGGCCAGGCGCCACCAGCTCTCACGCGGCCAGTAGGTCACGGCGAGCTGCGGATCGAACCAGACCAGATGACCGGCCTGACGGATGCGCAGGTTGAGCTCCCAGTCCTCGCCGCGGCGGATGGTCTCGTCGAAGCCGCCCACCTCGTCGAGCACCGACCGGCGCATGACGCCGAGGTACGCCGACTCGGCTTCGCCCTCGTGCGTGCTGCCGTGGTAGGCGCCGCCGCCGAGGCCGACGGGGGAGTTGTACAGGTGCGCGACCGCCTTCTGGAACGGCGTGCGGCCCTCGGCACGCATGATCCCGCCGACGTTGGCCGCTCCCGTGCGCTCCAGCGTCTGCATCGCCTGATGCGCGTAGCCGGGGGAGAGCTCGGAGTGCGCATCCACCCGGATGACCGTGGGGTACCGGCTGGCGCGGATCGCGAGATTGAGCCCGACCGGGATGTCGGCGTCGGGGTTGTCGACCACACGGATGCGGTCGTCGGACGCCGCGAGGCGCCGTGCGAGCTCGGTCGTCCCGTCGCCGGACGGACCGAGGGCGAGCACGAGCTCGGTGGGCCCGTCCACGTCCTGCGACAGCACGGAGGCGACCGCATGCTCGAGGTAGGCGCGCTCGTTGAGCACCGGCATCACGAAGGACACCCCGGCCGTCGTGATCGCGTCATCCTGCACATCCCGATCCTTTCATGACGGATGCCCTGAGTACTCTGGATGTGTGAGCGTGGTGTCCGATGCGAAGAAGGCCTATTCCCTGCTGCGGAAGGCTCTCGCGTCGCGCACGGCGGTGCAGCGGGTGCGTCGCACGATCGCCGCGCGGCCGCCGCTTCCCGAGGGGCGCTTCCGCGTCGCGGTGTACTTCGCCGACGGCGCCGTGAACATGTACCAGATGCGTCAGTGGTACCGGCCGCTGGCCGACCTCGCCGAACGCTGGCCCGTCGTCGTGCTGTCGCGCACCGCCACCGGCGCTGAGAGGCTGCTCGCCGAGGATGCTCCGCCCGTCGCCTTCGTGCCGAAGGTGCGCGACCTGGAGCGCTTCATCGCCGGGCAGGACATCCGCGTCGTACTGTACGTGAACCAGAACACCCGCAACTTCCAGATGTTCCGGTATGGGCGGCGCTGGCACGTGTTCATCAACCACGGCGAGTCCGACAAGATGTACATGACCACCAACCAGTACAAGGCGTACGACTACGCGCTGGTGGCGGGGCAGGCCGCGCGCGACCGTCTCAGCCGGACGCTGTGGGACTACGACATCGACCGTCGCACGATCGAGATCGGCCGTCCGCAGGCCGACCACTACTCCGGGTCCCTGCCCTATACGCCCGACGACCGCACGGTCGTGCTGTACGCGCCGACCTGGGAGGGCGATCGCCCGTCGGCGCACTACGGCTCGATCGCCACGCACGGCGAAGCTCTCGTCAGGAGACTGCTGGCCACGGGCGGGCACCGGGTCGTCTACCGGCCGCATCCGCGCAGCGGTGTGGTCGACGCCGAGTACGGTGCCGCGCACCGCCGCATCCTCTCCGCGATCGCCGAGGCGAATCGTGCCGACCCCGCAGCGAAGCACTTCTACGACGACGGTCCCGAGCTGGGCTGGCAACTCGCCGCTGCGGATGTCGCGATCGTCGACATCTCGGCGATGGTCTACGACCGCCTCGCCGCGGGCAAGCCGCTGCTGATCACCAGGCCCGCCGACGACCGCGCCTCGATCGACACCAAGGGCTACCTCTCGGACTGCGAGTGGCTCACCGTCGACGGCGCAGCAGACATCGTCGCCGAGGTCGAGCGCGTCCGAGCGGACGAGGACGCGATCAAGAAGCTGCGGATGTGGGTGCAGCACTACTTCGGCGACACCACTGAAGGGATCGCCACCGAGAAGTTCCACGCCGCGATCGAGCAGCTCATGCAGAAGTGGGACGACTGGCACGCCGCCGAGATCGGCACGCTCGACTCCGAAGAGGACGACGACGACGAAGAGGCGAAGGACGAGGACGAGTGATGGGGCTGTTCCGCCGTGCCGAGAAGGCGTGGCAGCCGACTCCGGCTGCCACCGGTCCGTTCCGGTTCGAGATCGACGACGTGTTCGTGATCACCTTCCGCGGCCCCGTGTTCACCGGACGGGTGACGTCCGGATCGATCGTCCAGGGCGGTCCCGTCGTGCTCGAGCGCGAAGCGGTGACGCTCTCCGGAGTCCTCAAGGAGATCAACGTGCGCCGACGCCGCCGCGAATCGACGACCGCGGGGACGAGGCCGGACTCATGATCGACGGCATCGGAGTCGACGACCTGCCGCTCCGTCCGACCGGCGACGGCCACGTGATCGACTCCGCCGCGCTGCGCGGCGCGGTCATCCGGGCGGTGTGAGCATGGACCTTCCCCGTGCGGCCGCGGTCGCGGCCCGGCTCGACATCGTCGCGCAGTCGCCGTCCACGAACGCGCAGCTGCGGGCATCCGCCGACGGAGCGCCGCACCTGACCGTGCTGCTGACCGATCACCAGACCGCCGGACGCGGACGCCTGGACCGCACCTGGGTGACGCCGCCCGGTTCCGCGCTCGCGATCTCGGTGCTGCTCCGCGACCTTCCCGCGGACCCCGAGTCGCGCGGCTGGATCCCGCTGGTCGCCGGACTCGCGATGGCGGATGCCGTCGCCGCCCAGTTGCCGGGGCGCGAGGTGGGGGTGAAGTGGCCGAACGACGTGCTCGTCGACGGTCGCAAGATCTGCGGCATCCTCGCCGAGGCGACGGCCGATGCGGTGATCGTGGGCTCCGGGGTGAACACCGCGATGACCGCCGCCCAGCTGCCCGTCGAGACGGCGACGTCGTTCGCGGCGCTGGGCGCGACGGCCGATACCGACCGGCTGGTCGCCGACTACGTGTCGGCGCTGAACGGGTGGATCGCGACGCTGGGCACCGGGAAGGACGCCGAGCGCGTGCACGCCGCTGTGACCGCCCGCTGTCTGACGATCGGCCGGCGGGTGCGCGTCGAGCTCCCCGCTGAGGGTGAGCTGCGCGGCGTGGCGACGCGTCTCGACGAGGACGGGCGCCTGGTGGTCGACGCCGACGGGGCGGAGCATCCGATCTCCGCCGGCGACGTGGTGCACGTGCGCGCGATCTGACACGCCGGGCCGCGCAGGAGGATGTCAGCCTTCGCTGGGCACAATGGAGCCATGTCCCAGCCCGTCACGCTCGGCGGCCGGCCGATGATGCCGCCGCCCGGTGTCCCTGTCGAGGAACTGCTCATCGCGCGGTTCCACGGGCATGCGCGTCGGCTGTTCTGGTCGGCGTTGCTGCTGATCGCGGTGTTCGGTGCGACGGCCTTCCTCTACGACAATCTGCCGCCGACCTTCCAGAACTGGATGCTGCTGGCCGCTGCGGGTGCGCTGCTGCTGCTCGGCGTGATCGTGCCGTATCTGGTGTGGCGCTCGCGCAGCTACACGATCACCAACCGGCGCGTGATCGTTCGCGAGGGGCTCGGATCGCGCCGACGTCGCGAGGTCTCGCACGCGCGCGGGTACACGATCGGCGTGCATCGAGGCCTGCTGCAGCGGATGTGGGGCGCGGGGACGATCACGCTCAGCAACGGCATCGACGCGCCGCTGCGGCTGGTCAACGTGCCCAGCGTCAACCTCGTGCACGAGACGCTCGCCGACCAGATCGAGGTCAGCCAGATCCTCGCGCACCGCGATGCGCAGTCGGGTCTCGGGACGCCTCCGCCCGCTGGTCCGCCGCTGGCTCCCTGATACGGGAGAATGGACGCGGCGGAAGGAGTCGCGGATGGCAGTGCGCATTGGTGTGATCGGTGGAGGTCAGCTGGCCCGGATGATGATCGCCCCGGCGGTCGAACTCGGACTCGACCTGCGGGTGCTGGCCGAGGGCGCGGGGATGTCGGCCCAGCTGGCGGCCACCGGCGTCGGCGACTATCGCGACCTCGACACCGTGCGCGCGTTCGCCGCCGACGTCGACGTCATCACGTTCGACCACGAGCACGTGCCGCAGGAGGTGCTCCGCGCGCTGGTCGCCGACGGTGTGCCGGTGCACCCGGGCCCGGACGCGCTGCAGTACGCGCAGGACAAGCTCGTCATGCGTGCGAAGCTCGCCGAGCTCGGTGCGCCGCAGCCCGACTGGGCGGCCGTGCATGACGCGGCGGAGCTGCAGGCGTTCCTGGACGACCACGGCGGCCGCGCCGTCGTCAAGACGCCGCGTGGCGGATACGACGGCAAGGGCGTGATGGTGGTCTCGGGTGCGGCCGAGGCCGCGGACTGGTTCGGCGACTTCGACGCGCTCCTGGTCGAGGAGCTCGTGTCGTTCACGCGTGAGCTCGCGCAGCAGGTGGCACGGCGGCCCGGCGGCGAGATCGTGGCCTATCCCGTGGTGGAGACCGTGCAGCGCGACGGCGTGTGCGCCGAGGTGATCGCCCCGGCTCCCGACGCGTCGGCCAGGCTGGTGCAGGTCGCCGAGGGCATCGGCCGGCAGATCGCCGAGGGTCTTGGAGTCACCGGGATGCTGGCGGTCGAGCTGTTCCAGACCGATGACGAGCGTCTCCTCGTCAACGAGCTCGCGATGCGCCCGCACAACAGCGGGCACTGGAGCCAGGACGGCGCCGTGACGGGGCAGTTCGAGCAGCACCTGCGCGCAGTGGCGGATCTGCCGCTGGGCGCTGCGACTGCTCGCGTGCCGTGGTCGGTGATGGTCAACATCCTCGGCGGCCCGACAGAGGGAGCGATCGACGAGCGCTTCCCGGCGGCGATGGCCGCCCACCCCGACGCGAAGATCCACACGTACGGCAAGGCCTCGCGGCCGGGACGCAAGGTGGGCCACGTGAACGTGACGGGTGACGATCTCGACGACGTGGTCTACGCAGCCCGCGCGGCGGCGGCGTACTTCGCGTAGGCGCGCCGTTGCGAGGTTCTCACAGGCGCGAACCGTAGCCTGTGATGGTGACTGAGCCACTGCACTCCTCGAGCCGTCCGATCGTCGGCGTCGTCATGGGATCGGACTCCGACTGGCGCGTGATGAGCGACGCCTCCCAGGCGCTCAGCGATTTCGGGATCCCGCACGAGGTCGAGGTGGTTTCCGCGCACCGCACTCCGGACAAGCTCGTCTCCTACGGGCGGGACGCCCGCAGCCGCGGCATCCGGGTGATCATCGCCGGAGCCGGGGAGCGGCGCACCTGCCGGGCATGCTCGCCTCGGTGACCGCCGTGCCGGTGATCGGCGTGCCGGTGCCGCTCGCCTACCTCGACGGCATGGACTCGCTGCTGTCGATCGTGCAGATGCCCGCCGGCATCCCCGTCGCGACCGTCTCGATCGGCGGGGCGAAGAACGCGGGCCTGCTCGCCGCGCGCATCCTCGGCACCTCCGACGACGCTCTGGCCGACCGGGTGGAGGAGTACGCCCGTGATCTGGAGTCGCAGGTCGAGGAGAAGAACCGGCGGCTGAAGGGCTCGCTGTGACGCTGGCGCCGCCTCGTGAGCGCAGCGCGCCGGGCCGTCCCCTGATCGAGACCCGTCCGCTGCGCAACCCCGAGGCGGCGGATCCGTCGTTCATGGGGCGCCGGGCGTGGTGGCTCGTCGCGATGAACATCCTGGTGCCGGGATCCGCCCAGATCCTCGCCGGGAACCGCCGCCTGGGCCGGTTCGGCCTCGGGGCGACCCTGGCCGGGTGGGTGCTGATCGTGCTGGCTGCCGGGCTGGCGCTGTTCTGGCGCGACGCCGCGATCACCCTCTTCACCAACTGGTTCGTGCTGACGCTCGCGCAGATCCTGCTGCTCGGCTACGCCGTGCTCTGGGTGGTGCTCACCGTCGACGCCATCCGGCTGCTGCGCGTGGTCAGGCTCCCGATGATCACCCGGTTCGCCGCTCCGATCGCCGCGCTCCTGGTGCTGTCGCTGGCGACCGGGGGAGCGGTGTACGGCTCGACGATCGCGGCGTCGAGTCGCGGCGCGATCGGCTCGATCTTCGGCAACAGCGGTCCCAGCCTGCCCCCGAGTGACGGGTACTACAACATCCTGCTGCTCGGCGCGGACAGCGGTGACGGGCGGGACTCGATGCGCTTCGACAGCATCTCGGTCGTCTCGGTGAACGCCGAGACCGGGGCGGCGACGATCTTCGGAATTCCGCGCGACATGCCGAACGTCCCGTTCGCGAAGGACAGCCCGATGCGCAAGCCCGACCTCGTCGGGTTCGACTACCGCAACTACTTCGAGGGGCACAGCGATCGGAACTGCGGTTGGGGCTCCGGCATCAACCAGCTCACGAACGCTGTGCAGGTGTGCCGCGACGACAAGGGCAAGGGACTGTACCCGGATGCGGCCGCCCACGGGTCGACGCCGGAGATCGAGGCGACGAAGGACGCCGCTGAGGGCGTGCTGGGGATCAAGATCCCGTACTACGTCTTCGTCGACATGAACGGCTTCGCCGACCTCATCGATGCGCTCGGCGGCGTGCACATCACCGTGGAGAAGCGACTGCCGAAGGGCGGCGGGCCCGGCAAGACGAATAAACCCGTCGAGGAGTGGGCGACCGGCTGGATCGACCCGGGTGAGCAGACCATGAACGGCGATACCGCGCAGTGGTACGCGCGCTCCCGGTACACCACCAGTGACTTCGACCGCATGAAGCGCCAGCGGCAGCTGCAGGAGGCGATCCTGCAGCAGTTCACCCCGCAGAACGTGGTCACCCGGTTCAGTGCGGTGGCGGATGCGGGAGCGGCGCTGGCCGACACGGATCTGCCGAAGGACAAGCTGCCGGAGTTCTTCGACCTGATCATGAAGGCGAAGAAGCAGAAGGTGGCAACGATCGAGCTGACCCCCGAAGGCGGCGTCAGCGAGCGGCATCCGGACTTCGGAGAGATTCACGAGATGGTGCAGCAGGCGCTGCATCCGCCGACGAAGACACCCACCCCCTGAGTACTTGGACGCGCTGAGTACTTGGACGCGATCCAACTGAGTTCCCAGGTATGCGCGATTAGCCTTGCCTCATGAGTGTGCTGCTGCGTGTCGTCCTGGATCAGCTGGTGACGGTCGTGGATCCGGATCAGGCGGCCGCCTCGCTCGATCTCACCGCCGGTCTGGTGTCCACAGCACCACGCGGATGCGCGGTCGCGGCGATCGCTCCGTCCGGGTCCGAGGTGCCGGTCGTCGGCGTGGAGGACGTGCGCACGCTCTCGATGGGGCGGCGCGAGCTGGCGGCGTCCTGGCCGCTCGGTTTCGCCCCGGCCGTCGGGGGCGGGCTGATCCACGCACCGACGCTGATGGCACCGCTGGTCCGTCACGACCGGGTGCACGACGGTGATCAGACCGTCGTCACGCTGTGGGATCTCGCCGCATGGGATGCACCCGAGCGGCTTTCGAAGGCAGCCGTCGCGTGGCAGCGCGGCATGCTGCGCAGGGCCGTCAAGCACGCCGACGCGGTGGTCGTGCCCTCGCACGCTCTGGCGGGACGGCTGTCGGAACTCGCCTCCTTCGGCGACCGGATCCGGGTGATCGCGGGCGCGCCGCCGGAGGGATTCGCCGAGCCCGCGGATGCCGCGTCGCGTCGCGCTGCGCTGCAGCTGCCCGAACGATACGCCGTGCTCCTCGGAGATCGGGACACTCTCGCGATGGGCTTCTCGGCCGCGATCGCGGCCGGCCTCGACGCCGTCGTGCTGGATGCGGCGGAGGGGTCGGAACCCGCTGTCGTGGAGGTCGCGTCCGCAGCGGGGCTGCCGGAGCGCCGGGTGCACGTGCGCGGCGCGCTCGCCGCCCAGGACCGCGCGACGGTGCTCGGCGGTGCGGCGGTCGTGCTCGCGACCAGTGCGCTGGATGCCTGGCCGTGGCGTGTGGTCGAGACGATGCTGCTCGGCACGCCCGTCGTCGCGGTCGACAGCGGCGTGCATCGCGATGTGATCGCAGACGGCGGCCTGGTCGTCGCTCCGGACGAGTTCGTCGATGCCGCGGTCGCCGCAGCAGGAGACGACGGGAAGCGTCTGGGAGTGCTCGCACGGGACCGCGCGAAGGCGTTCTCCTGGGCGAGTTCGGCCGAGCGGACGTGGGCGCTGCACGCCGAACTGTAGCCGAACTGTAGGCGGGGATCGGGGATCCTACGCCGGGTGGATCAAGATCCGGTCGCGCCACACTGGTGACTTCTGTCACACTGGTCACATGTTGGGCCGGACTTCACGGGGCACCAGTGCGCCTCGCATCAGCAGAATCCTCACCGCAGGTCTTGCGGCGGCAGCACTCGCACTGAGCGTGCTGGTGCCGGCGACCGCGGCATCCGCTGCCCCCGTGAACGGGCCCGCGAAGACGTCTCTGGCGGGCTTCTCGGCGGGGAACATCATCAGCGACGCCGTGTTCACGAGCAAGAACACGATGACCGAGGCGCAGATCCAGGCCTTCTTCAACTCCAAGGTCAAGACCTGCCAGAAGGGGTACACCTGCCTGAAGGACTTCCGGATGACATCGGTCACCCGGCCGGCCGACGCCTACTGCAAGGGGTACACGGGGGCGGCCAACGAGAGCGCCGCACGCATCATCTACCGCGTGTCGCAGGCCTGCAACATCAATCCCCAGGTGCTGATCGTGATGCTGCAGAAGGAACAGGGCCTGGTCACGCACACCTGGCCCAGCGACTGGCGCTACAGCGCCGCCCTCGGGCAGGGATGCCCGGACACCGCTCCCTGCGACCCGAAGTTCGTCGGCTTCTTCCACCAGATCTACGGCGCCGCGCGGCAGATGCAGATCTACATGGAGGGGAAGTACTTCGCCTGGTACGCGCCGGGGAAGACCTGGAACATCCTCTACAACCCGAACAAGGCCTGCGGCACGTCGCCGGTCCACGTCGCCAACAAGGCGACGTCGGCGCTCTACTACTACACGCCCTACCAGCCGAACGCCGCTGCGCTGAAGGCCGGATACGGCACGGGCGACTCCTGCTCGGCGTACGGCAACCGCAACTTCTACAACTACTTCACGGACTGGTTCGGGTCGACGCAGAAGCCGGCGTCGGTGCTCAATCCGCTCAACGACATCGGTGATCTGTACGCACATCTCGGCAATGCCACGGGTGTGCTCGGCAAGGCCACGAACAGCCCCGCGTGCACCTCGTCCACGGCGCGTTGCACCGTGACGTATGCGAACGGGATCATCACCTGGACGAAGGCGCTCGGCGCGCTGACGGTCTACGGGCCGGTGTACAAGCAGTACGTGGCACAGGGGGGCCTGGGCGGCAGCCTCGGGTACCCGAAGGAGACGCCCAAGGCGGTCACCGATCCGAACGGAGACGGCATCGCCCAGCAGTTCGACAGGGGATGGATCCACCAGTCGGCTGCGGGGACGTTCGCCTCGACGACACGGACGATGACGGCGTACAGCGCCGCGGGCTGGCTGCGTGGCTACCTCGGATGGCCGACCAGCAGAGAAGTCTGCACCGCTGCATCCTGCGTGCAGGATTTCGCGGGCGGACTGATCGGCGCGTTCACCGGCAAGCCGGCGTTCGCCGTCTCGAAGACGACCTCGAAGTCGATCGATGCGCTCTACACGAAGCAGGGCGGCTCGACAGGGAAGCTCGGCGCCCGCGCGGCGGATCGTCAACTCGTCGACGACCCTCATGGTGACGGTCTCGCGCAGAAGTATCAGAAGGGGTGGATCCACGCATCTGACAGGGGGACATTCTCGTCGTCGTCCGCCATCATGACGGGATACAGCAACGCGGGCTGGCTGCGAGGATTCCTGGGCTGGCCGACTGCGGCCGAACAGACGGTCACGGATCCGAACGGAAACGGCGCCGCACAGGCATTCGAAGGCGGGTGGATCCACTCCTCCTCGAAGGGCGTCTTCAGCAGTTCCGCCCGCATCATGGCGGCGTTCAGCGCCGCGGGCTGGGTGCGCGGAGCTCTCGGCTGGCCGACGAGCGCCGAGATCTGCACGGGCGCGTCGTGCACTCAGACGTTCTCAGGCGGAATCATCAGCTTCGCCGGCAAGGATGCGGCGAAGACGGCGGTCGGCGTCACGCCCGCAGCCATCGCGAAGGCGCACACAGCCGCCGGCGGCGACAAGGGCGCCCTGGGCAGGGCCGCGAACGCGGTGCAGATCGTCGCTGACGGGCATGGCGGGGGCCTGGCGCGGAAGTTCGCCGGCGGCTGGATCCACTCATCCGCAGCCGGGACCTTCTCCTCATCGACCCCCATCATGACCGCATACAGCGCTGCCGGGTGGCTGCGAGGATCGCTGGGCTGGCCCACCAGCAAGGAGAGCTGCTCGGGCACATACTGCTCGCAGTCGTTCCAGGGCGGGGTCATCGCCTACACGAAGGGCAAGGCCGCGGTCGTGCTGACCGGGGTTGCTCCGGGGGCGATCGACACGGCGTACAAGGCGAGCGGCGGCAGCACTGGACCGATGGGCGCTGCTGCGGCGCAGGTGCAGGTGGTGAAGGACCCCCACGGCAACGGTCTGGCCCGAAAGTTCGCCAAAGGCTGGATCCATGCCTCGAAGTCGGGAGCGTTCACGTCATCAACGCGGATCATGACCGAGTACAGCGCCGCCGGCTGGCTGCGGGGGCATCTGGGATGGCCAGTCGCCGCGGAGCAGTCCGTGAAGGACAGCAACGGCAACGGTGTTGCACAGCAGTTCGAGAACGGATGGATCCATTCGTCCGACAAGGGTACGTTCACGACGTCCGATCGCATCATGACCGCCTACAGCAGTTCCGGATGGGTGCGCGGGGCGCTGGGGTGGCCCAC
Organism: Microbacterium sp. KUDC0406; assembly: GCF_021582875.1. Lineage (NCBI taxonomy): Bacteria > Bacillati > Actinomycetota > Actinomycetes > Micrococcales > Microbacteriaceae > Microbacterium > Microbacterium sp. KUDC0406. The sequence continues at coordinate 1,659,423 of NZ_CP091138.1, read as the reverse complement.
AAGCGCCGAGATCTGCACTGGCGCCTCGTGCACCCAGGCCTTCAGTGGCGGGATCATCGCGTACTCCGGAAAGAGTGCGGCGCAGGCCGCCACCGGCGTCACCGCTGCGGCGATCGCCAAGGCGCACACGGCAGCGGGTGGCGACCGAGGGGCGCTCGGCAAGGCTTCGAAGGCGGTTCAGATCGTCGCTGACCCGCGCGGCGGAGGCATGGCGCGCCAGTTCGCAGGCGGCTGGATCCATTCCTCGGCGAAGGGCACCTTCTCGTCCTCGACGACGATCATGACCGCGTACAGCAAGGCCGGATGGCTCCGCGGGAAGCTGGGCTGGCCGACCGGCGCGGAGACCTGCACGTCGAGCACCTGCACGCAGCAGTTCACAGGGGGCACGATCAGTTACGTGAAGGGCAAGCCCGCCACCGTCACGTACCGCTGAAGCGGCACCGCGCCGCGGCGGAAGGAAAGGCGTCGGATAGACTCGGAGGCATGAGAGTACTGCTCACGGGAGCTGACGGATTCATCGGATCGCACCTCGCGGAGCAGCTGGTTCGGGACGGACACGACGTGCGAGCACTCGTGCTCTACAACTCGTTCGACTCGCGCGGCTGGCTCGACGGCATCTCGGACGATGTCGCGCGCGAGATCGAGTTCCTGCCCGGAGACGTGCGTGATCCCGCTCTGATGATGTCGGCGGTGAGCGACCGCGAAGCAGTGCTGCATCTGGCCGCGCTCATCGCCATCCCCTACTCCTATGCGGCCCCGGATCTGTACGTGCAGACGAACATCCAGGGCACGCTCAACCTGCTCAACGCCGCCAGGACGGCCGGTGTCAGCCGGTTCATCCACACCTCGACCAGTGAGGTCTACGGGACCGCACGGTACGTGCCGATGGATGAGGGGCATCCGCTGCAGGGCCAGTCGCCCTACTCGGCGTCGAAGATCGCCGCGGACCAGATGGTCAATGCCTACAACGCCTCGTTCGGGCTCCCGACGGTCACGATCCGTCCGTTCAACACCTTCGGTCCGCGGCAGTCGGCACGCGCGGTGATCCCCACGATCGTGAGTCAGCTCGCCGCCGGTAAGAGGGAGATCCAGCTCGGTGCGCTCACGCCGACGCGTGACTTCACTTACGTGCCGGACACCGTCTCGGGCTTCACGACCGCGCTGACCAGCACGGCCGGAGTCGGCGAGGTGATCAACCTCGGTGTCGGTTTCGAGGTGTCCATCGGGCAGACCTTCGATCTCATCGCCGAGGTGATGGGCGTCGACGCGACGGCAACGGAGGACCCTGCCCGCCTGCGGCCGGCGAACTCCGAAGTGGAGCGCCTCTTCTCCGACAACACGAAGGCCCGCGAGGTCCTCGGCTGGCAGCCTGAAGTTCGACGGCGTCGACGGGTTCCGCGAGGGACTCCGTGCGACGGCGGAGTGGTTCACCGACCCCGTCAACCTGGCGCGCTACCGCACCGACGCCTACGTCGTATGAGTACGCCGGAGGACTTCGTCCGCGCCATCCGCGGTGTCGTGGGCGACGAGCCGTTCATCGGACTGCACGTGCCGGACATCACGGATCTCGAGAAGCAGCGTGTGCAGGAGTGCCTGGATTCGACGTTCGTCTCGAGCGTCGGCGCCTTCGTGACCGAGTTCGAGCAGGGCGTCGCCGACTTCACTGGAGCCGCACACGCGATCGCCGTGTCCAACGGCACATCCGCGCTGCAGGTGGCGCTCGAACTCGCCGGCGTCGAGGCCGGTGACGACGTGATCGTTCCCACCCTGTCCTTCGTGGCGACGGCGAACGCCGTCTCCCATGCCGGCGCCCAGCCGTACTTCGTCGACAGCGACCAGACGACGCTCGGCCTGTCGGTCGAGTCTGTGGCCGACGTGCTGAGGTCCGCACGATCCGCGCCTGAGGGGCTGGTCAATGCGGCGACCGGGCGGAGGATCGGCGCGATCGTGCCGATGCACACGCTCGGGCACCCGATGCGCATCGGGGATCTGGTGGCCCTTGCGGGGGATTACGGCGTGCCCGTGGTCGAAGATGCCGCCGAATCCCTCGGCAGCCGGGTGGGCGGCGTGCACACCGGCACCTTCGGCAGCCTGGGCATCCTCAGCTTCAACGGCAACAAGATCCTGACCACCGGCGGCGGCGGGATGATCCTGACCGACGACGAGGATCTCGCCCGTCGCGCGCGCCATCTCACCACGACCGCCAAACTGCCCCACCGCTGGGAGTTCGAGCACGACGAGGTGGCGTACAACTTCCGGATGCCGAATCTCAACGCGGCGCTCGGCGTGGCCCAGCTCGAGCGGCTGCCGAGGTTCCTGATGGAGAAGCGACGTCTGGCCGCGCGCTATCAGGAGGCGTTCGCGGACATGCCGGACGTCGAGTTCCTGACGGAGCCGTCCGGAACGGAGAGCAACTACTGGCTCTGCGCGGTGCGTCTGGCCGGCGGGAGGCCGCGCCGCGATGCGCTCCTCGCGTCGGCGAACGATGCCGGTCTCCAATGCCGTCCGTTCTGGAACCTTCTGCACGCGCAGACGCCGTACCGGCATCTGCCCCACGCCGACGTGCCGGTGGCCGAGGCGCTGCACGCCTCGGTCGTATGCATCCCCAGCTCTCCTGCATTGGCCGCGGCATGAGGACGATCGCCGTCGTCACCGGCACCCGTGCGGACTACGGGCTGCTGCGCGGCCTGCTCAGGGCGATCGAGGACGATCCGCAGCTGAATCTCCGCCTGATCGTCACAGGTACTCACCTCAGCGACGCCTTCGGACACACGGTCGCCGAGATCGAGCGCGACGGGTTCCGCATCGCCGCATCCGTGCCGATCTGGTCCGGCACGGACACACCAGTAGCCGCAGCGGAGGACGTCGGCCGTGCCCTCCCCGGCTATGCAGAGGCGCTGAAGGAGATCGACCCCGATGTCGTGGTCGTGCTCGGCGACAGGCTGGAGGCCTTCGCCGTCGCGGCGGCCGCCACCATCCTGTCGGTGCCGATCGCGCACATCCACGGCGGGGAGCTCACCGAAGGCGCGATGGATGACGCGCTCCGGCACTCGATCACCAAGATGGCGTACCTGCACTTCACCTCGACCGCGGACCACCGTCGCCGGGTGATCCAGCTGGGCGAGGATCCGGAGCGGGTGTTCTTCCACGGCGCGCCCATCGTCGACATCCTGGACACCTTCGACGTAATGCCGCCGCGCGAGGTCGAGGAGCAGTTCGGCATCCGGCTGCCCGAGCCGACGGCCCTGGTGACCTTCCACCCCGCGATCATGGACGTCGCTCCCGCGTCCGAGCTCGTGGGGGAGCTCCTCGGCGGGCTGCTCGCCGTCGATGAGCTGCACATCGTAATCACGGGCTCGAACTCAGACATCGGCACCGAGGCGGTGAGGGAACGGATCGCACGGTTCGTGGCCGAGCACCCCGACCGCGTCGATTATGTCGAGTCGTTCGGGCAGCGGGCGTATCTCAGCGCCATGCGCGCAGCATCCGTGGTGGCGGGGAACTCGTCGAGCACTGTCCTCGAGGCTCCGGTGCTCGGTGTCCCCTCCGTGCTGGTCGGCGACCGCCAGAAGGGGCGTCCCATCGCCGCGAGCGTCGAAGTACCCGAGCCCAGCGCCGAGGCGATCGCCGACGCCCTCCGACGACGGATAGCCGGCGGTCCGGTGACCGATCACGACAGCCCGTTCGGCGCTCCCGGATTTGCCGCGCGTACGGCCGCCACTCTGCGCAACGCGGAGATCCCGCGGCCGCCGAAGAAGACCTTCCACGATCTCGAACAGGGAGACGACGATGAACGCTGAAACCTTTGTGATCGCGGAAGCCGGTGTCAACCACAACGGCTCAATCGGCATCGCCAGGGACCTGGTAGACCTCGCAGCCGAGGCCGGAGCCGACGCAGTGAAGTTCCAGACGTTCTCCGCGGACTCCCTCGCGCTGGAATCCGCGCAGCTCGCGGACTACCAGCGTCTCTCCGATGAGGACGCGCGCAGTCAGCACGACCTGCTCCGCGGGCTGGAGCTCTCCCGCGACGAGTTCCGTGCGCTGCGGGCGCACTGCGATCGGCGCGGCATCCGGTTCCTCTCGACGGCCTTCGACCTCGACGGGCTCGACTTCCTCATCGACGAACTGGGCATCCCTCTGGTGAAGATCGCCTCCGGTGACCTCACGTTCGCACCGCTGCTGGTGAAGGCGGGGCGAAGCGGACTCCCCGTGATCCTGTCCACGGGGATGGCGGATCTGCCCGAGATCGCCAGAGCACTGCGATTCCTGGCGGCGGGCGTCGCACAGGCGAACGGCGTGCTCGACCGATCCGAGCGCCTCACCGAGCGGGCGCTCGAGCGAGCTTGGGCCGCCAGGGAGGAGCACGTCCGATTCGCCGAGCACGTGACGATCCTGCACTGCACCACCGAGTACCCGGCCGCGGACGAGCATCTGAATCTGCGCGCCATGCAGACCATCGCCGACACCTTCGGCCACAGGGTCGGGTACTCCGACCACTCGCTCGGTTCGCTGGCATCCGTGCTGGCCGTCGGGCTCGGCGCGACCGTCCTCGAGAAGCACTTCACCTTCGATGTCACGGCGGACGGCCCCGACCATGCGGCCTCGCTCGACCCGGACGGGCTGCGCTCCTACGTCGCGGATCTCCGCCGGGTGCCGACCATGCTCGGTTCGTCTGAGAAGAAGGCTCAGAGCGTCGAGGAGGGCAATCGCGAGGTCGTTCGGCGCAGTCTGGTCGCCGCGCGCGACATCGCTGAGAACGGCGTGATCACGGCGGACGACATCGTCTGCTTCCGGCCCGCGACCGGGCGCACATCCTTCGACTTCTGGGAGGTCGTCGGCAGCACGGCTGTCCGCTCCTATCGACGAGGCGAGCTCATCGATGGCTGAGTTGGTCCTACTCGGTGGTGGGGGCCACGCGCGCTCCATCCTGGCGGCGCTGCGCGCCGAGGGGCGTCCGGTCCGCGGTCATCTCGCTCCGCAGCCGGGTGACCTCGGCGAGGCCTGCCCGTATCTCGGCGATGACGACGTGCTCAGCACCTTCGACCCTGAGGAGGTGCTGTTCGTCAACGCCCTCGGCTCGACGTCCTCCACCGCAGTCAGACGCGTGCTGTACGAGCGCGCTGTCGCGCTCGGCTTCCGCGCCGCGCGAGTCGTCCATCCGCGCGCTTTCGTGGACTCCGGCGCGCGCCTTGCCGAGGGCGTCCAGGTCCTGGCCGGCGCGATTGTGAACGTGGGGGCGGTCGTCGAGGAGAACGTGCTGATCAACTCCGGGTCTGTCGTCGAGCATGACGCCCTGATCGGCGCCCACTCTCATGTCTCGCCGGGAGCCATCATCGCAGGCGGAACACGGATCGGAGCGGGTGCACATGTGGGTCTCGGTGCTCGCGTCATCCAGGGGGTGACAGTGGGGTCCGGTAGCGTCGTCGGAGCCGGAGCCGTCGTGATCGACGATGTGCCCAGTGGGGCGGTCGTCGTCGGTGTGCCGGCAAGAGAGATCGGATCCGGGAAGAAGGGGCGGGCATGACCTCGAGCGAAGATCTGTCCGTGAACCCGGGCACCTCCATCCGTGATGCGCTGGCGCAACTCGACCGCAGTCGCCGCCAGGTCGTCTTCGTCGAGAACTCGGAAGGCCGTCTCGTCGGCGCGGTCAGTGACGGCGACATCCGGCGCGGGCTGCTGGGCGGCGCCTCTCTCGAGGACCGCGTCGACAGGGTGATGAACACCCGCCCCGCGACAGTTCCGCCGACCGCGACGCAGGAGGCCGTAGAGGATCTGAAGGCACGACGCGGCATCCGAGTCGTCGCCGTGGTCGACGACGGGCGCATCGTGGACGTCGTGGGGGAGGGGGAGCACATCGCGACGCCGCTTCCCACGCCGGTCGTCCTCATGGCCGGGGGTCGTGGTCAGCGCCTCTATCCGATCACCAAAGACATCCCCAAGCCTCTCGTCCCGCTCGGGGACACTCCGATGATCGACATCATCCTCGGGCGGCTCCGCGGTCAAGGCTTCCGCCGGGTGCATGTCTCGGTCAACCATCTGGGGCACCTCATCGAGGAGCATCTGGGCGACGGCGGCGCGCACGGCATGGAGATCAGCTACCTGCACGAGCCGATGCCGCTCGGTACCGGCGGGGGCGATGGCGCAGCTGCGTGGCGAGATCGGCTCACCGTTCGTCGTGATGAACTCGGATCTGCTCACCCAGGTAGACCTGCGCAGCATGCTCGGATTCCACCTTGACGCAGGGGCGGACGCGACCATCGGCGCTCGCGAGTACGGCTTCGAGATCCCCTATGGAGTGATCCGCCGCGCTGGGGAGCGGGTCACCGGCCTCGCCGAGAAGCCGTATCACAGCGAGCTGGTCAGCGCGGGGATCTACGTGCTCGATCCCGCCGCGCTCGAGATGCTCGAGCAGGACGAATACTGCGACATGCCGACGCTGCTGTCGCGACTGATGGATGCCGATCGTCCGGTTGCCGCCTATGAGATCCGCGAGGAGTGGATCGACGTGGGGCGGCCGGAGGACCTCGAACGCGCCAGACTGGCGTGGGAACGGAGAAGCCGATGAGGATCTGCACGATCACCGTGCGCGCGGGGTCCAAGGGTGTTCCCGGAAAGAACCTGCGGGTCGTGGCCGGGCGTCCGATGTTCGGGCACTCGGTCGCGCAGGCGGCGGCGACCGGGCTCTTCGACGAGATCGTCGTCTCCAGCGATTCCGAGGAGATTCTGCGGCTCGCGCCGACGTTCGGGGCGACCGGCGTGGTAAGCCGGCCCCCGAGATGGCCACGGACACCGCAGGCAAGGTGCCGGCGATCGCTCACGCGGTCCGCGCGACCGAGGAGAGCACCGGACTCACGTTCGACGTGTGCGTCGACCTCGATGCGACCAGCCCACTGCGCACCCTCGACGACATCCGCACGGCGGTGCGGATGTTCGAGGACGGAACCGCGGACTCGTTGATCACCGGCGCGGAGGCGCGTCGGAACCCGTATTTCAATCTCGTCGAGGAGCAGCCCGACGGAACGGTCGCGGTCAGCAAGAAGCCCGACGATGCGGTGCTGCGACGGCAGGACGCCCCGCGGTGCTTCGACATGAACGGGTCGATCTACGTCTGGCGGCGTGGGGCGCTGCTGGACGACCAAGTGGTCTTCTTCCCCTCCACGATCCTCTACGAGATGCCGGCCGAGCGGTCCATAGACGTGGACAGCGAGTTCGACTTCCGGATCGTCGAGTGGCTCATGGGGCAGCGGGAGGATCTGTGAGCACAGGCACGGGCGACATCGACGCCAGGACCTCGGCGACGATGCGGACGTTCCTCGATCTCGAGGACAGAGCTCCCGACGTCCTGCTCGACGTGCTTCCGGGCATGACGGTGCCGTTCTGGGCACGGGCCAGGATGCAGATGTTCTGGGCGATGTCCGCGCAGCAGACGGGCAGCGTGGAGGTGTCCTCGGCGAGCGAGTGGACCCGTGCGAAGGAGCTCAAGCGCGTTGCGAGAGGGTTCCTTCCCAGTGGATGGGATGCGGTCCGCCGGGCACGACCCCATGAAGTGTGCTTCTACGTCGCGGGCGGCACGCTCGCCGCCGAGGACGGGCTGGCGCGCAACTGGCTGGTCGACGACTTCGCCGCGGCTGCGCCCGATGCGGTCGTCGTCCAGGTCAGGCCGCTGCCGTCCGCTCTCGGACGGCCCGTCTTCCGTCCGACGCTGAGCATGGAGCCTGCCATCGCGCGGGCCCGGTGGCGGGCGAGGGGCAGCTCGCTGCCGTCGGGGTTCAGCGCCGAGATGGATCGGCTGTTCTCCGAGTTCGCACGCCTGCTGGAGGTGCCCGCCGAGACGTTCTCCCGGATCGGAGCGGGAGTCGTCCGAGAAGAGCAGCAGCGCCCACATCAGCGCGCGGAGCTGGAACGGATGCTCGAACGCATGCGTCCGCGCATCGTGTTCTACGACAACGGCTCCTACACCTATCACGGAGAGACGGTAGGGCTCTTCAAGGACGCCGGGGCCTATGTGGTCGAGCCGCAGCACGGGTGGATCGGCCCGTCGCACGCCGCATACAACTACGGACGCGCGTTCGACGCGCCGGAGCTGAGGCGGACGCTGCCGGACGAGGTGCTGACCTTCGGAACGTTCTGGTCGGACTCGATCCGTCACCCGGGGCAGGTGACAGCGATCGGCAAGCCGCATCTGGAGAGGCAGATCGCGGCTGCCTCCGGTGCGCGTCCGCAGCAGATCCTCGTCGTCTCGTCGCGTGCTGAACCGGAGAAGACCGACGAGTTCGTGATCGGGCTCCGTGCCGCGCTCGGAGCCGAGTGGTCGATCTTGTTCCGGCCGCACCCCGGTGAGCGAGCCGCGACGAACAGCAGATACCCCCGCATCTCCGCCGCTGCGGGGGTGATGATCGACGAGGCCCCCGACGTCTACGAGTCACTCAAGCAATCGGCCGTCGTCATCGGTGTGGCCAGTACGGTCCTCTTTGAGGCAAGCGCGTTCGGGTGCGAGGTCATCGCCCGGGACAGCGCCTTCGCGGAGAACGTCATCGGCGATGCGTTCGGCGTACGGATCGGCGATGCGTCGGAGGCGGCTGCGCGCGTGCGCACACTGCCGGAGCGGAACACCTCGACGGCCTCGTCCGAACCCGACATCTGGGCTCCGAACCCGCGCGAGAGGTTCGCATCCTGGCTGGACGCGCGTCTCTCGGGCTCTCAGAACGGTGCCATAGGATGATGACGTCCGCGACGGCACCGGTCGTCGCCGCCGAGTGAGTGGGACCGTGACCGACACCCGAGAACTTTTCGCCGTCGTCCCGCGCTCCGAATTCGACATCCCGGGCCAGAGCCACGGACTGATCGATGTGGTGCGCTGGCGCTATCTGCTGCGCCTCCTGGTGCGCACCGGTGTGACCACCCGGTACCGCAACTCCGTGCTGGGGTGGACCTGGTCGTACGTGCGTCCCGCTGCGCAGTTCCTGGTGTTCTGGGTGGTGCTCGGACTGTTCCTCAATATGAACAGGGTCCCGAACTACGCGGTGTACCTGTTCTCGGGCATCGTCATGATCAACCTCTTCTCGGAGGGGTTCAAGAACGCGACGACCTCGATCGTGGGCAATGCTCCGTTGGTCCGCAAGGTGTTCCTCCCGCGTCAGCTGTTCGCGGTGTCGGCGATCATCGTCGCCTTCGTGCACTTTCTGCCCCAGGTCGGCCTGCTGCTGCTGGTCTGCCTGCTCATGGGCTGGATCACGCATGTGCCACTGCTCGCGATCGGTGCGATCTTCGCCGGGATGATCATCGTCATGCTGTTCTCGCTCGGACTCGGTCTGTTCTTCGGCGCCCTGAACGTGCGCTACCGCGACGCCGAGAACATCGTCGAGCTCATGCTGCTGCTCGCGACCTGGGCGTCTCCGGTGCTGTATTCCTGGACGATGGTGCAGACCGCCGTCGTCGACAAGCTGCACTGGCCGTCCTGGGTCGTCGAGCTGTACATGCTCAATCCGATCACCCAGGGGGTCGAGCTGTTCCACTACGCCTTCTGGCGCCCTGCATCCGTGGGGCTGGACGGGATGATCCCGTTGCCTCCCGGTCTGGCATGGAACACTCTCTGGACCTTCCTGATCGCGGTGATCACCCTGCTGCTCGGGCAGCTCGTCTTCCGCCGCCTCGAGGGAAGGTTCGCCCAGGATCTATGAGCGCTCAGACGGCTGTGAAGCCCAGCATCATCATCGACGGCGTCCGCAAGACGTTCCTGCTCAATCACGCGTTCTCGCTGAAGGACACCGTGGTGGCGTGGATCCGGCGCCGCAAGACGACCAGCGTCTTCGAGGCGCTCAAGGGCATCGATCTCGTGATCGGCGAGGGCGAATCCGTCGCCGTCCTCGGGATGAACGGCTCCGGCAAGTCCACTCTCCTCAAGCTGGTCTCGGGGGTCATGGAACCGGACGACGGGCAGGTGCTCACCCGCGGTCGCGTCGCCGGGCTGATCGAAGTGGGCGCGGGATTCCACCCCGAACTCTCCGGCCGCGAGAACGTGTTCCTGAACGCCGCGATCCTCGGCATGAAGCGCCATGAGATCGAAGCGCGGTACGACGAGATCGTCGCGTTCAGCGAGATCGAGCAGTTCATCGACCAGGAGGTGAAGCACTATTCCTCGGGCATGTTCATGCGCCTCGCCTTCTCGGTCGCGATCCACGTCGAGCTCGACGTGCTGCTGGTCGACGAGATCCTCTCGGTCGGCGACGCCCCCTTCCGGGAGAAGTGCCGACTGAAGTTCGAGGAGCTCATCGCGGCGGGTAAGACCCTGGTGGTCGTCAGCCACGACATGGAGATGGTGCGCCAGCTGTGCACCCGCGGCGTGGTGATCTCGAAGGGCGAGGTCGTCTACGACGGCGGCGTCGAGGGGGCGATCGAGCTGGTGGACGCATGATCGGCGCCTGGATGCTGCAGACCCCGGTGCTCCTCACCGCGCTGTTCGTCGTGTTCGTACCCGGCGTGCTCGCGATGCTCGCCGCGGGCCTGCGCGGACTTGCGCTCCTCGCCTTCGCCCCGGTCTTCTCCGTCGCCTCGACAGCGGTCCTCGCGCTGATCTTCGGCATGATCGGCGTGCCATGGTCGCCACTGAGCTGGGGCGTCGGCAGCCTCGCGGTGATTCTGCTCGCCGCCGCGCTGGGATGGATGCTCGGGAACCGGATGCCGACGCGGACCAGGGAGCCGCATCGATGGCTGCTCCCCGTCGCCCTCGCCGCCGGTGTCCTGTTCTCCGCCTGGCGGCTGATCGGCTACATCCACGATCCGGCGGGGATCTCGCAGACCAACGACGACGTGTTCCACCTGAACGCGGTGCGGTACATCCTGGAGACCGCCGACGCCTCGTCACTGCACGTCAATGCGGTGATCGGGGGCCACAGCTTCTACCCGGCCGCCTGGCACGGCGTCGTCTCACTGATCGTGATGATGAGCGGCACGACCATCCCGGTGGCCGCGAACATCCTGACTCTGGTGATCGGCGCCGTGATGTGGCCGCTCGGGATCGCCTGGCTCGCGCGTGTCCTCACAGGCTCTGCGACCGTCACCGCGTACGCGGCGGTGCTCTCAGGGGCGCTGCAGACCTTCCCGCTGCTGATGTTCCAGTGGGGTGTGCTGTTCCCGAACGCCCTGTCGACCGCGCTCATCCCGGCGGGTGTCGCACTGGTGGCCTCTCTGCCAGTCTTGCGCGGGGGCAGAGGGGTGTGGCGGGATGCCGCGCGGGGCGCGCTGCTCGTCCTGGTCGCGGCGGGGTCTCTGCTGCTCTCCCAGCCTGCGGCGTTCCTTCCCTGGGCCGCCATCAGCCTGGTGTGGCTGACATTCCGTATGCTCCGCGCCGGTGCCCCCGTCGGCCGAGGATGGGCGATCGCTGTGCTGGTCGGGATCTGGGTCGTCTTCGGCGGCGTCTGGTGGTATCTCGCCCAGGGCACGAGCGGCTCGCACTGGCCGCCGTTCCGCGGGAAGAGCGCCGCCGTCGTCGACGTGCTGCTCAACGGTCAGGTCGGCATCCCCTTCGCCTTCGGCGTGAGCACACTCATGATCGTCGGCCTCATCGTCGCCGTGCGCCGTGCGCCGCTGCGCTGGTTCGCCGTCTCCTGGCTGGGCGTCTCGGCGCTGTACGTGCTCGTCGCCTCGGCGGGTCGGGACGTCTTCCGCATCGACATCCTCGGCGCCTGGTACGCCGACCCGTACCGGATAGCCGCGCTGGCCCCCGTGGTGGTCATCCCGCTCGCGGCGCTTGGCGCCGACGCGATCGTCCGCGGTGCAGCACGCCTGCTCAAGAAGGACGCTGACGGCGCGCGATGGGCGGTCCTCGGGTTGGTCGCGACGACCGTGTTCATGCTCGTCGTCGTTCTGCTCCGCCCCGTGGCGATGCCGAACTTCCGCACCGGCGGGTTCGACGACGAGTCCCGGTACGACGTGACCGCGGAGAGCTACCTCAGCATCGATGAGCGGGCGCTGCTCGAGAAGCTCGACGAGTACGTCGAGCCCGGTGCGAGGGTGATCGGCAATCCGAGCACGGGCATGGGATTCGGGTACTTCTTCAGCGGAGTCGACGTGTATCCGCGCACCTGGGCTCCGCCGTCGAGCGGTCCCTGGCAGGTGCTCGCGGAGGGACTGCGGGACGGGGCCACCGATCCTGCTGTGTGCGAGGCGCTGCGCGCCTACGGTGATCCGGCGTACGTGCTCGACTTCGGCCCAGGGGAGGACGAGCCGGGGCGATACATCATGCCCGGCATGACGGACTTCGCCGGCCAGCCTGGCTTCGAGCGCGTTACCGGGGTGGGGGACGCGTCGCTGTGGCGGATCACGGCGTGCGCTCAGTGAGCTCTTCGGCCGGATGGCTAGGATCAGAGTCGATGCGTCCGGTTGATCAGTCTGTTCTCGTCGCCATCCCGGCGCTGAACGAGGAGGATTCCGTCGCGGACGTGGTCCGCGCGGTGCGCCGTGCTCTTCCGGGGAGCAGCTGTGTCGTGATCGACGACGGCTCCAGCGATGCGACGGCCGACCGCGCGAGGGCGGCCGGGGCCACCGTGCTGTCCCTGCCGTTCAACCTGGGCGTGGGCGGCGCGATGCGGGCGGCATTCCGCTTCGCCAGGACTCGCGGCTTCGACGTCGTGGTGCAGGTCGACGCCGACGGACAGCACGACCCTGTGCAGATCCCTGAGCTGATACGTGCGCTGGACAGCGCCGACCTCGTCATCGGGGCGCGCTTCGCCGGAATCGGCGACTACGGAGTGCGCGGACCGCGGCGCTGGGCCATGCGTATCCTCGCCACGGTGCTCAGCAGAGTCGCGAAGACGCGTCTGACAGACGTCACGAGCGGCTTCAAGGCGGCGGGCCCGCGCGCTGTGGCGCTGTTCGCCGACAACTTCCCGGCGGAGTATCTCGGCGACACCGTCGAGGCCCTCGTGATCGCCGCGCGCTCCGGCATGACCGTGCGCCAGGTGCCCGTCGTGATGCGGGAACGCCAGGCCGGCGCGCCGTCGCACCGTCCGGTCCGGGCGGCCGTGTACCTCGTCCGCGCCTGCGCCGCCTTCGGGCTGGCCATGATCAGGCCGAGAACCGGATCGGAGGCATGATGCTCAACCCGATCACCTATGCGTTCGGCATCGTCGCGGCAGTGCTCGCGCTGATCGCCATCATCGAGCTCATGCGGCGCGGTACGCTGCGCGAGCGGCATGCCGTGTGGTGGTTCGTCGGAGGGATCCTCGCGCTGATCATCGCCGTGTTCCCGCAGACGCTCGGCTGGGCTGCCTCGCTGCTCGGGATCGTCGTACCGGTCAACCTCGTCTTCTTCGTCGCCATCGGCCTGCTGTTCCTCGTGAGCCTGCAGTACGGCGCGGAGCTCACCCGGATCGAGGAGAAGCTCCGGGCGCTCGCCGAGCAGTCGGCCTTCCAAGCCGAGCGGCTGCGCGTGCTCGAGCAGCGTGCCGCCGAGGACGACTCCGTCGGTCCGTCCGGTGATCCCGAGGGCGGGCGATGACCTCCCGGGTCCTGATCGCTTCCCGGCTCTTCCCGCCGGAGGTCAGCGCCGGGGCGTTCCGCCTCGGCGCCCTCGCGCGGGCGCTGGTGCGCAGCGGAGACGCGGTGCGTGTGCTCACAACGGTGCCGCCGGCGCATGCACCGGGCCTGGCCGATCCCGTCGGCGTGCGAGTGGACCGCAGAGCGGTGCTGCGGGACAGCGGCGGCAACGTACGGGGATACCTGCAGTACGCCAGCTTCGACGTGCCGTTGGCGTTCCGGCTGATCCGCGGGCGCTACGACGTCGCCGTCGCGGAGTCACCGCCGACGACGGCTCTCGTGGTCTGGGCGATGTCGGCCCTGAAGCGTCGGCCTGTCGTGTATTACGCTGCGGACGTCTGGACGGACGGCGTCATCTCGATGGGAGCGGCGGCTCCCGTGGTGTGGGCGATGCGCGCCATGGAGCGCTTCGTGCTCGCCCGCTCCGCCCGGATCATCTCGGTCTCGTCCGAGGTGACGGAACGGCTGGAGGCGCTGGGCGCCGATCCTGCACGTATCGCCACGGTGGGCAACGGCATCGACACATCGGTCTTCTCTCCGGAGGTTCCCCTGCCCGAGGCTGCCGACGATTACTTCGTCTACACAGGAACGATGTCGGAGTGGCAGCGCCCGTCGGTGTTCATCGAGGCACTCGCCCTCATCGCCGAGGAGTCGGACGTGAAGATCCGCTTCTTCGGGCAGGGCAGCGTCGAGGCCGAGCTGAGGGAGCTGGCGGAGCGGATCGTGCCGGGACGTGTCGAGTTCGGCGGCGTGGTCAGCCCTGCGGAGTCCGCTCGGTGGATCCGTGGCGCGGCCGGAGCATTGGTCAGCATCGTCCCGGGCATCGGGTACGACTTCGCCAAGCCGACGAAGACCTATGCGGCCGCCGCCGTCGGAACCCCGGTGCTGTTCGCCGGGGCCGCCGCCGGCGGAGACCTGGTTCGACAGGCCGGGTTGGGATGCGCGGTCGAGTTTCGTGCGGAGGCGGTGGCCGAAGGCATGCGGCAACTGCTTGGTGAGCGCGCTTCGGGGCTGTCGGAGCAGCGCCGCATGGAGCGCGCGGAGTGGGCGCGGAAGTCCGTCTCGCTCGACGCCGTCGCGGATCGCGTGGCCGCGGTGATCCACGATGCGGCCTACGGTCGTTGAGCTGTCGCTCACGCACCGGACGATAGAATCAGTGCCAGATCTCGGTCCCGCATCCGGCGGTGCCATCACGAGGAGCGTTCAGTGACCACCCCTTCCCGCGTGCGCATCGTCGAGTCCGCCGATGTCTCCGCAGACGCCGCCGTCGGCGACGGCTCATCCATCTGGCACCTCGCGCAGGTGCGCGAGCAAGCGCAGCTCGGCGAGAACTGCATCATCGGACGCGGCGCCTACATCGGTCCCGGCGTCGTACTGGGCGACAACTGCAAGGTGCAGAACTACGCGCTGGTGTACGAGCCCGCCCGGCTCGGCGACGGCGTCTTCATCGGCCCGGCTGTGGTTCTGACCAACGACACGTACCCGCGGGCCATCAACCCGGACGGCACGCTCAAGAGCGCGCACGACTGGGAACCCGTCGGCGTGATCATCGAGAAGGGTGCAGCGATCGGCGCCCGCGCCACCTGTGTGGCCCCGGTCACGATCGGCGCCTGGGCGACCGTCGCCGCCGGCTCGGTCGTCGTCAAGGACGTGCCCGCCCACGCGCTGGTCGCCGGCGTCCCGGCGAAGCGCATCGGATGGGTCGGCGAGGCCGGCGTGCCGCTGACCGCCGGTGAAGGGGCCGGAAGCTGGATCTGCCCGCAGAGCGGTGACCGCTATGCGGAGAACGACGGAGTCCTGACGAAGGAGAGCGCATGAGCGAGTTCATTCCCCGGCGAAGCCGATCATCGGTGATGAGGAGCGTGAGGCTGTCGATCGGGTGCTGCGCAGTGGCATGGTCGCGCAGGGCCCTGAGGTCGCTGCTTTCGAGAGCGAGTTCTCTGCACATTTCGTGCAGGGTCGTCCTGCTGTGGCGGTGAACAGTGGCACCGCGGGACTGCACCTCGGCCTGCTGGCCGCCGATGTCGGCCCGGGTGATGAGGTCATCGTGCCGTCGTTCACGTTCGCCGCGACGGGTAACTCGGTCGCGCTGACCGGTGCGACGCCGGTGTTCGTCGACATCGAGCCGGAGACGTTCTCGCTCGACCCCGCGGCGGTGGCCGCGGCGATCACGACGAAGACGAAGGGCGTCCTGCCGGTTCACCTGTACGGGCACCCGGCCCGGATGCGGGAGCTGGAGGCCGTGGCGGCCGAGCGGGACGTGGCGCTGTACGAGGATGCGGCGCAGGCTCATGGCGCGTCGCTGGACGGGCGTCCGGTGGGCACGTTCGGGCAGTTCGCGATGTTCAGCCTGTATCCGACGAAGAACATGACCAGCGGCGAGGGCGGCATGGTGTCGGCGGCGGACGACGAGATCGCCCGGATGCTGAAGCTGCTGCGCAACCAGGGCATGGAGCGTCAGTACGAGAACGAGGTCGTCGGGTTCAACGCTCGCATGACGGACATCCACGCGGCCATCGGGCGGGTGCAGCTGACGAAGGTGGATGCCTGGACCGCGCAGCGCCAGCAGAACGCCGCCTTCCTCGACGCCAACCTGCAGGGAGTCGTCGTGCCGCCGGTCGCGGAGGGGGCGGTGCACGTGTACCACCAGTACACGGTCCGTGTTCCGGAGGACCGGGATGGATTCGTCGCCGCGCTGAAGGCCGAGCACAATGTAGGTGCGGGGTGTACTACCCGATCCCGAATCATCGGCTGCCCTCACTGGCGCCGTACGCACCGGGTCTGGACCTGCCCGAGACCGAGCGCGCGGCACGCGAGGTCGTCTCGCTGCCGGTGCATCCGTCGCTGTCGCAGGACGACCTGGACCGCATCGTCGCTGCGGTGAACGCCGTCGCGGGGGCGGGGGCCTGATGGCTCTGCGGGCCGGTCTGCTCGGCGTCGGGATGATGGGCCGCCACCATGCGCGGGTGCTGCGCGAGGTGGACGGGGTGGAGCTGGTCGCGATCGCCGATCCGGGCGGCGACCCGCACGGCGTCGCCGGTGACCTGCGCATCCTGCCCGACATCGACGCGCTGATCGGCGAGGGCATCGACCTCGCGGTCGTCGCCGTGCCGACCCGGTTCCACGAGGACGCTGCGCTGAAGCTGGCCGCAGCCGGGGTGCACACGCTGGTCGAGAAGCCGATCGCGCACAGCCTTGAGGCGGGTCAGCGCATGGTCGACGCGTTCGCGGACGCCGGTCTGGTCGGCGCAGTCGGACACATCGAGCGGTTCAACCCGGCGCTGCAGGAGCTGCGACGCCGCATCGAGGCCGGGGAGCTCGGCGCGGTCTATCAGGTCGCGACCCGCCGGCAGGGGCCTTTCCCCGCCCGCATCGCCGACGTCGGTGTGGCCAAGGACCTCGCCTCGCACGACGTGGACCTGACCGCGTGGGTGGTCCAGTCCGACTACGAGCGGGTGTTCGCGCAGACCGCGTTCAAGTCCGGCCGCGAGCACGAGGACATGATCACGATCACCGGCCGCACCGCGTCGGGTGTGATCGTGAACAACATCGTGAACTGGCTCTCGCCGATGAAGGAGCGGGTCACGGTCGTGACGGGGAGAAGGGCGCATTCGTCGCGGACACCTCCACCGGCGACCTGACCTTCTACGCGAACGGCACCATCCCGCTGGAGTGGGAATCCGTCTCCAGCTTCCGCGGCGTGTCCGAGGGCGACGTCACCCGCTACGCATTCGCCAAGCGCGAGCCGCTGCGCGTCGAGCACGAGGCGTTCCGCGACGCCGTGCTCGGGCAGAAGACCGACGTCGTCACGATGGAGCAGGGACAGCGCACCCTCGCCGTCGTCGAGGCCGCCCTCGACTCCGCCCGCACCGGCGATTCCGTGCGCCTCTGATTCATGCGTGAGATCTTTCGCACTCTTCGACGGCTGCTACCGATGCTTCCGGCGTCCGCAGGCAGATTCCTGCTCGTGTTCGGCGTCGTGTCCGCGGTGCTCGCGATCATCGATGTCACAGCTCTGATGCTGCTCGCCCTCACGCTTGCGGGAACAGTGGCCGGCGAGGGTGCGTCCCTGCCGGTGATCGGAACGATTCCGCAGGACCGCCTGGTCTGGCTGATCCTCATCCTGGCAGCCGTGGTCATCGCCAAGTCCGCGGCGAACGTCTGGCTGCAGTGGATAGCCACGCGGCGTTTCGCCAGCTACGAGCTCGCCGTCGGCCAGGAGCTGTTCGGCGCCTATATCCGGTCGTCCTGGACCGATCGGATCTCCCGCAACAGCGCGCAGATCGTGGCGATGACCGACAGCGCGATCGCGAACGTCGTGGCCGGCTTCCTGCTGCCCGTCACGACCTTGCCCGGTCTGCTGGTCACCTCGGTCGGGGTCGTCGCCGTCATCGTCGTGGCCCAGCCGATCACCGCACTCATCACAATCGTGTACCTCGGCGGCATCGCGCTGCTCCAGTACTTCGTGCTGAGTGGCAAGACACGGCAGGCCGCCAGAGTCGCACGTGACTCCTCACTGCGCGTGGCCGCGCTGATCTCTGGGATGATCGCCTCGCTCAAAGAGATCACCCTCCGCGACAAGGCGGATGAGGTGACCAGGGTGGTGGGTGAGACGCGCTCGCGAACGTCGCAGGCGCGCGCGAACTCGAGCTTCCTCGCAGCCGTCCCTCGCTTCGTCTTCGACGCTGCGATCATCGGCGGGTTCATCGTCGTCGGCGGTGGCGCCTACCTCACCAACGGCGGCGACATGAACGCGACGATCTCGGCCGTCGCCGTGTTCGGTGTCGCCGGATTCCGCCTGGTGCCCTCGCTCACAGGGTTCCAGACGGTGCTGACGCGCACGACGACGGCCGCACCGTACGTCGAACTCGTCATCGCCGACGTCGAGGAGTCGAAGAAGTACCACGCCGATCGCGAGAAGCTCGGGCACGATCCGCTGCCGCAGGATCCGCAGGCGCTTCGCCTCGAGGAGGTCAGTTTCGCCTTCCCCGGCAGCGCCGTCGCAGCGGTGCGCGACGTCTCACTCGACATTCCGCTCGGCAGCACCGTCGGCATTGCGGGCGCATCTGGCGCGGGCAAGTCGACGCTCGTCGACCTGCTGCTGGGGCTGCTCACGCCGACCGCGGGGACCATCCGCATCGACGACCGGCCCCTGGGCGACGTGCTGAGGGCATGGCGGACTCATGTCGGCTACGTCCCCCAGGAGGTGACCCTCTTCGACGGCACGATCGCGCAGAACATCGCGCTCACCTGGAGCGACGACTACGACAGGATCCGCGTCGAGGAGGCCGCTCGCCGCGCCCAGCTGTGGAGCGTCATCGAGAGCCGGGCCGACGGCCTCGACACCCGGGTGGGCGAGCGCGGCCTGAGCCTGTCGGGCGGTCAGCGGCAACGGCTGGGCATCGCGCGAGCCCTCTACAACGATCCGCTGGTGCTCGTCCTCGACGAGGCGACCAGTGCCCTCGACACGAAGACGGAGGCGGATGTCGCCGAGGCGATCCGAGAACTCCGCGGCGACGTGACGGTCATCGCTGTCGCCCATCGCCTCAGCACTATCCGTGAGTACGATCAGATCGTCTTCATGCAGGATGGCACCATCGGTGCGCAGGGGACGTTCGACGAGGTCGTGGCATCCAACCCGGCGTTCGCCGCCCAGGCACGACTGGCAGGGCTGGCGTGAACGTCGTTGTCGTGACGACGGCGGGGGCGATCCCTCTGGAGCCGCTCGGTGCACTCCCCGAAGGTGTGCAGATCCGGTTCGTGACAGTCGCGGAGGACGCGCGCGCCAGGCAGGACGCCGTCGTCGTCGAACTGCCGCACGGCGTCGGGGGCCGGCTGGGCGATCGCATCAGTGCGCTGCTGCAGGGCGGCGCCGCGCAGCGGATGATCCTCCGCGCGTCGCCGCTCGACCGCGGCGCCCGCTTCTGGCGCGCCGTGCGAGCGGACGGGCGAATCGATCCGTTCCTCCACGACGCGGATCTGCTCGTCGCGGGGGACCGCGACGCGAATTATGCGACCTGGCAGCTCGCGCGACGAGCGACCGTACCCGCGGTCGCCGGTTATGCCGCGGCGACGAAGGAGTTGCAGGGGAGGGCCGCCGGATGAGACCGCACCTGCTGTACACCGCGTGGAGCTTCCCGCCGAGCCGCGCGGGCGGCGTGTACCGCGCGCTCGCGACGGTGAACGCCTTCGCCGCCGACGGATGGGACGTGACCGTGCTGACGGTCCCGCGCGAGATCTTCGAGTCCAGCACCGGTGTGGACGCGTCTCTCGAGGAGCAGCTGGCGTCCGGTGTGCGAGTGCTGCGCGTCGACCCCGGTTCGACCGCCCACCTCAGCGATCTGCACCGCTGGAGTCGTTTCCGAGCGCGCAATATCGAGATGTGGCGCGGCGTCGAACGGATGCGGGATCTCCTGCGTTTCCCCGAGCTGACCTACGGCCGGTGGCGGCCGCGTCTCGAGAGGGCTGCGGCAGCGGTGCACGCTCAGCGGCCCGTCGACCTGGCGATCGGCACGGCCAACCCAAACGTCGATTTCACAGCGGGCGCCCACCTGTCGCGTCGCTTCGGCGTCCCGTACGTGATGGACTACCGCGACGCCTGGGGACTCGACGTGTTCACCGGCGAGGCACTCGGCAGCCTGGTGCCGGGGCGGGCCAGGACGGAGCGGCGGCTACTGGCCGGCGCGGCCGAGATATGGTTCGTGAACGAACCGATCCGCGCCTGGCATGCGCAGAATTTCGGTCTCGCGGAGCGGATGCACGTCGTCGCGAACGGCTACGACGAGTACGAGGTGCCACTCGCGGTTCCGGTGCGCCCCGGCCGAGATGAAGGCGTGGTGTTCGGATACATCGGGACCATGTCGGACCAGGTGCCCGTCGAGCCGCTTGTGAGGGCGTGGCGCCTGGCCAGGGAGCGCGGCACGATCGCTGCGGCGGACCGGCTGGTGATCCACGGATACGTGGGGCACTCCGGCACAGGGACGGCGGCGGATGCGCTGGCTGAAGCGGCCGGCGACGGTGTGATCTTCCGCGGCCCGGTCAGCAAGTCCCGCATCGGCGAGACGTACGCCGGCTTCGACGCGCTGGTCCTCGCGCTGGGCACCGGAAAGTACGTCACGAGCGGCAAGGTCTACGAGTACGCGGCCACCGGCATCCCGATCGTGTCGGTGCACGATCCCGGGAATGCGGCGACCGACGTCGTGCGGGATGCTCCCGGCTGGGTCGGCACCCGGTCGCTGGCTCCGGAGGACATCGCCGACGCGCTGATCGCCATGGCGGGGATCGCCGCCCGCCAGACGCCTGAGGAGCGGGCCGCAGCGCAGCAGTGGGGCGCGCAGTTCGCCCGCCGCGCACAGCTGGTTCCTCGCATCGACGCGCTGCGCGGACTGGTGGAGGGTGCCGCATGACACGGATCGCCCTGACCAAGGGGTCACTGCGGATCCCGCCGACCTACTTCGCGGTGCAGCACGCGATGGCGCTCTCGGATCAGTTCGACTTCGCATTCTTCTCGATGGCGACCCAGATCACCGACCCAGAGGTCTCACGAGCCATCCGCATCAACGACGCCTCGACCGGCACGCCCTTCGCGGAGGGCCGACGCACCTGGTCCCAGCGCGAGAGAGCGCTGCCGCTGCTGTTCGGGCGCATGCGGCGCGACATCCGGCGATGGGAGCCGGCCGTCGTGCACCAGCACTTCGCGAACTGGTCGCAGCCCGCCGGTCGCGGCGGCGCGGAGATCGGGGATTCCTCTGCTGCTCACCGTGCACGGCGCCGATGTGTATGTGCCGTTGACGCCGCTGTCGGAGCGCAACGTCCTCGGACGTCCGACGCTGCGCTGGCATCAGCGGACCGTGCGCAGCGCGTTCGACGCGTCGACCCGGATCCTCGCGGTCAGCGAGTACCTCGCAGGAAAGGCCGTCGAAGCCGGGGCGGATCCGGGACGCGTCGTCGTGCACTATCAGGGGATAGACACGGATCTCTACAGCCCGGCCACTGCCGGCATGCGGGACGCACCACCCCGGGTGGTGTTCGTCGGCGCACTGTCGCAGGCGAAGGGGATCCGGGACCTCCTCGAGGCCTCCGTTTCTCTGGCGGCCACTGTGCCGCACGGACTCGTGATCGTCGGAGACGGTCCGCTGCGAGGCGAGGCGGAGGCCGCGGCACGAGAGCACATGCACATCGACGTCCGCGGACCGCAGGATCGCGCAGGCGTCCACGCCGCGCTGTCGGGGGCGACGGTCTTCGTCCTGCCGACCCAGCGGTCTGGCCGCTGGCGCGAGGCGGCCGGCCTGGTCTCACTGGAGGCGCAGGCGTCCGGCGTCCCCGCGATCGTGTACGACTCGGGCGGGGCGTCGGAGATGCTGCAGGACGGCAGCACCGGCCTTGTGGTCGCGGAGCGGGACGTGCCCGCGCTGGCCGATGCGATCCGGTCCGTTCTCACTCTGCCGGACACCGAGTGGCGGGCGATGAGCGGCAGGGCCCGCGAGTTCGTGGTCGAGAGCCGGAGCCTGCGCGCCAGCGCCCGCGAGCTCGCCGGCCACTACCACGATCTGATCGAAGGACGCGCATGAGCCGCCCCCGCATTCTCTGCATCTCGTTCTCCGACGTCCGCAGTGATGCCCGCGTGCTCCGGCAGCTAGAGGTGCTCGCGCGCCATGGTGACGTGACGACGCTGTGCTACGGGGATCGGCCGGAGGTCGCAACGGACCATCTCGAGATCGACCGCGCCCTGCCTTCGCTGCCGCAGACTCCGATCGGGGTGGCGAAGCTCGCCCTGCGGCGATTCGCTTCGGTTGCGCTGGATGCGCCGGCGGTGAAGGCGGCACGTGAACTGCTGGGGGAGCGGGAGTTCGACATCGTCGTGGCCAACGAGGCACGGTCACTGCCGCTGGCCTTCGAGGTGGCCGGCTCGCCGAGGATATGGTGCGATCTGCACGAGTGGGCGCCTGCCGAGCGCACGCACGTGCTGTCCTGGCGGCTCCTGGTGGCACCTTTCATGCATTGGGTGTGCCAACAGTACCTCCCGCGAGTGGATGCCGCCACGACGATCAACGTGTCGATCGCCGAGATGTACGAGGAGCAGTTCGGCTTACTGCCTGAGATTGTCCGCAACGCCCGTCCGTTCGTCCCCGGACTCGCGCCCACCCCAGTGGCCGAGGGGCTGATCCGGCTGGTGCACAGCGGTGGGGCCGTGCCCGGACGGAACATCGAGGCGATCATCGACGCCGTCGACCGCCTCGGCGACGGCTACTCCCTCGACCTCTTCCTGATCCCGTCGAGGCAGGGCGACGCCTACTGGCAGAGTCTCGTGGAGCAGATCGAGCGCTCCCCGCGCACCACCCTCCACCCGCCCGTCGCACCTGACGACCTCCCCGCAGCGCTCAATCCGTACGATCTGGGGATCTTCCTCCTGCCCCCGCACACCCCGAACCACCGGCTGATGCTGCCGAACAAATTCTTCGACTTCGTCCAGGCACGGCTGGGGATGGTGTACGGCACCTCCGTCGAGACGGACAGACTGATCACCGAGCACGGACTCGGCGTCATCACCCCCGGCTACTCCGCTGATGACCTCGTCGATGCGCTGCGGGGAACGACGCCGGAGCAGGTCTGGGGATACAAGCAGGCAGCGGACCGCATCGCCGAGCAGATGTCCTCCGATGTCGACATCGCGGTGGAGGAGGGCATCCTTCGTCGGTTGATCGCATGAGCGCCCCGTCCTGAGGGATCTGCCTCGCGTCTGGGCGATCCGATCCGCATACCCGGCTTTGCTCAGCAACCTGGACTCAGCGCCCACGTGCATTCCGCAACATCATCCGCACGATGCGTGTCGAGAATCCGGCGCGATGTGCCGCATGCCCCGACTGGCAGGAGCCGCAGGAGGGAACCATAGGATTGAACGCGTGAAGATCGTCAGCGTCGTGGGCGCGCGCCCGCAGTTCGTCAAGCTCGCTCCCATCCACAAGGCCGCGCTCGCCGCCGGCGTCGAGCACGTGATCGTGCACACCGGCCAGCACTACGACCCGATGCTCTCGGACGTCTTCTTCGAGGACCTCGGCATCGGTACACCCGACGTTCACCTGGGCGTCGGCAGCGGTTCGCACGGCGTGCAGACCGGCGCGATGCTCGCCGCCCTCGACGGCGTGTTCGACGAGCACCGCCCCGACTGGGTGCTCGTCTACGGCGACACCAACTCGACCGTCGCCGCCGCGCTCAGCGCCGTGAAGATGCACATCCCCGTGGCGCACCTCGAGGCGGGGCTCCGCAGCTTCAACCGACGGATGCCCGAGGAGCACAACCGGGTGATGACAGATCACGCTGCCGATCTGCTGCTCGCGCCGACCCAGGTCGCCGTCGACCATCTCTCGACCGAAGGCCTCGCCGAGCGCACCGTGCTGGTCGGCGACGTCATGACCGATGTGCTGTACGAGGTGCGCGATCAGGTCGGCTCCGCGCCGTCCGCGCTTCTCGAGGAACTCGGCCTCGACGCCGGTGGTTACTATCTGGCCACGATCCACCGCGCCGAGAACACCGACGACCCGGCTCGCCTCGCCGACATCGCCGCCGCGCTCGGCGGACTCGACCGGCCGGTGGTGCTGCTCGCGCACCCTCGCGTAGTCGCCAAGGCTGCCACCCACGGCATCGAGCTGAACCAGGGCACGCTCATCGCGCATGCGCCGCTGGCCTACCCCGACCTGATCGCCGCCGCGCTGTCCAGCGCCGGCGTGGTGACCGACTCCGGCGGTCTGCAGAAGGAGGCCTTCCTGCTGCGCGTGCCGTGCACGACCGTCCGCACCGAGACCGAATGGGTGGAGACGGTCGAGCTCGGCTGGAATGTGCTCGCCAACACCGCCGAGGAGATCGCGGCCGGCGTGACCCGCCCGCGCCCGGCCGACACGGAAGCTGCCCCATATGGCGACGGCCACGCCGCGGAGCGCGTCGTGGAGGTGCTGATGCACGCGGGCGCCGGAACGCGCCCGTAGACTGGAGCCCATGCGTATCGCCGTCGTGGCCCTCGGAAAGATCGGGCTTCCTCTCGCCGTCCAGTTCGCCTCTTCCGGTCATGACGTCATCGGCGTCGATGTCAATCAGAGGGCCGTCGACACGATCAACTCCGGCGTCGAGCCGTTCCCAGGCGAGGCGCACCTGCAGGAGAAGCTCGCCGAGCTGATCCCTGCCGGACGCCTGCGCGCCACCACCGACTACGCCGAGGCCATCCCCGGTGCGGATGCCGTGGTGCTCGTCGCCCCCGTGTTCGTGGACGACGAGACCTGGGAGCCGGACTTCAAGTACATGGACTCCGCGACGCGTTCGCTCGCCGAGCACCTGACCCCGGGAACGCTGGTCTCGTACGAGACCACGTTGCCTGTGGGCACCACCCGCACCCGCTGGAAGCCGATGCTGGAGGAGGGCTCCGGGCTCACCGAGGGCGTCGACTTCCATGTCGTGTACTCGCCCGAGCGCGTGCTCACCGGTCGTGTTTTCGCCGACCTGCGCAAGTACCCCAAGCTCATCGGCGCGCTCTCCGATGAGGGTACGCGTCGGGCTCGTGAGTTCTACGAGGCGGTGCTGCAGTTCGACGAGCGTCCCGACCTCAACCAGCCGAACGGCGTGTGGGACCTCGGCTCGACCGAGGCATCCGAGATGGCCAAGCTCGCCGAGACGACCTACCGTGACGTGAACATCGGCCTCGCGAACCAGTTCGGCGTCTTCGCTGCGAACCACGGGATCGACGTGTACAAGGTGATCGAGGCGTGCAACTCGCAGCCCTACAGCCACATCCACCGTCCCGGCATCGCCGTCGGCGGGCACTGCATCCCGGTGTATCCGCGACTGTACCTCTCGACCGATCCTGATGCGGACATCGTCCGCGTGGCGCGGCAGTTCAACGCCTCGATGCCGGAGCGACT
This sequence comes from Microbacterium sp. KUDC0406, assembly GCF_021582875.1. NCBI lineage: Bacteria > Bacillati > Actinomycetota > Actinomycetes > Micrococcales > Microbacteriaceae > Microbacterium > Microbacterium sp. KUDC0406. The sequence continues at coordinate 1,633,978 of NZ_CP091138.1, read as the reverse complement.
CGTCGCGCAGGCCGCGGGGGTGCTGGGCGATCTGACCGGCCGCCGTGCGGTCGTGCTCGGCGCTGCGTACCGTGGGGGTGTGAAGGAGACCGCGTTCTCCGGGGTCTTCCCGACCGTCGCGGCACTGAAGCAGCGCGGTGCCGAGGTGTTCGTACACGACCCGCTGTACACCGATGACGAGCTGCGCGGACTCGGGTTCGAGCCGTTCGCGATCGGGGATGCCGCCGAGCTCGCGGTCCTGCAGACCGATCACGCCGACTACAAGACCATGTCTCCGGCGCAGATCCCCGGGATCAAGCTGCTCGTGGACGGCCGCAATGCCACGGATGCCGCGCTCTGGGCCGGAACCCCGCGCATCGTCGTCGGTGCCGCGGCCTGACGCCTGCGCACTCCCCGCTCATCCTGCGCAGTCCGCGCCGATACGATTGATGTCATGGATCTTCTTGTCGTGGGGTCGGGTTTCTTCGGCCTGACCATCGCCGAGCGCGCCGCGGATGCAGGGCGCAAGGTGACCGTCATAGACCGCCGCCCGCATATCGGCGGCAACGCGTACAGCGAGGCGGAGTCCGAGACGGGGATCGAGGTGCACCGCTATGGTGCGCACCTGTTCCACACCTCGAACCCGACAGTGTGGGAGTACGTCAACAGGTTCACCACGTTCACCGGCTACGTGCACCGTGTCTACACGACGCACAAGGGCACGGTCTTCCCGATGCCGGTGAACCTGGGCACGATCAACCAGTTCTTCCAGTCGGCCTACACGCCCGATCAGGCCCGCGCACTGGTGCGGGAGCAGGCCGGCGAGTTCGACGTCAAGACGGCGGCGAACTTCGAGGAGAAGGGCATCGCCCTGGTCGGGCGGCCGCTGTTCGAGGCCTTCTTCCGCGACTACACGGCCAAGCAGTGGCAGACCGACCCGCATGAGCTGTCCGGCGACATCATCAGCCGTCTGCCGGTGCGGTACACCTACGACAACCGCTACTTCAACGACACCTGGGAAGGGCTGCCCACCGACGGCTACACGGCGTGGCTGGAGCGGATGGCCGATCACCCGAACATCGAGGTGAAGCTCGGAGTCGACTTCTTCGACGAGTCGCAGCCGCTGAACAAGCGCTCCGTGATCGGACAGGTGCCCGTCGTGTACACCGGGCCCGTCGACCGCTACTTCGACTACGCCGAGGGCGCACTGTCGTGGCGCACGCTCGACTTCGAACAGGAGGTGCTGAACGTCGGTGACTTCCAGGGCACCAGCGTGATGAACTACCCCGACATGGACGTGCCCTACACGCGCATCCACGAGTTCAAGCACTTCCATCCGGAGCGCAAGGACGTCTACGAGTCCGACAGGACCGTCATCATGCGGGAGTTCTCCCGCTTCGCGAACCGGGACGACGAGCCCTACTACCCGGTGAACACGCCGGCCGACCGCACCGGCCTGCTCGCGTACCGTGAGCTCGCGAAGGGCGAGCAGGACGTGCACTTCGGCGGACGGCTCGGCACCTACCAGTACCTCGACATGCACATGGCCATCGGCTCTGCCCTGTCGATGTGGCGCAACGACCTCGCCGGCGAGAGCGTCTGACATGGTGACGACAGTGGGGGCGCCGGGCACGCCCCGGCGTTATTTCCACTCACTCTGGCTGCTCTCCGCACGCGACCTGAAGGTGCGCTATTCCACGAGCGCTCTGGGGTACCTGTGGTCCGTGCTCGACCCGCTGGTGATGAGCGCGATCTACTGGTTCGTCTTCACGGTGATCTTCCACCGCACGGTGGGCGAGGAGCCGTACATCGTCTTCCTGATCGCCGCGCTGCTGCCGTGGGTGTGGTTCAACACCTCTGTGGGCGACTTCACCCGTGCCTTCAAGAAGGACTCCCGACTGGTGCGCTCCACCGCGATTCCGCGGTCGATCTGGGTGAATCGCATCGTGCTGAGCAAGGGCATCGAGTTCCTGTTCTCGCTCCCGGTGCTCGCGATCTTCGTCATCGTCAACCTGTTGTCCGAAGAGAACCCCGACCATGTCGTGCACATCGGCTGGGGCGCTCTCCTGTTCCCCGTGGCGATCCTCTGGCAGACGGTGCTCCTGATCGGGCTCGGCCTGCTGATCGCGCCGCTGTGCGCCCTGTACACAGACCTCGAGCGCACGACGGGTCTCATCCTGCGCGCCCTGTTCTACGCGACGCCGATCATCTACAGCGTCGACAACATGCCCGGGGCGTTCAAGACCATCGGTGCGTTCAACCCGATGGCCGGCATCGTCTCGATGTATCGGATGGCGTTCTTCTCAGACCAGTGGGATGGCAAGGTCATGATCATCGGAGCGATCGTCACCCTCGTGATCGTGGGCCTGGGCGTGTGGACCTTCCGCACCCTCGAGCGGCCCGTTCTGAAGGAGCTGTGATGGCTGCTGCGATCGAGGTCAGAGGACTCGGAGTCCGGTTCCGGCGCAACCGCCGGGGCAACCGCACGCTCAAAGATCTGTTCGCCGGTGCCAGCCGCCGTTCGCGGCCGGGTGAGTTCTGGGCGCTGCGCGATGTGTCGTTCTCGGTCGCCCCGGGAGAGGCGATCGGCGTCGTCGGCCGGAACGGCCAGGGCAAGTCGACTCTGCTGCGCCTCGTCGCCGGCGTGCTCCTGCCCGACCAGGGCACAGTGAAGGTCAACGGCGGCGTCGCGCCCCTGATCGAGCTGACCGGAGGGTTCGTCGGCGACCTGACCGTGCGCGAGAACGTGCGTCTCACCGCCGGGCTGCACGGAATGGCCAAGGACGAGATCACCCGCCGATACGACGGCATGATCGCCTTCGCCGAGCTCGAGGACTTCCAGGACACCCCGTACAAGCATCTGTCCAACGGCATGAAGGTTCGTCTGGCGTTCTCGGTCGTGTCGCAGCTCGAAGAGCCCATCATGCTCGTCGACGAGGTGCTCGCCGTCGGCGACAAGGCGTTCCGCGACAAGTGCTACGCACGCATCGATGAACTTCTCGCCGACGGCCGGACACTGTTCTTCGTCAGCCACAGCGAACGCGATCTGCGCCGGTTCTGCACGCGGGGGCTCTACCTGAACAAGGGCGAGCTGGTGCTGGACGGGCCGATCGGCGAAGTGCTGGACCGGTACAACGCCGACAGCGCCGCACGCTGATCTCGCTGCGCGAGGCAGCGGATCAGAGTCCGACGAGCTGCTTGAGCGCCTGCTCGGCGGATGCGGCGGCGTCTCGCGCCGCCTGCACACCCGAGTTCGTCTGATACGCGTCCTGCAAGCGGGACAGCGCGTTCAGGTATGCAGCGCTGCGGGTGCTCCAGTCATCCGCGATCGATGACGGCGCGACGCTGTCGGAGAGCCGCTCGGCGTCCTGTCGCAGCTGGTCGACGATCTGCTGGGCGTCCGTGCCGCTCGCGGAACCGAGCATCCGCAGACCGGTGTCCGCGTCGGTGAGCACGGGGCGCACCTTCTCACGGAACGTGGCCAGGCTGGGATCAGCGGGCGGCGGAGGCGTCACGGGAGGGACCGTCTGCGTCGGGGTGGGCGTGGGTGTCGGCGTCGGAGTGGTCGTGGGGCTGTCGCCGGGGTGGGCGTCGCCGACACGGTCGGGGTGGGGGAGTCAGTGGGCTCCGCGACCGGCGCTGTCCGCGGCAGGAACAGCAGGAACAGGACGACGGCGATCGCGACCGCGGCGACCGAAAGCCCGACGATCAGCCACACCCGGCCGGGATGCCGCTTCTTCTCCGGGGGAAAGACCAGACGTACTCCGGTTCCTGCTGAGTCATCTCAGGCCTCCAGTGGTCTCATCGGGCGCCAGTTGCGATCGCGGCCGATCTTGCCGCCGTCGCGAAGGCCGCGGAAGAGGTTGCTCGTGCCGCGCACGGTGCGCTCGACGAACACCAGCCGGATCAATTCCTTGAAGAACGTCAGTGCGGTACCGGCACCGAACAGCACGGGGCTGTACACGCCGTGCTCGCGGTAGTAGTGCTTGATGAACGCGCGATTGCGCATGATGTAGTACCGGTAGGCGTTGCTCGAGGCGTTCAGGTGACGGATGCCGAGGTCCCACTGCACGATCTCACGCGTGCGGCGCAGGACGAACTCGTCCACGATCACGGCGGTGGTCTGCCGCGATGCCAGCCACCCGTACACCTGGTCGTCCCAGTAGATGAAGAACCGCGGGTCGGGGAGACCGATGCTCTTCACGATCGAGCGGTGGATGAACATGCCTTCGAAGCATCCGCTGTTCATCTCGCGGTATCCGGCGCCGTCGAATCCCGACGGTGCGAAGGGGATCGGGATGCCCATCCGGTCGGCGATGCGGTACTGCCAGTAGAACTCGCTGCCGTCGTAGTCGTAGCGGCGTCCCTGGATGCTCTTGAAGCGAGGCGCCCACGCGCCCATCCGGGCCAGGCCCTCGGGGAGCACCTCGACGTCGTCGTCCATCATCCAGATCCACTCGGAGCCGAGCTCGTATGCGGTGCGCATGCCCTCGCTGAATCCGCCGGAGCCACCTGTGTTGGTCTCCAGGCGCCGGTAGACGATCTCCGTGCCGATGTCGGCGCGGAACGACTCCACGACCTCGGTGGTGTCGTCGGCCGAGGCGTTGTCGACGATCACCACGCGGCCGGGCTTCGGGTCCATCGCGCGGATGCTGGTGAGCAGTCCTTGCAGCAGGTGCGAGCGATTGTAGGTGACGATGACGATCGCCGCCGAGGCCGGATCGAACGGGGCGGCGTTCACGACTGCTCCTCGAAGGTGTGCTGCCAGGCGGCCTCGGACACGAGTTCGGGAAGTGCCTCGCGGTACTCCTTCTGCAGTTGCGGCCACCGGCGGCGCAGCTGCCGGTGCAGGCGCACCGTGTCCAGGAGCATCCGGCGGAACTTCGCGCGGTCGCGGGTGTACACGTTCTTCCCCGACCCGTCGGCCGAGCTCACGAGCGCACTGTCGAAGGCGGGCAGGCGCCACCAGTGCGCGTCGTCCTTGCCGAACTCGACCTCGGGTTGGGCGACGTTGGCGGGGTCGGGCTGGTGCAGCCAGTGTTTGATCAGGGTGCTCGCGGTGAACCACCGCAGCAGCATCCCCGTCGGGCTGTCGTACTCGTGCTGCTTGTGCTGCTTGTAGACCCGGCGCCCCTTGCGGGAGTGCAGCACCACGGAGGGGTCGCGATGCACCACGGTCTCCGGGTACTCCGCGGCGAGAGCCCTCGCATCCGGCATCGCCGTGCCGAGGTTCTTCCGCATGTGCGCCGGGCCGGACAGCACGTCGCGCAGCGCCCTGGCGCGCAGCGCCGTGGGGTAGTACTGCATCATCATCAGGTGCTTCAGGTCGACCCTGCGGCTGTGCACCAGCAGGCGTCCGCCGCGCGGGGCGTTCGAGTGCAGCAGACCTGCGACGATGCGATTGCGGGCGTGGAAGTACGCCTGCCAGTCGATGGTGTCGTCCTTGTTCACCCAGGCCACGTGCCAGAGCGCCACGCCGGGCAGCGAGACCGTCGGGAAGCCGGCCTCGCCGGCGCGCAGGCAGAACTCCGCGTCATCCCACTTGATGAAGGCCGGCAGCGAGAGCCCGACCTCGCGGATCGCGGCGACCGGGATGAGGCACATCCACCAGCCGTTGTAGTCGGCGTCCATGCGCATGTGCAGCAGGGGGCTCTGGCGCAGGTTCGCGACGCCGAAGTCGTGCGGCATCTTCTCCTGGTACAGGTTGCGCCACATGAAGGGATCCTCATCGACCACCTCGGCCCAGCCGTGCAGCCGGGGGCGGTCGAGCAGATCGAACATGTGCCCGCCGACGAGGATCGGGGTCGTCGCGTACTGTCCGAACACGATCGATCGGCGCAGCGACTCCGGCTCCAGCCGCACGTCGTCGTCGAGCAGCTGCACGAAGTCGCTCTCTGGTCGCTGCAGCGTCTCGTGCATCGCCCGGGCGAAGCCGCCGGAGCCGCCGAGGTTGGGCTGCCGGATCACGGACAGCGTCTCGCCGAGACGGACGGCGGCCTCGTCGAAGCCCGCCTGATCCGCGACCAGCTGCGTTCCCTGATCGACGAGGAAGATCCGGTCGACGAGCTCCAGCGCTTCCGGAGCGTCCGCGAGGGCCTGCAGGGTCTCGACGCAGTAGTCCGGCTTGTTGTAGGTGGTGATGCCGAGCGAGGCCTTGCCATCGCGCGCGGGCCCCTGCTCGGTCGTCCAGACCGCGCTCTCCAGCACGGCGCTCTTCTCGTCGGCGACGACGTCGAACCAGATCCATCCGCCACCGGAGTACTCCGTCAGCGACAGATCGAAGGAGGTCTCGGCGCTGCCCGTCACCTCGCGGTCCTCGACCCGCTGCCGGATGCCGGACCCGTTCGAACGGTAGACCAGGATGGTCGCGGGGCCGGTCGTCCGCACGGTGAGCCGCACCTCGCGCACGCTCGTCCAGTGTTGCCAGTAAGACGCCGGGAAGGCGTTGAAGTAGGTGCCGAGCGACACGCGGCGCCCGGAGACGATGCGTGCGCTGGTGCGGCTCAGGATGTTGCCGAGATGAGCCCGGTTCGAGACGCGGACGGGTTCCTCATCGATCACGGACCAGGTCTCGGGGTCGGCGTAGAGCGGCAGGAGGTCGGGGTCTCGGTCGAGCGGGAACACGACGTTCTGCAGCACATGGGTCACGAGGTGCAAGCCTACCGGTGAACCCTTGAGATCACCGGGAAGCGAGGCGGGCGACGCCCGGTTCAGAGGGGGCGCAGCGTCGGCAGCGTCCCGGTCTGCACGGCGTCGATGTTCTCCCGCCACGACCTCGACTGTCCGGCGCGCAGCGCGCACAGCACGAGCATGAACCATCCGGCGCCGACCAGCGTGAAGCTCTCGAACATCGAGTCGATCGCGAGGGTCACCAGCACCAGCGGTGTCCATGCGTACACGACGGACCGCCGCACGCTGGCGACCAGCCAGGAGCGGATGATCGCGACGCCGCCGAGCACGAGGAACAGCAGCAGCCCGGCCCAGCCCAGCTGCAGCAGCACGTCGAAATAGGCGTTCAAGGCGCTCTGGTGCTGCTGGTCGAGCAGGATGTTGATGTAGATGTACGGGAATGCCGAGTCGTTCCAGGCGCCGATCCAGCCGGAACCGAGGATCGCGTTGTTCGGAACGAAGTCCAGGATCGTGTTCCACAGGTCGGCGCGCATCGAGAAGTCCGATCCGGCGTCGAGCAGGCGGATGATCTGGTGCCGCAGCCCGAAGGCGGCGGCCAGCCCGATCACCACGACCGCGCCGAGGGCCCACTGCACCATGTTGCGGCGCTCGGCCGGAGCATGCCGGACGATCATGAGAGCGAGACTCGCGACGCCGACTCCCGCGGCGAGGACGACGACGGTCGGCGAGGCAGAGAGCAGCGCGAGGAACGCGCCCAGCGCCACGGAGCCCACGGCGACCGGTGTGGAGACGGATCTGGTGCGCCACTCGACGATGAACGTGATCAGGGCGATCACGGCGACGAATCCGAGCATGTTGCGCGTGCCGAAGATGCCCTGGATCGGACCGCCTGCGGCAAGTGAGCCCTCGATGCCCAGACGCTCGAAGGGAACGTCCAGCAGGATGCCGGAGAGCACTTCGAGCGCCAGGGAGACGATCAGCAGCCAGCGAAGGGTGTCGCCGATGGCGCGCACGGTCTGCAGGGTGTCGCGCACGTGTCCGACGGTGATCGCGAGGACCGCGTAGCCGAGCAGCGATGCCCACCCCGTCAGCGTGTCCGATCGGTCGGTGCTCCACACCACGCTGAGCAGGGCCAGCGCGAGGAACCCCAGCAGCGACGTCGGCGCCAGGCGCAGCAGGCTGAGCTCCTCCCGGCGGGAGAACAGCACGGCGATGCCGACGAGAGCCAGGACGACGATGACCGTGGCGAGGGTCAGCAGTGAGGACAGGCGTTCGATGGCGAAGGAGCCGAACACGGCGATGAGCACCGTGATCGTGTACGCCCTGGCGAACTCGGCCGAGGCGAGCAGGCGCAGCGGATGCCGGAGGTCGGTCATGGCACCTGTCGCGCCTGCTCGCCGTGCGCGAGCACGGACGACCGCTCGTCGAGGCCCACGCCCACGAGCGGGACCGCCTTGATCTTGAACGAGAACATCACGAGCAGCATCCACCCCCAGAGCATGATCGGCGCGGACTCCGCGAGTCCCTCGACCAGCAGTGCGGCGACGACCATCGTGGGCAGCAGCGACAGCGGCGAATAGGGGCGCTTCGCGTCGAGATCCCAGCGCGGACGGTCCACCGCGAAGAACCAGGCGCGCCAGGCGAGCGCCGCCCAGGCCGTCGCCATGAGCAGGACGCCCACGACGCCGAGCTGGAAGAACACGTCCAGCCACATGTTGTGCGCATGGAAGACGGTGAGCTTATGGTCGACGATCCAGCCCTGGAAGCCCGGGTCCCAGGGGACCCAGGGGGAGGAGTAACCGTTCCCGATGATGGGATGCGTGATGGCGCGCTCCCAGACCTTCGCCCAGATCTCGAACCGGCCGGTCATGTCGGAATCCTTGCCGAAGGCGGCCAGCACCTGATCGCGCAGGATGAATCCGGTGGCGATGCCGGCGACGACCACGAGCAGACCGCCGGTGTAGATCGCGGTGCGCTGCGAGGGGCGGTGCGCGCGGCGCATCAGCAGGGCGACCAGCAGCACGACGCCCGCCGCGAGTCCGCAGAGCACGCTCGTCGCCGAAGCGGCCTTGTACAGCAGGACGAGTGCGATGACTCCCCAGACGACGAGGGCACCGCGTCGGCGAACCCTGGCCGCGAACAGCACGCCGAAGACCATCAGAGCGAGCAGGCACATCATCGACAGCGTGTGCGCGTTGCCCACGATGCCCTGGATCCGCCCGTCGGTGAACAGGTTGCCCCGCACCCAGTAGATGTGCGGGTCGATCTTGCCCGAGGGGACGTCCGCGAAGTTGGGCAGGATCGGATGCTGCAGCACGAGCGCGACCCACAGCTCGATCGCGAGCGAGAGGCCGACGATCCACTTCAGGGCGCTGGACAGTGCGCGGACGAGTTCCTGCCAGGTGAGCATCGTCGCGGCGAACAGGGCGTTCACGGTGACGGCGAGCCAGAGCGCCCAGGTGATCAGCGTCGCGCTCGGCCACTCCGACCAGATCACCGAGAGCAGGGCGAAGGCGCCGTAGCCGAGCGCCACCCAGGGGAGCCGCCGCCAGGGGAAGCGCGTGGGGCGCTGCCGTGCGATCGCGGGGATCCAGATCCCCAGGATGCCCGCGGTCAGCAGTCCCATCGCGACGATGGCGCCGGTGGATCCCAGCAGGTTGAACACCGCGGTGTGCGCGAGAGTCGCGAAAAGCGTGAGCACGATGTACCCGCGCAGCATCAGGTGCCCGGTGGTCTCCCGCTCGGGGGCCGTCGGTGCGGGAGCCGCGGGGTGCTTGCTGTACTGGGCCATCGCGTTTCAGGCTACCGCGCGGAGCGGGGTGAACCCCTGTGCAGACGGTGCGGCGCGGCATCCGGGCCCGTTCGTCCTAACCTGGTGATCATGCTGATGAGCCTGACGAACGCGCCGCGCGACTACGCGTGGGGATCCACCTCTCTGCTGGCCGAGCTCGAGGGGCGCGCTCCCGCCGCCGGGCCCGAGGCGGAGGTCTGGTTCGGCGACCACCCCGGCGACCCCGCCGACCTCGCCGACGGCCGCACTCTTGATGCGGTGACCGGCGGCTCGCTGTCGTTCCTGCTCAAGCTGCTCGCCGCCGCCGACCCCCTGTCGATCCAGGTGCATCCGACCAGGGAGCAGGCGCGCGCGGGGTACGCCCTGGAAGCGGCGCTGCCCGCCGATGATCCGCATCGCAACTACCGGGACGACAACCACAAGCCCGAGCTGATCGTCGTGCTGAGCGAGCGGTTCGAGGCGCTCGCCGGCCTGCGCCCCGTCGACGGCACCCTGCGGCTGCTCGAGGCACTCGGGGACGGCGCAGGGGTGTGCGCGCTGCGCTCCCGGCTGACCGGCGGAGGCGACGTGCTGCGCGACACGATCGGATGGCTGCTCTCCGGCGACGCGCAGCCCGAGGTCGATGACGTGATCGCCGCGCTCGCCGCGGCGGAATCCTCCGAGTTCGCCACGGAGCTGGCTGTCGTGCGCTCGATCGCCGGGCGCTATCCCGGCGACCCCGGCGTGATCGTGGCTCTGCTGATGAACGTGCTCGTGCTCTCCCGCGGCGAGGGCGTGTTCCTGCGCGCCGGCCTGCTGCACGCGTACGTGTCGGGTCTCGGTGTGGAGATCATGGCGGCGAGCGACAACGTGCTGCGCGGCGGACTCACGCCCAAGCACATCGATGTGAGGGAGCTGCTCGCGATCCTGGACACGACGCCCGGAGAGGTTCCGGTGCTGCATCCCGGCGCCGGCGCCGTCACCGCGTACGAGGTCCCCGTACCGGACTTCGCGCTGCGTCGGGCGCAGGTCGACGGCGCCGGGCTCGCGGTGCAGGTCGACGGACCCGCCATGGTGCTGGCCACCGCGGGTGAGATCGTCGTGCGCGGTGCGGACGGCGAGCCGGTCACGGTGCCGGTGGGCACCGCCGTGTTCGTCTCCGCCGAGGAGCGCCGGCTCGTGCTCGAGGGCAGCGGCGAGGCGTTCATCGCCCAACCGGGCGCGACGAACTGAGTCACGCAGCCGGACGCGACACGCCCGCGCGACACGCCGGACGCACGTCAATGAACCTTCAAGAGCGGGTTGAGGGTTTACGATCCGCGACTTGACCCGGGGGAATGACACGGGTGTAATTACTAGTGCACGGCCCGAGGGGGGCAGGCGAAGGGTTGGGAGATCGAGATGACGGGTTACCGTTCGGACGTTCCCGACAACTGGTACGTCGATCCGGTCGATCTGGGCGTCCCGGGGGTCAGGCAGCCGGAAGAGGATGACAACGCACTCGCATGGCAGGCCGACGCGCTCTGCGCGCAGGTCGACCCCGAGGCCTTCTTCCCGGAGAAGGGCGGCTCCACTCGCGACGCGAAGCGCATCTGCAGCTCCTGCGATGTGCGCGGCGAGTGCCTGGAGTACGCGCTGAACAACGACGAGCGCTTCGGCATCTGGGGCGGCCTGTCCGAGCGCGAGCGGCGCAAGCTCAAGCGCCGGGCCGGCTGAGCCCGCCCCGCGGCTGCGCTTCTCGGGGCGCGCCGGGTGCGCTCACCGTGCAGGGTCCTCGGTCTGCCTAGGCTGTCCACGTCATGCCAGCCCGAGTCCACGCCCTTGTCGTCACGCGCTCCGGTGAGTCCGCGCGCGCCCAGCTGACCCGCACCCTCGATGCGGTGCGCACCCAGAGCCTCGCTCCCGAGGCCGTCACCATCGTCGTGTCGGGCAGCATCGCCGGCATCCGCGGCGACGGCTTCCCCCGATCGTCGAAGGGGTGATCGAGACCCGGCCGGGACTCTCTACGCCGACGCACTGCAGGTCGCCTACCCGCGCATCCCGGAGGGCCGCGCGGTCTGGCTGCTCGCACAGGACACGGTGCCCGAACCCGACGTGCTCGAGCTTCTCGCTGGAGCGCTGGAGCGATCGCCGTCGGCGGCGATCGCCGCGCCCAAGCTCACCGGCGAGGGGCATGATGAGATCGCCTCTCTCGGCGTGAGCATGACCTCGCTCGGCCGTTCCGTCGAACTCGCCGCAGGAGAACTCGACCAGGGCCAGCACGACGGCGTCGACGATGCCCTGAGCGCGGACATCCGCGGAATGCTGATCCGGGCCGAACTGGTCCCCTCGTTGCGTCCCGACCCCGCTCTGGCCGGAGCCGACGAGGGTCTCGACGTGGGCGTCCGAGCCCGTCTGGCCGGAGGCAGAGTCGTGCTCGTCCCGTCTGCGCGCATCTCGGTCCGGCCGGATGGTCCGGCCGCGCTCCCTCAGCGTGAGTCCCAGCGCGCCTGGGCCATGCGCCTGGCGCAGCTGCATCGCAGGCTGTCATACGCGCCGTTCGCGGCCATGCCTCTGCACTGGCTCACTCTGCTCCCGCTCGCGCTGTGGCGATCCGCCGGGCACCTGATCGGCAAGCATCCGGCGGCCGTGGCCCCCGAGTGGGGTGCCGCATTCACCGAGATGCTCCGGTTCAGCGCCATCGCGCGCTCGCGTGCCGCGATCGCCGCCACCCGGACCGCGAGCTGGTCCAGCATCGCCCCGCTGCGCATCACCCGTGCCGAACTGCACAGGAGACTGGACGACGGGTACGGCAGCGAAGGAGGCGCGGTCAGCGAGCTGCGTTTCTTCTCGGGCGGAGGCGCCTGGGCGGTCCTCGCCGCGCTGGCCGTGAGCGTCGCGAGCTTCACGACCCTGCTGGCATGGCCGGGCATGGGCGGCGGTGCTCTGCTCCCGCTGCGCCGCACCGTGTCGGCCCTGTGGGCGGATGCCGCCTGGGGTCTGCGCGGCATGGGTCTGCACACGGTCGGTGCAGCCGACCCGTTCTCCGGGGTGGTCGCCGTGCTCGGCTCGCTCTGGCCCGGATCGCCGTCGCGGGCGATGGTGCTGCTCTGGCTGCTGGCCCTTCCGCTGGCAGTGCTGGGCGGATGGTTCGCGGCGACGCGGGTGACCGACCGCTCCGGCCTGCGAATCCTCGGCGGCATCGCGTGGGCCCTCGCACCGACCTTCCTGACCGCGCTCGTGCAGGGGCGCCCTGCTGCCGTCCTCCTGCACCTGCTGCTGCCATGGGCCGTGCACGCCGCTGTCGTCGCGCACCGCTCCTGGGGTGCGGCTGGTGCCGCTTCGCTGCTGGTCGCGGCATCCCTGGCCTGTGCGCCGTCGATCGCGCCCGCCGTCGTGGTGCTGTGGGCGGTCGCTCTGATCCTCTTCCTGGTCCGCGGGCGCATCCACGGTGCGGCACGCCTGATCTGGACCCTGATCCCTGCTGTCGCCCTGTTCGCGCCGCTGGCCTGGGCACAGCTGCGGCACGGCACCGCGATCGCGCTGCTCGCCGACCCTGGCGCGATCTGGCCCGCGGGGCCGCAGGCCACAGCGGATGCCGCAGGCCGAGCAGCCCTGGCCGAGGGATTCCCCTCGATGGACCTCGCGGGGTGGGCCTCGGTCTCAGGCGCCCCGCTGTCGCTCGTGCCGCTGCTGCTCGCTCCGCTCGCCGCGCTGGCGCTGATCGCGGCGGTCGCGCCGCGCTGGCGGGCCGGCATCATTCTGCTCGCCGTGACGGTCGTCGGCATCGCGACGGCCTTCCTCGCCGTCGGCATCGTGGTGAGCTTCTTCCACGGAGACAGCGCCGCGATCTGGCCGGGCGCCGGACTGAGCCTCGCGTGGATCGGCGTCGTCGGCGCGGCCCTCGTCACCCTCGACACCATGCTCACGCTGTCCTGGCTGCGCTCGATCGCGGCGGTCCTGGCGGGCACGGCGCTGGCGGTATGCGCGCTGCCCGCGCTGACGGCGGAGCATCAGGAGCGCGCGGTGATGAGCGCCGCCGCCGGCACAGACCCTGCCGGCGCTGGTCGCGGCAGAGGCCGACGCTGACGCCGGGACCCTCGTGCTGACACCCCGCGACGACGGTGCTCTCGCCACCGACGTGATCTGGGGACGGGGACGCACACTCGGTGCACAGACCACCCTGCTCTCGACGGCCACCGAGCCGCGTGACGACGGTCTCGGGACGCTCGCGGTCGATCTGCTCTCGGCTCGTGACTACGACGCGGCGAAGTCCCTCGCCGACCGCGGCATCGCCTTCGTGCTGCTCGCGCCGGGCGCCTCCGACAAGGGGGAGGGCCTGCACAACGCGGCTCTGACGTCGATCGAGCAGCGCACCGGTTTCGTCAAGGCCGGCGACACGGTTCGCGGCGTGCTGTGGCGCGTCGACATGCCCGTGGCTGCCCGACCCGCCCTCACCGACGCGCAGCACGCCGCTGCGCGCCTGGTGGTGCTCCTGCAGCTGATCGCGGTGATCGCGGCTCTGCTGCTGTCCATCCCGACCCGTGCGTCGCGTCGCGCCGCTCGCGCGCAGTCCCGGATCGTCGGCCGCGCACCTGAGGAGCCCGTGGCGGTCTCCCGCCGGCGTGATGCTCTCGCACAGGCCGATGCCGAGGCCCGCGAACTCGCCAGCATCGCCGGTGAGGGTACCGGCACGATGGTGCCGGCCTCCGCCGTGGAGTCGACGCCTGCGACGTCCGAAGCGGCCGACGCAGCGGAAGTGGCCGACGCACCGGAAGCGGACGAGGCTGACGCGCCGGAGGCGGTGGGCAGGCCGGAGGGTGCCGATGCGCCGGACGAGGCCGACGGGCCTGGCACATCCGACGTACAGGACCGGACCGAGACACCGGAGGCATCCGCACCCCCGGCATCCGATCATGAGGAGGACCGACCATGACCGCGAACCGCGCCCTGCGCGTGGCGGCGACGGGCGCCCGCGTCCTCACCGGGGCCGTCGTCGCCGTGGGATGCGCCGTGGGCATCGTCGCCGGCGTCGCAGCGCCCTGGCCCGTGGTCGAGCACGAGCCGGCGAAGGTCGGCGTCACGCCGATCCCCGGCAACAGCGTCCTGGTGTGCAACGGATCGTTCCGCGCGCTGGGACGCGACACCACCCGGGCCGATCTGATGATCTCCGCCGGCGTGCCGCGCACGGTCTCAGACGGCTCGGACGGCGATCCGGCCTCCGCGGACCTGGCGATGCCGGGCCTCGCCGGTGGCGCGGGTGCGCGCAGCCTGACCGGCGAGGTCAGGGACCGCACGGCGCCGCTCATCGCCGGGGTCGAATCACTCAGGCTCCGCACCGACGACCTCGTGGGGCTCTCCGCCTCCGCCTGCCGGGCTCCCCAGATGCAGTCCTGGCTGGTCGGCGGGGATGCCTCCACCGGCGCCGCCGACGTGATCGTGCTCTCGAATGCCTCAGACGTGCCGTCCACCGTCACCCTCACGGTCTTCGGCACCACACGCGGGACGAGCATGACGGTGGTGCCGCCGATGACGCAGGTCGCCGTTCCGCTGGCGTCCATCGCACCCGACGAGGCGAGCCCGGTGGTCCGCGCCGTCGCCGACGGGGCGCCCGTGCGGGCGAGTCTGCAGTCCTCGTTCACGCAGGTCCTGCAGCCGATCGGCAGCGATGTGCAGGACGGCATGTCCGGTGCGCAGCGCTCGGTGACGCTGACCGGCGTGCAGGTGACGGAGATCCCGGATGAGGGCGATGCGGGCACGGTGCTGCGGATGCTGTCACCCGAAGCCGACGGCGACGCGGTGATCAGGGTCCGGCGGGAGGGCGACGAGGAGTCCACCGAGTCCCGGATGAGCCTGCCGAAGGGGACGCCGACGGAGCTCTCGCTCGGCAACGTGCCTGCGGGGTCCTACGACATCGAGATCACCGCCGAGCAGCCGACCGTCGCCGCCGTGCGTCAGTCGGTCTCGGCCGGCCGAAGCGCGGATTTCGCCTGGATGACACCCGCGCCGGAGATCTCCTCCGACCTGATGTTCGCGGTGCCCAGGGGACCGTCGCCGACCCTGCACCTCGCCAACCCCGCCGCCGCTCCGGTGGATGTCGTGCTCCGCGACGGCAGTGACGAGCGGCGGATCGAGGTGCCTGCGGGGGAGTCCCTGTCGCTGCCGCTGCGCGGCGGGTCGACCCCTGTGCTGTCGCCGGAGGGCACGGTGCACGCCTCGATCACGATGCTGCAGGACGACGCGCCGGAGGATGCCTCCGAGCCGGATGCGACCGAGCCGGATGCGACGCCGCCGAGCGCCGAGGAGTCGGTCGGCATCGCGGGCTGGCCGCTGTGGCCGGATGCCCAGCGGCAGCCGGCGATCACCGTCTACCCCTGAGGACTGCGGTCGGTCAGCCCTCGGGGCCGAGCTCCCACGGCTCGCGGCCGATGTACTCGGCTGCGGCGTGGAAGACGGCGCTCTCGATCGCGTAGCGCCGATGGTAGGCGTCGTCGTGCCCCTTCGGCAGCAGACGCTCGATGGGCACGCGGTACAGCGAGATCCGGTGCTGCTGGTGGTCGATCCGCCAGCGCGGCACGCGATCGGGGCGGTCGTGCAGCGGCATCGCAGCGATCTCGAACCGCACGTCGCGAAGCTCTGGCCAGGCGCCGCGGAGGAACTCCACTGCGGTGCCGACGGTCAGGTCGAACCGGTCGATGCGACCGTCGAGCGGCGGCAGCGGCGGGCGCACGACCTCGCTGCGCCCGAGGCGGCCGTGCCTGCCGTGCCTGGCGCCACGCGCGGCAGTGGCGCGAGAGGAGCGACGACGTGGCATGTACCGAAGTCTATCCGCGGGTGTGCCGGAGCGTCGCCCGCAACAGGGAGGGATCCGCTCCGCGCGGCATCCGCGGGTACGCGCCCGGCGCGCGTAGCCTGAAGGCGATGGACGGACGACTGTGCTCGAAGGTGGGCTGCGCGCGCGAAGCGGTCGCGACCCTGACGTACGACTACGGCGATCAGATGGCCGCGCTCGGACCCCTGGGGCCCGCCGGGCATCCGCACGCCCATGACCTGTGTGCGCAGCATGCGGATCGCCTCTCGGTGCCTGCGGGCTGGCTGGTCGTCCGGCACGAGGCGCTGCGCGCCTGACGCGTCGGGTCAGACGCCCACGCGCCGGCCGGTGAGGCGCTCCGCGCGCTGATCGGCGAGCACGAGTGCCCGTGTCTCGCGCGCACGTCTCAGCACGGTGACCGCGACGAGCAGAGTCTCCGAGGGGACCGCCGGGATCGGCGAGACGAACGGGGCCGCCTCGGCCGCCAGTTCGTCGGCCAGGCGGATCCGCGCAGCCGGACTGAGCACGGCCGCACTGGACAGGAACTGCGAGATGCGTCGCGCCAGACGGTCCGGGAGCCGCGCGACATCCGCGATCCGCGCCCATTCCGACATCCCGGGAGGCAGCAGCGGGGGAGCGGATGCGAGTACGGGCACGCGCACGCGCTGGCTGTACGTGCCGGCGACGAGGTCGCCGAGCCGCTGCGATCGCGGCGAGAGAGCGCCGGCGATGATCGCGACGCTGCCGAGGGTCATGTACACCTCGAGCACGCCGAGCAGACCCCGGATGAACGAGTGCCGGAAGCCGATCGCGCCGCCGTCGGCCCGCACGACGCGTCCGCCGACGGTCAGCTTGCCCAGGCTCCGCCCGCGCATCGCCACCTCGACGGTCACCGGCAGCACCAGGAAGCTCACCACGATCGCGGCGACCTGACAGATGCGCATCGTCGCGTCGTCGAGCAGCCCGAGTTCCAGCAGCCAGATGCTGAGGAACACGAAGGCGAGATAGACCACGAAGCCCAGCACCATGTCGATCATCGCCCCCGCCGCGCGCAGCAGGAAGCCGATCGGCTGGGCGTCGATGGCGACCGCCTCGCCGGAGAGGATCTCCTCGGAGGCGTCGATCGGCAGGGACATGAGTACAGTAAATCAGGTGGATGCCGATGCCCTCGCCGATGCGCGCCGCCAGGAGTGGGAGGCCCTCGATCGGCTGAGCCGGACCCGTCATCTGGACGGTTCCGAGGTCGACGAGCTGATCGTGCGGTATCGCGCGGCGTCGGCCGATCTCGCCGAGCTGAAGACCTCCGTCGGAGAGTCGCCGCAGAGCGCCTACGTCTCCACGGTGCTCGGGACGGCCAGACTCCGCCTGACCGGTGCATCCGACGGAGTGCTCGCGCAGATCGGCCGCTTCTTCGTCTCGCAGCTGCCTGCGGCGCTGTACCGCGTGCGATGGACGACGCTCGTCATCGCGATCGGGTTCGTCCTCGTCGCCGCCGGCGTGGCGGCCTGGGTGGCATCCGATCCGGCGCGCGTGGCGACGCTGGGTCCTCCGGATCTGCTGAAGCAGTACGCCGAGACGGACTTCACCGGCTACTACACCGAGAACCCGGCTGCTGAGTTCGCCGGCATGGTCTGGACGAACAACGCCTGGATCGCCCTGCAGTGCGTGCTGTTCGGCATCACCGGCATCTGGCCGCTGTACATGATGGTGCAGAACGCGGTGAGCATCGGCGTCGCCGTCGCGATCATGGCCGCGCACGGCCGGCTCGACGTGATGGTGCTGTACATCCTTCCGCACGGGATGCTGGAGCTCACCTGCATCTTCGTCGCCGGCGCGGCCGGCCTGCACATCTTCTGGGCCTGGATCGCACCGGGGCGGCGCACCAGAGCGGAGGCGCTCGCGACCGAGGGACGAGCGCTGGCCACGGTGGCTGTCGGCCTGATCTTCGCGCTGCTCCTCTCCGGGCTCGTCGAGGGGTTCGTCACCGGCTGGGGGCTGCCCTGGCCGGTCAAGCTCGGCATCGGCGCCGCGGCGCTCGCGCTGTTCCTGATCTACATGCTGGTCGTGGGCGGTCGTGCCGTCCGCCGGGGGAGACCGGTGACCTGCTCGAGTACGAGGCGGGCACCCCGCGACTGGTCGCAGGCTGACGACGAGAAGACGGGAAGGGCCGGCGTATCGCACCGGCCCTTCCCGTCTTCGCACGGATCAGATCTTCTGCGTGCTGTCGAACAGCGACCTGTAGGCGAAGCCGGCAAGCAGCGCACCCACGATCGGGAACACCAGGAACACCCACAGCTGCGAGAGCGGGCCGACGCCGCCGTAGATCGCCGCGGCGATCGAACGGGCCGGGTTCACCGACGTGTTGTCGACCGGGATCGAGATCAGGTGGATCAGTGTCAGCGACAGGCCGATCGCGATTCCGGCGAACTTCGTGCCGCGCTCGGGGTGCGTCGCGCCCAGGATCACCAGCACGAAGATCCCGGTCAGGATCACCTCGATGATGATCGCGGCCGGCATGCCGAAGCCGCCGGGGGAGTGCTCGCCCCAGCCGTTGCTGGCGAAGCCGGCATCCTGAGCGCCGGTGAGCCAGCCGTCAGGGCCGAACGTGCCGATCAGCACCAGCAGGGTCGAAGCGATCGCACCGCCCACGACCTGCGCGACGATGTACGGCACGACATCCCGCCAGGGAACGCGGCCGGCGGCGGCCACGCCGAGAGTGACGGCGGGGTTGAAGTGGCCGCCGGAGAGCGGGCCGAAGGCGTAGACGCCGACCAGCACGGTGAGGCCGAACGCCAGCGCGACCGGGAGATAGACGCCGGCATTGGGCGACGGGTCGGTGTAGAGGTTCGACGCGAACACCGCGGTGCCGACGCCGCCGAAGACCAGGAGGAACGTGCCGAAGCCCTCTGCAGCGAGCTTCGCGCCGAGCGCGGGGACTGCCGGGGACGGGGAATCAGTCATTTCTCTGTCCTTACCTTGTGGAAGCCACGGCGGTTGCCGGACGTTCACATGATTCCGCACTCCCAGCAGATGCACAGGCTTGACACGCCGCCCCGCGACACGCCCGCAGAACCCACCCTTTCTTGAATCAATCAAAACAGCTAGGCTGTCGTGCATGCCCGCCCCACTCGCTGCCGTTGCAGAGGTCGCCATCCGCGGCGCCGGTCTGAGGATCACCGACTCGCGGCGTGCGGTGTACGACGCGCTCCGCGATCACCCGCATTCCAGCGCGGACGAGGTGCACGAGAGGGTGCGCGTGCACGTCGACTCGACCAGCATGCAGTCCGTCTACAACGCACTCGGCGACTTCGCCGCCGCCGGGCTGGTGCGGCGCATCGAACCGGCCGGGCACCCCATGCTGTTCGAGTTGCGCGTGGACGACAACCACCATCATCTGGTCTGCACCGGCTGCGGTGCCGTTCAGGATGTCGACTGCGCGATCGGCTCGGCGCCGTGCCTCACTCCGTCGGACGACCGGGGGTTCACGATCTCCTCGGCTGAGGTGACGTACTGGGGCCGGTGCTCCGCCTGCGGCGACGAAGAGGCCTGATACAGCCCGCGCCCGCCCCATCCGCACACTGCTTTTCATTCCAAGATCCCGAAGAGAGGACATCATGACCGACATGAACGAGGGCGTCATCGACACCCCCACCGCGCAGGAGGAAGCCGCGGCTGAAGCCGCCGCCGGCGCCTGCCCCGTCGTGCACGGCGGCCCCAACAGGGCCGCAGGATCGGCCGCGAGCAACTGGTGGCCCAGCCGGCTCAACCTGCGCGTGCTGGCGAAGAACCCTCCCGCGACGAACCCCTACGGCCCCGAGTACGACTACCGCGAGGCGTTCAAGACCGTCGACCTCGACGAGCTGCGCGCCGACATCGAGGCCGTCCTGACCACCCCGCAGGACTTCTGGCCCGCCGACTTCGGCAACTACGGCCCCGCGATGGTGCGCATGGCCTGGCACAGTGCGGGCACGTACCGTGTCACCGACGGCCGCGGCGGTGGCAACTCCGGGCAGCAGCGCTTCGCGCCGTTGAACAGCTGGCCCGACAACGCCGGCCTCGACAAGCCCCGGCGCATCCTCTGGCCGGTCAAGAAGAAGTGGGGCGACAAGGTCTCCTGGGCCGACCTGATGATCTTCGCGGGCAACGTCGCGATGGAGCAGATGGGCTTCAAGACCTTCGGCTTCGCCGGTGGCCGGGTGGATGCCTGGGAGCCGGACGACGACGTGTACTGGGGCTCGGAGAACACCTGGCTCGGTGACGACAAGCGCTACACCCCGGGTGAGAAGCGTGACCTGGAGAACCCGCTCGCGGCGGTGCAGATGGGTCTCATCTACGTCAACCCCGAGGGCATCGGCGGCAACCCCGACCCGATCGAGCTGGCGAGCGACATCCGCGAGACCTTCGCCCGCATGGCGATGAACGACGAGGAGACCGTCGCGCTGATCGCCGGTGGCCACACCTTCGGCAAGACCCATGGGGCGGGCGGCGCCGACCTCGTCGGCCCTTCGCCCGAGGACGCCCCGATGGAGCAGATGGGCCTGGGCTGGAAGAACTCCTTCGGCACCGGCAAGGGCGACGACCAGACCGCGAGCGGCCTGGAGGTCACCTGGACGTACCACCCCACCCGCTGGGACAACGAGTTCTTCCACATTCTGTACGCCTACGAGTGGGAGCTGATGGACAGCCCCGCCGGTGCGAAGCAGTGGCGTCCGAAGAACGGCGCCGGTGCTGACATGGTTCCGATGGCGCACGACGAGACCAAGCGCCGCGAGCCGCGCATGCTCACCAGCGACCTGTCGCTGCGCTTCGACCCGATCTACGGGCCGATCTCGGCGAAGTTCCGCGACGACCCCGAGGCCTTCTCGGACGCGTACGCTCGCGCCTGGTTCAAGCTGACTCACCGCGACATGGGCCCGTCGACCCGGTACGTCGGCAAGCTCGCGCCCACCGAGGAGCTCATCTGGCAGGACCCGGTGCCCGCCGTCGATCACGAGCTGATCGATGCGGCCGACGAGGCCGCGCTGAAGCAGCAGATCCTCGAGACCGGTCTGAGCGTGCAGGAGCTCGTCTCCACCGCGTGGTCCGCCGCGGCCTCCTTCCGCAACAGCGACAAGCGCGGCGGCGTCAACGGCGCCCGCATCGCCCTCGAGCCGCAGAACCGCTGGGAGGTCAACAACCCGGCCCGCACCGCCAAGGTGCTGGACGCGCTGCGCGGCGTGAAGGCCGAGTTCGAGGCATCCGGCAAGAAGGTGTCGCTGGCCGACCTGATCGTCCTCGCCGGCAATGCCGGCGTCGAGAAGGCGGCGCGGGATGCCGGCACCGACGTGACCGTGCCGTTCCACGCAGGCCGCACCGACGCCACTCAGGAGAAGACCGACATCGCGTCGTTCGAGTATCTCGAGCCGCTCGCCGACGGATTCCGCAACTACCAGGGTCCGCTGGCGACCGCCGCCGAGCTGCAGGCGGAGTACCTGCTGGTCGACAAGGCGAGTCTGCTGAACCTGACCGCACCCGAGATGACGGTGCTCGTCGGTGGCCTGCGTGCGCTGGATGCCAACTGGGACGGTTCGAAGTACGGCGTGCTCACCGACCGCCCGGGCGTGCTCACGAACGACTTCTTCGTCAACGTGCTCGACATGGCGTACGAGTGGAAGCCGCTGGACCCGGGTTCGCACGCCTTCCAGGCGACCGAGCTCGCCACCGGTGAGCTCAAGTGGATCGGCACCCGCGCCGACCTCGTGTTCGGCTCGAACTCCGAGTTGCGCGCGGTCGCCGAGGTCTACGCCTCCGACACGGCTGCTGACAAGTTCGTCGCCGACTTCGTGGCCGCATGGACGAAGGTCATGGAGCTGGACCGCTTCGACCTGGTCTGAGTCGTCCCTCAGTCGAACGGCCTCCGCCCGCATGGGGCGGGGGCCGTTCCGTCGCTCCGGCCAGGTTGCCGGGGCCCCGTCCGGTTGCCGGGGCCCCGTCTGGTTGCCGGTTGTTCAGGCGGGGCGTGGGCGAGGCGGCGGGGTCTCGACGAGAGAGACCGACGATGCCCGATCAGAGGCGGCCGGCGGCCTTGAGCTCGAGGTACCGGTCCGCGATCCTCGGCGGCAGCGACTCCGGGTCTGCGGCGATCGCCTCACCTCCGGCGCGACGGACCGCGTCCGCGACGTTCTCCGCGTCGCGCATCGTGCGCTCCGCAGCCGCCGCGAGATACACGTCGGCGCGCGAGTCGCGCCGACGTGCGAGCCGGACGATGCCGTCGTCGGTCGTCGAGCCGACCAGCACGGTCGTCGCCCGCGACGCCTGCGGGAACGCGCCGAGGAAACCACGCGCCGACTCCGCAGCATCCTGAGCGGTGAGCACCACGACCAGGGACGGACGCGTGGTCATCGAGCGGATCGCCGCGAACGCGCTGGGCCAGTCGGTGTCGATCAGCTGCGCGTGCACGGGCGCCATCGCGTCGCTGAGCGCCGGCAGCAGCGGGGCACCGTCCACTCCGGTGACGCGGGCGCGGGCGACTCGGTCGTACATCAGCAGGTGCACGTGGTCGCCGGCCCGGTTCGCGAGGGCGGCGAGCAGCAGCGCCGCCTCGAGCGAGGCGTCGAGGCGGGTGCCGTCGCCGACGCGGGCCGCCGCCGTGCGACCGGTGTCGATGAGGATCACCACGTGCCGGTCGCGCTCGGGGCGCCAGGTGCGCAGCATGGTGGTGCCGGCACGCGCGGTGGCGCGCCAGTCGATCGAGCGCACGTCATCGCCGCGCACGTACTCGCGAAGCGAGTCGAACTCCGTGCCCTGACCGCGCACCTGGAGGGACGTGTTGCCGTCCAGCTCGCGCAGTCGGGCCAGCCGCGAGGGGAGGTGCTTGCGCGAGGCGAACGCCGGCAGCACCCGGATGGCGCCGCGTACATCGTGCCTGGTCTGACGACCGCCGAGACCGAGCGGTCCGCGGGACCGCAGGATCACGAACTCGCTGACGAGTTCGCCGCGTCGACGGGGCAGCAGCGGGACCGGCGTCCGACGGCGCTCTCCCGGCGGGACC
This sequence comes from Microbacterium sp. KUDC0406, assembly GCF_021582875.1. Lineage (NCBI taxonomy): Bacteria > Bacillati > Actinomycetota > Actinomycetes > Micrococcales > Microbacteriaceae > Microbacterium > Microbacterium sp. KUDC0406. Next base: position 1,610,779 of record NZ_CP091138.1, on the reverse strand, counting down.
ACCAGACGGGTGCGCTCGATCGGTGCACCCGCGGTCGGCTGCCAGGCATCCCGCACCAGCGCGTGCAGAGTGCGCCGTCCCGTGTTCTGCAGCGCCACACTCGCGGCGACCGGCTCGCCCAGTCGCGCGCGCTCCGGCACCCGCCGGGTGACCACCACCTGCCGGGCGCTCGCCGCCAGCAGTACGTCCACCGCGACGAGCACGACGCACAGGGCGATCCAGGCCGCGAACACCAGCCACGGCGAGGCGCCCGCCGCGGTCAGCAGAGCGATCGGGAAGACGCCGGCTCCGACGAGCAGGGCGAACCGTCCGGTGAAGAACACGAGCTCTCCTCAGGCGATCAGATCGGGACCCGGGTCTGCTGCACCACCGAGCCGAGTACGGCGTCGGCGGTCACACCCTCCATCTGCGCGTCCGGGCGCAGCTGAAGGCGGTGCCGCCAGACCGGCATGAGCATGGTCTGCACGTGGTCAGGGGTCACCGCCGTGGAGGCGTTCAGCCACGCCCATGCCTTCGCCGCGGCGAGCAGCGCTGTCGCGGCGCGCGGGCTGGCGCCGAGTTCGACCGACGGCGACTGTCTGGTCGCCCTGGCCAGATCGACGACGTAGCCCAGCACCTCGTCCGTGACCTGCACTCGTGCTGCGGCCTCTTGCGCGGCGCGGATCTCCTCGGCCGTGATCACGGCCTCGACCCCGCTCAGCAGGCGGGGGAGAACCCCTCGGCGTGCAGGCGCAGCACCGAGACCTCGGCGTCGCGCTCGGGCATCCCGACGACCAGCTTCATCAGGAACCGATCCAGCTGCGCTTCGGGCAGGGTGTAGGTGCCCTCGTGCTCGACCGGATTCTGCGTCGCGGCCACCAGGAACGGATCCGGCAGCGGCCGGCTGACGCCGTCGGCTGAGACCTGGCGCTCCTCCATCGCCTCGAGCAGCGCGGCCTGCGTCTTGGGAGGAGTGCGGTTGATCTCGTCGGCGAGCAGGATGCTGGTGAACACCGGACCCGGCCGGAACTCGAACTCACCGGTGCGCGCGTCGTAGACGAGCGATCCGGTGACGTCGCCCGGCATCAGGTCGGGGGTGAACTGCACTCGCTTGGTGTCCAGACCCAGCGCGCGGGCGAACGAGCGCACCACGAGCGTCTTCGCGACGCCGGGCACGCCCTCCAGCAGCACATGGCCGCGGGCGAGCAGCGCGACCAGCAGACCGGTGACGGTCCCGGCCTGGCCGATCACGGCCTTGTCGACCTCGAGCCGTACGCGGTGCATGGCGTGGCGCAGGGCCGAGTCATCGGTCGTCGGGGTGTTCTCATCGGTCACGGGGATGTCCTTCCGGATCGAGATCGGTCGTCGGGGTTCGAGGTGCGAGATCCGGATGGAGCGCGGCGTCCACGGCGTCCTCCAACTCGGCGAGGCGGCGGGCCATCTCGACGAGCTGCTGATCGTCGGACGGCGGATCTCCCGCGAGCAGGTCCTGCAGAGTGCCGCGCGGGATGCGCAGCCGATCGGATGCCGCGTCCGCGACCTCGTGCGCGGCGACGCGGTCGCCCAGGGCGAGGCGCTGGGCGAGCCTGCGGACGGTGCCCTCGCGGATCGCCGCGGCTGCGTGCGGTGCGTCGGCCGCCTTCGCCGTGAGCCGCGCACGGCCGTGCATCGTCTCGGAAGCGCGCACCGTCACCGGCAGTGTCTCGGCGACGAGCGGTCCGAACCGGCGCCCGCGCCAGAGGGCGGCGGCGAGCCCGGCGAGCAGCAGAGTGAGGATGGCGGGCGTGACCCAGCCGGGAGTGCGGGCACCGAGGGTGTCCGGCGCCTCCCCGCTGATGTCGCTGTCGCCGAAGGAGGGGACGTACCAGACCACGCGGCCGGTCTGGCCGAGCAGCGCGAGGCCGAGGGCCGCGTTGCCGTTCTCGGCGAGGTGGCCGTTGGTGAACAGCACGGACCCGTCCGCGAGCGAGATCCGCTGCGACTCGGAGCCGCCGACGAGCACTGCCGCGCTGCCGTCCTGGCCGGTGAAGCAGCCGTCCACGCCTTCCGCCGGGGCGAACATGCGACCGGGCACGATGGTCCCCACCCTGGCGAACTCCGGCTCGTCGCAGTCGGCCGAGGCGCGGTCGGGCCGGTCGGGTGCGGAATCGCCGAGATCGAACAGCCGCAGCGTCCTCGCGCTGCTCGAGAGCAGCACTGTGCGAGGCGCGTCCGCGACCATCTCCTGCACCGCCTCGTCGGTGAGGTACACCGGGTCGGCCATCGCGAGCGTCGTGCCGTCGTCGAGCTCTGCGCTCACGTCGGCATGCGAGCGCACAACGGTCACCTCGGCGCCCTGCTGCCGCAGGATCTCCGCCAGCGCACGTGCACCGGTGTCGCCGGGACCCTCCGGATCGAGCGCGGCGCCCACGGCAGGAGGAGCCGTCACGAGACGGGCGGCGATCGCGGTGCCGCCGATCAGCATCAGCACGACGACGAGCCATCCGACCAGACGTCGCCAGCGCCCGCGCGGGCGGGCGGCGGCGGTGGATGCGGCTTCGTCCGCGCCCGGCGCCGCTGCGGCGTCCGCGACGAGGGTCATGTCGGCACCGCCTCGGGCCGCAGCGAGGTCGACCGGTCGTCGGTGCCGGCGACCACGCGATAGTCCTCCTCGGTCGCGGGCACGCTCAGGTATCGCACCCGATCGAAGATCGAGGCCGCCTCGTGCAGGGCGGTGTGCTCTGCGGGCAGTGCGGCACCGGCGTCCCGCGAGATCGCCTGCGCGGTGGCGCCGGGCGCGGGGTCGATCAGGTCGCGCTCGATGAGGCCTCGTGCCAGGCCGCGGAAGCGCAGCGTCACGGCGGCATCCCACTCGCCTTCGCGGGCTGCGCGTTCGGCGTCGGCGCGCAGCTGCGCGGCACTGCGGTCGTCGGCCTCGCCCAGCAGATGTGCGCGGCGACGGATGGCCCGTGATGCCCGTGGGCGGCCCCACACGACCAGGGCGACGACGAGCGCGGCGACGATCACCAGCACGATGAGCACGGCTGCGAACGGGGCGACGGCCCCGGAGCCGTCGCTGCTGAACAGACCGCCGAGGAACTCCAGGATCGCGCGCGACATCCGGTCGAACCAGGTCGGCTTCGCCTCCTCGTAGATCTGCTTGGCGAGCTCGTCCTGCGCCCAGCGTCGAGCCTCGTCCCCGTCGGGGATGTACACGTCCGCGTTCGCGAGCAGCCGGATCATGCGCCGCCGCTCGGGGGCGTCCAGCTGCTGTCGCGCGGCGGGGCCGGGGGTGCGGGCGGTGCCGGCGGTGCCGGCGTGGACTCCGGGCCGGCCGGCGGTGCCGTGGGTGCGGGCGGCGCAGGAGCGGATGCCGGGGGTGCCGGCTGATAGTAGGGCGGATGCATGGGCGCCTGCGGCTGCCCGTATCCGTAAGGGGTCGGTGCGGGCGCCTGCGGCTGCCCGTATCCGTAGGGCGCAGCAGGGGCCTGCTGCGCGTACGCCTGCTGCGCGTATGCATACGATGCCACCGGAGCCTGCGGCTTCTCCTTCGTCACCGCGCGAGCGGGGTCGACGGCGTAGGGGTCGCCGAGCTGCTCCTCGGACCAGCCCGCCGCACGGCGCTCCTGATGGGCGATCAGGGTCTGATCCAGGCCCTCGTAGCGCATCCGGGAATCGACGTACACCAGCGTGGCGCCGGTGCACTGCACCACCTGACCGATCGCCTGCACCGCGAACACCAGCAGCTGCGGCAGCAGGAATGCGAGCACCATCGACACGATCTGCCCGACGTCGGGATCTCCCGTGGGCGCGATGATGCCGATGACGATCGACGTGATGAGCGCACCGGGGATCGAGACGACGTTGGCGGCGACGCCCATGATCAGCGAGATCAGGAACATGATCCCGAACGCGACCCAGAACCGGCCGCGGGTGAGCCGCCAGGAGCGCACGAGGGCGGTGCGCAGCGGCGCGCGCTCCAGCACCAGCACGCTGGGCACGAGCAGCAGCTTCGTGTACAGCCAGACGAACAGCGGGATGCTGCCGATGCCGAGCAGCACCGTGAGCGTGATCGCCAGACCCGTGGCGTCCGTTCCCGCGAGGCCGGCGCCGGCGGCGATCGCGAAGACGGCGATCGCGATGAGCGTGAAGGCGCCGCCGACGACGAGGGCCTGCAGCACGGCGTACAGCATCAGGCGCCAGAATGACCGGGCCATCCGGGCCCAGAGCGCGCGCAGCGTGCCCTTCTGCGACAGCGCCGCGAGAGCGACGTCGGCGGCGACGATGCCCTGCAGGACGACGGCCACGGCGGCGGAGAGGAGCGCGGCGCCGATGCCGAACACGATCGCGAGCCCGGTGGTGCCGGCCTGGATCGTCGCGAAGTCGTCCGAGCCCGGCTGCACGGTCTGCAGCCGCAGGAAGCTCGCGGTGATGATCGCCCCGAGTACGACCAGGACGACCAGCATGCTCAGCAGCTGCACGACGACGGCGAAGCCGAACAGCACCTTCGGGTTGTGGCGCAGGGCCGCGAAGGAGCGTCCGAGAAGCATCCCGAACGTCATCGGATGCAGCGGAATCGCTCCGCGCCTCGGCGCCGGTGTCCAGCCCTGGCTGCTCATGCGCACTCCCTCCCCACGCGGCCTCCCGATGAGGCGGCACACCGCGCGCTCCCATCGTGTCACACCCCTCGGGCACGTCGACGACGGCCCGGGTGCGGCCGTCCGCGGAGGGTCTGCGAGGAGTGCGCGACGTGCCGGGCGGCCCTTCCGGGACGCGCAGAGCATGATTCAGTAAGCTGTGCGGAGGTGCGGTCGCGCCGGGGTCAGGGCTCCGGGCGCCGCATGTAGCGGACAAAGATTGTTGAGGCTGGGCCGATATGACGTCACGCATCCTCGTGGTCGACGATGACACGGCGCTCGCCGAGATGATCGGGATCGTGCTGCGCACCGAGGGCTTCGAGCCGCTGTTCTGCGCCGATGGGGCAAAGGCGGTCGAGCAGTGGCGCAGTCAGCGTCCCGATCTCGTGCTGCTCGACCTGATGCTCCCCGGCATGGACGGCATCGAGATCTGCAGCCGCATCCGCGCCGAATCCGGAGTGCCGATCATCATGCTGACGGCCAGGAGCGACACGGCGGACGTCGTGCGAGGTCTCGAGGTGGGCGCCGATGACTACATGGTCAAGCCGTTCAACCCGAAGGAGCTCGTCGCCCGCATCCGCACCCGCCTGCGGCCGACTCCGCAGGCCACCACCGAGGTGCTGCGCGTCGGCGACCTCGTGGTCGACGTGGACGGGCACGAGGTGCGCCGCGGCACGACGCCGATCTCGCTCACGCCGCTCGAGTTCCAGCTGCTCGTCGCGCTCGCGTCGAAGCCGCAGCAGGTGTTCTCCCGCGAGATGCTGCTCGAGCAGGTGTGGGGCTACCACTACAAGGCCGACACCCGTCTCGTGAACGTTCACGTGCAGCGGCTGCGCGCCAAGGTCGAGCTCGACCCGGACAACCCGAAGATCGTGATGACCGTGCGGGGCGTGGGCTACCGAGCCGGGAGCGCCGGCTGAGGATCCTGCGATGACGGCGACGAGCGTGACGCCCGCTCCGGTCGCGTCATGGCGCGACTGGAGGAGCTGGCCGCGCTCCGTGGTGCGGCTGTGGAACCGGTCGATGCGCTTCCGCACGATCGCCGTCACCCTGCTGCTCACCTCTCTCGCGATCTTCATCACCTGCGTCGCGATGGCGCTGGTGATCCAGAACGACCTGTTCGAGTCCCGTAAGGACGACGCACTCGAGAAGTCGCAGCGCGCCGTCGCCGAGGCGCAGACCACGCTCGACAACAGCAACGTCGCCGACGATCGTGCGGCGCTGCAGGCGCTGTGGCGCTCCGTCCAGACCGACCTGGCCAGGGCCGCAGCATCCGACCTCATCACGGCATCGCCCATCGAGACCCTCGGCGGCGGGGGATTCATTCCGCCGGAGTTCCGCGCCGGCGGACTGTCGGTCGACGCGATCAGCGAGCCGCTGCGGACCAGGGTGGCGGAGAAGGGCGACCGGCAGCAGTTCTGGCAGTCCATCGCGGTGCCGGCGACCGAGGGAGGTTCGCCGCCGGGGATCGTCGTCGGGCAGCAGCTTCTCGTACCCGGCAAAGCCGTCTACGAGCTGTACATCGCTTACGACCTCAGCGACTCCGACGAGACGCTGCTGTTCGTGCAGCGCACCCTGTGGCTGGCGGGCATCGCTCTGGTGGCGATCGTCGCCGCGATCTCGTGGCTGGTGCTGCGCGCGGTGTCCGCGCCGATCGTCGAGGCATCCGAGACCAGCGCGCGCCTCGCCGCCGGTGACCTGGGCGTGCGCCTGCCGGTGCGCGGAGAGGACGAGCTGGCCATCCTCGCCCGTTCGTTCAATGCGATGGCGGACAGCATAGAGTCGCAGATCAAGGAGCTCGGAGAGCTCTCGCTCGTGCAGCAGCGGTTCGTGTCGGATGTCTCGCACGAGCTCCGAACGCCGCTGACGACGATCCGCCTGGCCGCCGACATGATCAATGACCAGAAGGGCCAGTTCGAGCCCACCACCGCGCGCACCGCCGAGCTGCTGCACACCCAGGTGCAGCGATTCGACACGCTGCTCGCCGATCTGCTCGAGATCAGCCGCTACGATGCCGGATCGGTGCAGCTCGAGGTGGAGGCGACCGGTCTCGCGCAGGTCGCCGAGGAGATCGTCGATCAGATGCGCCCGCTCGCCGATCAGCACGGCATCGAGCTCCGGCTGGTGGCGCCGGGCGGATACTCGCCGGTGGACATGGATCCGCGCCGCGTGCGCCGGGTGCTGCGCAACCTGGTGGGCAACGCGATCGAGCACGGGGAGGGCCGGCCGATCGTTGTGACCGTGGACAGCAACCAGCACGCCGTCGCCGCCGGGGTGCGCGACTTCGGTCTCGGCATGCGTCCGGACGACGCCCAGCGGGTGTTCGACCGCTTCTGGCGGGCCGACCCGTCGCGGAAGCGCACCATCGGAGGCACGGGTCTCGGTCTGTCGATCGCACTCGGAGATGCGCGACTGCACGGCGGCACGCTGGAGGTGTGGTCGGAACTCGGCGTCGGGACCAACTTCGTCCTGACGATTCCCCGGCACCCCGGTGAGCTGTCCGGTCCCAGCCCGGTGCCGCTCGAACCCCAGGAGAGTCTCACCGACATCGGCGCGCTCACCCAGCCGATCCCGACGCCGGATGGCGAGGAGGAGGACCGATGAGGGGCATCCGTGCGCTGGCGGCCGGCGCGGTCACCGCCGCCATGCTGCTGCTGGCCTCCTGCACCGGACTGCCGACGACGGGGCCGGTGTCGGTCGGCCTGGCCGTCGGAGAGAAGGGCGACGGCCCGAGCTTCACCGAGTACGCCGCGACCCCGAGGGAGGGCGCGGACCCTCAGGAGATCGTCGAGGGCTTCCTCGATGCGGGGATCACGCCCATCGACAACTGGAGCATCGCCAGGGAGTTCCTGACGCCGGAGATGAGCGACAGCTGGGCTCCCACCAGCGGCGTCACCGTGGACACCTCGAGTGCGTCCCGGTCGATCACGGCGGTGGGCGACATCGATGACGAGGACACGACCAGCGCCGACGTGACGGTGCAGCTCGCGCAGGTCGCGAGTGTGGACGGCGCGGGTGCCTACTCCGCCGGGATCGGCGACACCGCGCCGCTGAAGTTCCACCTGGAGCGCAAGAAGGGCGGCGAGTGGCGGATCTCCGAGGCGCCGAACGGCATCGTCCTGGACGCCGTCAACTTCCCGCTGGTGTACCGTTCCTACTCGCTGCAGTACTTCGATCCGTCCTGGGCTCATCTCGTCCCCGATGTGCGCTGGTATCCGCGCCGGCCCTCGACCGCGACCACTCTCACGCAGCAGCTGGTGTCGGGGGAGCCGACCCCGTGGCTCGCGCCCGGCGTGCGCAGCGCATTCACAGACGAGGTCGGACTGGCGCGAGGGGCCGTCGTGATCGACCAGTCCCAGGTGGCCGAGGTCGACCTCACCCGGTCCGCGCTGAACCTGGACGCCACCACCCTGGCACGCATGCGCACCCAGCTGGAGGCCACTCTCGCCCCCTCGGCGTCGTCGAGGTGCGCTTCACCGTGGATCAGCAGCCGCTGGACGTCAGCGAGGTGCAGGTGGATCAGCCCGGCCCGGACGCCGGCACGCTGGTGCTCACCAAGGACGGCTTCGGTACGGCGGTGGGCGACCAGATCGCGCCGGTCGGCGACCTGTCGGCGCAGGTGGACAAGAACGCCGCACGCCTGCGCGCGATCGACGTCGCCGCGGACGACTCGGCGGCGGCGATGCTGCTCGACGACGGGCATGTGTACCTGGCCACGCCGAGCAACGTCGTGGATCTCGACGGCAGGCCCGGGCTGATCGCCCCGAGCCTGGACGCCTGGGGATACACCTGGACCGTGCCGCACGACTCGCCCCGCGCGCTGAAGGCCACCGGACCCGACGCCGCCCCGAACGACGTCGCCCGAGCGTGGCCGGAGGCCTCCGAGATCACCGCGCTGCGCGTCGCCGCCGACGGCGCGAGAGCGGCGGCGCTCGTGACGGTCGGCGGTCAGCGCCACGCCGTCGTGGCGGCCGTGATCAGGGACGACGACGGCACGCCGATAGGCCTGGGCGAGACGCACGAGATCGGCCGTTTCACCGGCACCGCGCAGGGCCTGGCCTGGGTCGGGCCGGACACCGTCGCGATCCTGACCTCGACCGACGACGCGCGCATGCTCACGCAGCCGATCGGCGGTCCGGCCGAGACGATGTCCGCGCCGTCCGGCCCCCGGTCGGTCGCCGGGGCGCGCACCATCACGGGAGTGCGCGTGCTCTCGTCCGACGGTGTGGTCTTCGCCCGGCGCGGCTCGACGTGGCAGGCGTCCCTGAGCGGCGTCCTGGTGCTGGGAACGCGCTCCGGACAGTGACCCTCCCCAGCTCGCCGGCGGAGACGGGTCGTGCACAGCGCCGGAGACCGCGGGCTGCGACCCGCCTGTGGGGCAGCAGGATCGGCTCATGCCCCTCTCCCGGATCGACGGCGCGCGCCGCATCGGCGCGGAATCACTCGCCTTCCTGCTCGCGGCGGACTGTCCGGGGTGCGGACTGCCCGGTACGCTGCTGTGCCCCGACTGCGCGCGGGCGCTGCACGCACGACCCGTGCGGCGCGTCACACCCGGAGGCGTGCCGGTGCGCGCGGCGCACGAGTTCGACGGGGTCGTCGCCCGGTGCATCCGCCGTGTGAAGGAGGACGGTCAGACGCTGCTCGTGCGGCCACTCGGGGCGGCGCTGCGCGCGGCGATCCCGGGGGAGTGCGACGACGCCCTGCTCGTCCCGGTCCCGACGAGCAGAGCCGCGTTCCGCCGTCGCGGCTACCGCGTTCCCGAGCTGCTGCTGCGCGCGGCAGGTCGCACTCCGCACCGGATGCTCGTGAGCACGGGCTCGCACACGGACCAGCGCGGCCTCGGTCGCGATGCGCGAGCACGCAACGTGCGCGGCAGCATGCGGGTGCGGCATCCGCTCCTCGCACTGCCTCGGGGCGCCGATGTCGTGATCGTGGACGACGTGGTGACCACCGGCGCCACGATCGATGAGGCCGCGCAGGTGCTCCGGCGGGCCGGGTACCGCGTCGTCGGAGCACTCGCCCTCGCGGCGACCCCGCGCAGATCGGAACACGGGGTGAACGGGTAGTGACATCCGCCGATCTCGGCACTACGGTAGGGCACACAAGGCGACCACGGTCCGCCCTTGGCCGGGAGGACCGGGACAAGGAGGCAGGAATGGAAACGAGCATCGTCGGTGTCGGAGTGAGCATCTCCGATCGGTTCCGGACGGTTGTCGAGGAGAAGCTCGGACGCCTGCAACAGCTCGCAGCCAAGGCCCAGCGCATCGACGTCAAGGTCACCCACCGCGCCTATCGCAACGGACGCGTCCCGGACGAGACCGTGGAGCTCACCTTGGTGGGCAAGGGCCCGGTCGTCCGCGCAGAGGCCGTCGACGCGGACAAGTTCGTCGCCCTCGATCTCGCGGTCGACAAGCTCGCCGAGCAGCTGCGACGCGCGAAGGAGAAGCGCATCGACGGACGGCAGCATCCTCGTGGAGCGCACTTCGAGAAGGGGAGCGGATCGCTCACCGGCATCGATGTGCAGCCGGCGTCGGCGGATGTGCTCAAGGCCGTCGCGACCGGGACGGTGCCGATCCAGGCCGAGGAGGACGAGGTCTACTCGCCGGTCGTCATCCGCACCAAGAACTTCGATGCGGAGTGGATGACGGTCGAGGAAGCCGTCGACCGCATGGAGCTGGTCGGGCACGACTTCTTCCTGTTCGTCGACGTGCGCACCGATCACCCGAGCGTCGTCTACCGCCGCAAGGGCTGGGACTACGGTGTCATCTCGCTGACCACGCAGGCGGCTCCGGAGGAGGAGCTCGCCTCCTGAATCCCCGTGTGATCCGTTCGGGGCGGATTCTCGCGATCGGGGCGGTGCGCAGCCGCCCCAGCCGCGAGGATCCGCCCCGAACCCGTTAGGTGGGTGTCGTCAGTCGAAGATGCCGTCCAGGATGCTGCCGATCACCAGGCCGCCGAGGACGCCGCTGACGATGTCGCCACCGCCGCCGCGCCGGCCGCCTCCCCATCCGCCGCCCTGGTTCGGTCCGCCCCATCCGGCGTAGTCCTGCGGTCGCGCCGACTCGATGTCGCGCTGTGCGAGCTGCAGGGCCTCGGCGGCGAGCTGCCCCACCCGGCGGGCGGTGGAGAGCGCCTGCTCACGGGTCGCCTCGGCGGGCAGCATGCCGGTCACGTCGATGCGCAGACGCTCGGCCTCGGCGAAGCGGGTGCGGGCGTCGGCCCCGATCCAGCCGCGGTGACCGGAGATCAGCGGGCGCGCGATCCCCAGCTGGCGGTCCGCATCGTCGAGGGCGTGCTGCACCTGCTCGAGCGTGGGAAGCGGATGCTCGGCACGGTACTGCGCCGTCGCGATCGCCTGGTCCAGGCCGGTGTTCGCCTCGCGCAGCGCGGTGAGCTCGGTGAACGGATCGTTCCGGGTGCCGGACGCCGGCAGGGCGGCCAGAGCCGCCTCCAGAGCGGATGCCGCGGTCTGCACCTCCCGCGTCTGCGGTGCCGTGCGTGCGGCGATCAGGTCGCCTCGCGAGTCGTCGACCACGGCGGCGAGCGTCGACTCGGCGCGCAGCGCCTGGATCTCGAAGTCCTCGACACCGTCGAGCACGGCAGAGGCCCGGCGCACGGCCTCCGTCGCGGTCTCCAGGGCGAGGTTCGCCTCTTCGTTCTGCTTCGCGGCGCGACGCCGCTCGGAGACATCGGCGCCGTGCGTCGCGAAGGTCACGAGCTGCTCCGCCTCATCGGGCGAGGACGAGACCCGGCGCATCGCCGCATCCGAGTACCTCTGCGACAGACGGTTGACGGTCTCGCGAGCCTGCGGGATGCGGGCGGCGAGGGACTCGGCGTCCTTGCGCAGCTGGGCGACGATCTCGGGGGAGCGGCGCACGAGCGCGACCTGCTCGGCGATGGCGGAGGTTTTCTCGTCGAGCAGGTCCTCCGCCCACTCGCAGAGCTGCACGATGCGTGCGTTGCGGGTGCGCAGCTCCTCGGGAGTGTCCGGGATCTCGTCGTGGTTCAGCTGGTGCAGCTGGAAAGCCTCGCGCAGATGCGTGCGCACCGCGGCGAGGGCGGCCTTGAGGTCGGCGGTCATCGACTCGCCGAGCTCGGCCTGCGCGAACACGAGCTCGTCCGCGGTGGTGCGGATGCGCTCGTCGGCCGCGACCAGCGCCTGCTCGGCACGCCGGGCGAGATCGGCGTCCTGCGCCGTCAGTTCTTCCTGCTCACGTCTACGTCTGCCCCAGAATCCGGCCATGGTTCGATCCTCAGGGTTCCCGCCTCTCACCCGGCTGTGGATCCGCTACGCCGTGCGAGAACGGATGTCGTCGGCGCCGTCCGCTCAGGGATGCGTTCCGCCGGTCACGCGCGCCGGAGGCGGCGAAACCCATCCCTGACCGCGCGCAGCAGGGTTGCCGACGCGGACAGGGATGCCTTTCGGGGTGGCACGCGCGGGAGCCCGCGAAACCCATCCCTGACCGCGCGCACAGCAGGCGCCATCCCCCGGCGTTCGCGCCGTCGCTCCTTGCTCGCGCTGCGCGGAAGTGCGCCGCGCGAGCAGGGAAGGGCCGCGGGAGCAGAGAAAGGCAGCGCGATCGAGGCTCGGGATGGGCGGGTCAGGCGATGGCGGTGCGGCGCGTGACGACCGGGCGTCGACGGGAAGTGAGGGCGTTCGCCGCGGCGACGAGCAGCGGCAGACCCACGGCGATCGCGGCGATGGCCCACCAAGGGATGTCCTCCGCGTACATGTAGGGCGAGGCCGCGATCAGTCCCCAGATCGGCAGCAGGCCGGCGGCGGCACCGGTCAGCGAGCCGAGCAGCGCGATGATCAGCCCCTGCCAGAACGAGATTCCACGCCGCAGCCCGGGCGTCGCGCCGACCGCCGCGAGGGTCGCGTCATCGGCGGCGCCGTCGATCCGCGCCAGGCCCAGCACGATCGCGCTGGTGCCCAGCATGAGGATGCCGGTGGCACCGAGCACCAGCAGGATGCCGAGCACGGGACTCGGGGGTCCGGTGACTGCCTGCGCGCTGATGCCGGCGTCGATCCCGGATGCTCCGTTGATCGCCTCCACCATCTGCTCATCGGCTGGCTCGTCGAAGGCGGCGACGAATGACACCTGGCTCGTCTCGATACCGAGATCCGCCGCGGTCTCCTCCGAGATCAGCGTCGTGTAGCGATACTGATCAGGAGTCTTCACGAGCACTGCAGGGAGGGTCTCGATGTGCTCCGGCGGCGTGAGCTCGAGCACCGCGCCTTCGCCCATCTGCACGTTGTCGCCCTCGTTCCATGCGGCGGGGCCGCCGTTCTCGAAGGCCTGCTCCGCGTTCCAGAAGCCGATCCGCGATTTCCCGTCCGGACTGAGAAGCTCATTGTCGAACACCAGCGCCCCGCCATCCCGGAAAGTCCGGATCTCCTGTCCTGACGGACTCCGTCCGAGCAGGGCGGGCAGCGAGTCCGCGGTGGTGACATACAGCCCCTGTGTGAGGTCCAGAAGGTGACCGCAGGCATCGTCGATTGAGCCGTTCTCGTCCCCGGTGCAGCGCACTGGCTTGCCGGGAACGGCGAGCGCCACTTCGGCGTCGGCACGATCCCCCTCGGGAACCTCGTACGCGCTCACCGGCGACCGCAATATCGCCACTGAAGCGGGCGACTGCGCCTGCACGATTCCCTCCGCCCGCTGCACGCGGGCATCGCTCGGCGGTTCCTCGCCGGTGCCGTACACCTCGACGAACAGGGATCCGAGTGGCGCGGGCGGAGTGTAGCCGTGCGCCTGCGTGCCAACGGTCAGGGAGAGTGCGCCGACGATGAACGTCCCGAGCATCACGGCGGCACCGATCGACCCGAGTGCGGCGGCCGAGCGCGTGCCGTTCGCGGCCGCGTCGCGTACGGCCAGCCGCGGTGCGAGCCCGACCCTCGAGATCGGACGGGACAGCTGCGTCAGCAGCCAGTGGCCGCCGACGATCACGCCGATCTGCGCGAGGATGGGCCCGGCGAAGATGCCGATCTGCGGCGAGATGGCGCGGATGTCGTCGGAGCGGATGGGATCGCCGCCGTCGGCGGATGCGCGTACCCATAGGATGCCCGCCACCGAGACCGCGGTGATGGCGACGCCTGCGATGATGAGCACGATGCTCCAGATCGGGCGCGATCGCTTCGCGCGTTGTGGACGCCGTGCGCCGCGCAGCATGGCGAGCACATCCACTTTCGCGGCCGATCGGGCCGGCAGCAGCGCGGATGCGGTGCCCACCACGACGGCGAGCGCAGCGATCGCCGCGAGCAGCCAGGGGAGAGGCGCGTAGGACCAGTAGACGGTGCGATTGCCGTCGTCGAGAAGGCGCATGGCGGCCCAGGAGCCGGCGAGTCCGAGGACGATGCCGAGCGCCGCACCCAGTCCGCCCAGCACGAGCCCCTGTAGCACCATGATTCGGCGCAGGTCCTTCTTCGTCGCGCCCACGCTGGCGGTCATGGCGAGTGCGCGCTGTTGTCGCCGCGCGCTGACGCTGAACGCCGCACCCGCGAGCAGCGCGATCTGATACGCGACGAACGCCGCGACGATGCTGCCGCCGATCAGCACACCGCTGAGGATCGACCACGGGTTCACAAGCTGTGCGGCGTCCATCTCAGTGCCAGTGATCGGCGGGTTGAGAGCGACCGTACGCGACAGGGCAGTCACACCCTGTGTGTTCAGCTGCTGGATCTGCTCCCAGGTGAGTGCGTCGTCGGGCAGATACCAGGCCGCCTGGCCGAGCAGCTCGCCCGGCTCCGCGTCCGGCAGGACCACCGTGCGGGTGGAGTCGAGCTGGTCGACGATGTCGACGATACCGGTGATGGTGAACGTCCGGTCGGGGTTACGAAGCTGCAGGTCGCCGCCGATGACGGCGCCGATGTCGTCCAGCGCCGATTGGGTCACCAGCACCTCGTGCTCGTTCGACGGCGCGTGCCCTTGCACGACGTCGTAGCGGCCCACGAATGCGGGATCGCCGGCCGGGCCGACCAGCGCCGACACCGATGCGACGCCTGCCGTGGTCTTCATGAACACGGTCGCGGCGTCGATGCGCAGTGTTGGGGTTCCGGCAGGCAGCAGCGGTACGACGTCGTCGAGTGGATCCTCGACCGCATGCGTGGGGTCGACTGTCTCGCTGTCGACGTCGACGCTCCACCACGAGGGATCGACCGGCGCCTGCCGCAACGACGGATCGGGTCCGGAGACGATGGTGAGGCGGGTCTGCGTCTTTCCCAACTGGGAGTCGAGGTACTGTTCCGGCGTCGGGATCTGACTCGTCGCCAGCGTCGCGGCCGTCGCCAGTCCCGCGACCGGCAGCGCGATCAGCAACACAATCAGGATGCTGGAGCCGAGCGATCGGCGTGCCTGACGCCGCGCGAGCCGCCCCGCGACACGCCAGCGCGCCCAGCCCGATCCCCGCGCGGACGCCTCGGAACTCGCATCGCGGAACATCAGCGTGCCCCGCTGAGCAACTGCGCGGCGTCGTCTCGGGCGGTCTCGTCGACCACGCGACCGTCGCGCAGGAACAGGATCCGGTCCGCCCAGGATGCGTGCCGGGGCTCGTGCGTGACGAGGATGCCCGCGGCACCGGCATCCACCCGCTGCCGGATGACCTGCATCACCATCTCGCCGGTCTCGGAGTCGAGGGCGCCGGTGGGCTCGTCGGCGAGGATGAGGCGGCGTGCGCCGACGATCGCCCTGGCGATCGCGACGCGCTGCTGCTGACCACCGGACAGATCATCGGGATACACGTCGAGGCGGTCCTGGAGGTCGACCGCCGCGAGGGCATCCTGTGCAGCCCTGCTGATCGCGCGACGCCCGATCCCGTCCAACTCGAGCGGAAGGGCCACGTTCTCCATCGCGGTCAGGGTCGGGATCAGGTTGAAGTCCTGGAACACGTAGCCCAATGAGCGGCGGCGCAGCCGAGCGATGCCGTTCTGGTTCAGGGACGAGAGGTAGGTGCCCTCGACGATCACCTCGCCGGATGTGGGAGTCGCGAGCCCGCCCGCGATCGCGAGCAGGGTCGACTTGCCCGACCCGGACGGCCCCATCACCGCGACCAACTCGCCGGGGTGCACGGTCAGGTCCACGCCGGAGAGTGCAGAGACCGAGCCGGCACCGTGGCCGTACTGCTGTGTGACGCCGACCAGCTGCACGACGGGGTCGCGCGCATCACGGGTGCGTTCCGAAGATGAGGCCTCATGCTGCTGCCGGCGGTACTCGGATCGCTTCATGATCATGCTCCTGTCCGTGCATCGGCGGCCGCGCGCGGCGGGCGGCCGCGACGGGGCTTCTCGGCGCTGATCTCCAGGCTCAGCGCGTGCGGTGTGTGGCGGCGCAGGCGGGATTCGACGTGGTCGAGCCACCGCACCTCCGCCTCCGCTTGGAAGATCAGCGCGTCGGCGACCAGGCGCCAGGCGAGTTCCTCGCCGCCGAGGTCGTCATCGCCGGTGGACATCCCGGCGCCCGCGTACTGCACACGACGGAGTTCCTGCAGTGCGGCCAGGGATGCCCTCCGCTGCCTCTGCACGATGGCCTCCACGTCCACTCCGGGGAGGGTGGCGGCGAGGGCGAGCTTGATGGGCAGCTCGTCCCGGGTGCCGGCCTGTCTGGGCACGGGGGAGTCCAACCACTCCTTGACGGCTTCGTGGCCGGCATCCGTGATCTCCCAGTACACGTGTCCGGCCTCGTCCGCCGCACCGCGCTCGACCAGCCCGTCCCGCTCCAGGCGCTCCAGAGTGTTGTAGATCTGGCCGACGTTCAGCGGCCAGGTCGAGCCGGTGCGGCGGTCGAACTCGGCGCGCAGCTGATAGCCGTAGCACGGCCCCTGATCGAGGATGGCGAGAAGGCTCTGGCGGACGGACATGGCGCTCCGATCGTTTCCCGGTATTGCATTTCTGGGTATATGCATACCTGGAAACCAGGGGACGCGCAAGGACGGGATCCGGCGTGTCCGTTCGCCGTCAGCGTTCGCGCGCACAGGTGCTGCAAGTCACGGGCCGGTAACATGACACGGTATGCCCGGCGCTGAACATCGCCGGCACCCGAGAACCCGAGGGAGACATCCGTGGCGAATCCTCTGGAGAAGCTGCTCCGCGCCGGTGAAGGCCGCATCCTCCGCCGCCTCAAGCAGGTCGCCAAGGCCGTGAACGAGCTCGAAGAGGACTTCGAGAAGCTCAGTGACGAAGAGCTGCGCAACGAGACCACCGTGCTGCGCGAGCGCTACGACAAGGGCGAGACCCTCGATCAGCTCATGCCCGAGGCCTTCGCGGCGGTGCGCGAGGCCGCGCGCCGCACCCTCGGCATGCGCGCCTACGACGTGCAGCTCATGGGCGGCGCGGCCCTGCACCTGGGCAACATCGCCGAGATGAAGACCGGTGAGGGCAAGACGCTCACCGCCGTGTTCGCGATGTACCTGAACGCGATCGCCGGCAAGGGCACGCACCTCGTCACCGTGAACGACTTCCTCGCGAGCTATCAGGCGGAGCTGATGGGCCGCGTGTACCGCGCCCTGGGCATGACGACAGGTGTGATCGTCGCGGGCCAGACACCCGACGTGCGCCGGCAGCAGTACGCCGCCGACATCACCTACGGCACGAACAACGAGTTCGGCTTCGACTACCTGCGCGACAACATGGCGTGGCGCAAGGAGGACCTCGTCCAGCGCGAGCACTTCTTCGTGATCGTCGACGAGGTGGACTCCATCCTCATCGACGAGGCTCGCACCCCGCTGATCATCTCCGGTCCGTCGTCCGGCGAGGCGAACCGCTGGTTCACCGAGTTCGCGAAGATCGCACGCACCCTCGAGGTGGGCGTCGACTACGAGGTCGACGAGAAGAAGCGGACCGTCGGCGTGCTCGAACCCGGCATCGAGAAGGTCGAGGACTACCTCGGCATCGACAACCTCTACGAGTCCGCCAACACGCCGCTGATCTCGTTCCTGAACAACTCGATCAAGGCCATCGCGCTGTTCAAGCGCGACACGGACTACGTCGTGATGAACGACGAGGTCATGATCGTCGACGAGCACACCGGGCGCATCCTGGTCGGACGTCGTTACAACGAGGGCATCCACCAGGCCATCGAGGCCAAGGAGAACGTGCCGGTCAAGGCCGAGAACCAGACCCTCGCCACCGTCACGCTGCAGAACTACTTCCGCATGTACGACAAGCTCGCCGGCATGACCGGTACCGCCGAGACCGAGGCGGCCGAGTTCATGTCGACGTACAAGCTCGGTGTCGTGCCGATCCCGACCAACCGCCCCCTGATCCGCAAGGACCAGCCCGACCTCGTCTACAAGAACGAGCAGGCGAAGTTCACCCAGGTGGTCGAGGACATCGCCGAGCGGCATGCCGCGGGTCAGCCGGTCCTGGTCGGCACCGTCAGCGTCGAGAAGAGCGAGTACCTCTCGCGCCTGCTCGCCAAGAAGGGCGTCAAGCACGAGGTCCTGAACGCCAAGAACCACGCCCGTGAGGCCGAGATCGTCGCCCTTGCTGGTCGTCTCGGCGCGGTGACCGTCGCGACGAACATGGCCGGACGAGGCACCGACATCATGCTCGGCGGCAACGCCGAGTTCCTCGCCGTGCAGGAGCTGAAGGCCAAGGGACTCGACCCGGAGGAGACCCCGGAGGAGTACGAGGCCGCCTGGGACGAGACCTACGAGGCGATGAAGACCAAGGTCGCCGAGGACGGCGTGAAGGTCATCGAGGCCGGCGGGCTGTACGTTCTGGGCACGGAGCGGCACGAGTCGCGCCGCATCGACAACCAGCTGCGCGGTCGGTCCGGACGTCAGGGCGACCCCGGTGAGAGCCGTTTCTACCTGAGCCTCACCGACGACCTGATGCGGCTGTTCCAGTCCGGCGCCGCCGAGGCCATCCTGTCCCGCACGAACTTCCCCGACGATGTGCCGATCGAATCGGGCATGGTCTCGCGCGCGATCCGCAGCGCGCAATCGCAGGTCGAGGCACGCAACGCCGAGATGCGCAAGAACGTGCTGAAGTACGACGACGTCCTGAACCGTCAGCGCGAGGCGATCTACGCCGACCGCCGGCACATTCTGCAGGGCGACGACATCGCCGACCGCGTGCAGCACTTCATCGAGGATGCCATCGGCGGCGTGGTCGATGACCACACCGGTGAGGGGCACAACGAGAGCTGGGACTTCGATGCGCTCTGGACGGAGTTGAAGACCCTGTATCCGGTGGGCGTGACGATCGACGAGGTCGTCGCGGAGGCCGCGGAGCGCAAGGGCGGCATCAGCGCGGAGGGCCTCAAGCGCGAGCTGCTCTCGGACGCGATGATCGCCTACGAGAAGCGCGAGGAGGCGCTCGGCGCTCCTGCCACCCGTGAACTGGAGCGCCGTGTGGTGCTGCAGGTGCTCGACCGCCGTTGGCGCGACCACCTCTATGAGATGGACTACCTCAAGGACGGCATCGGCCTGCGCGCCATGGCGCAGCGCGATCCGCTGGTCGAGTACCAGCGTGAGGGCTACTCGATGTTCCAGTCGATGATGGGCCAGATCAAGGAGGAGTCGGTCGGCTACCTCTACAACCTCGAGGTCGAGGTTCGCCGCGCCGGCGAGGATGGCGCAGCAGAGGTCGCGGAGGTCGAGGCGAAGGGCCTGACCGGCGGATTGCCGGAGCAGCGGCTGGAGTACTCGGCGGCGAACGACGCGGGCGAGGTCGAGGTGCGCAACGAGCGCGGCCAGGTGCAGCAGGCCGAGACCGCCCGGATGCGGCAGGCGGCCGCCGCGCGCGAGTCCGCGCAGCAGCCGGAGCAGCCCGCCGAGCGCGGCGCCTTCGGTCAGGCTGTCGACGGCGGCGAGGCGCCGGCCGGCAACCGCGCGCAGCGACGGGCTCAGTCCAAGAAGAAGTAGCCGGAAGAGAGAAGGCCGGTTTCCCTGCGGGGGAACCGGCCTTCTCGTCTTGCGGGGACGGACAGGACCATCCGTTCTCCTCAGCACCGGATTCCGGGTCCTGAGGGGGTCCGGGAGCGGTGCACTCCCGGACCCGCTGTTCGGGATCAGACCTTGGTGGACTGGATCAGGCTCGGCGCGACGGCATTGCTCAGGGTGAGCTCGTCCGACGCGGTGAACGTCACCGTCTCCTTCGTGACACTGTCCTGGATCTTCTTGGCCAGGAACAGCGCCGCGACCATCAGGTAGGCCACCAGGAACATCACATGGGTGTCTGACAGCGCGAACTCGGCCGGCATGCTGGGCACCGGGGAGTGGATGATGCCGAAGAACGACAGGATCGCGGCGAGCACGGCCACGATCGCTCCGAGTCCCGGCTTGTTCCGGATCGCGAAGATCGCGATCATCCCCCAGAGCAGCGACGACAGCGGCGCGCCGTTGCCGAGTGTCGAGATGCTGGCGAAGTAGGTGCCGGCGCCGTTCAGAGCATCCGCTCCCACCTCGGCGACGTTCGTGCCGGCCGCCTTCAGCGTGTTGCCGATCAGGCTGTTCGCCCAGTTCGCGATCCACGGGAACAGCGCGACGAAGATCACCGGCAGTTCCACCTTCGGCGTCTCGCGCACCGACTGCGCGGCGGTGACGATGCCGATGTAGATCAGGATCGGGGCGATCGCGGCCATCGGGACCACCGACAGGAGCAGGGCGCTCATGCCGAACAGGCCCACCGCGAACATCGTGATGCCGTTGAGCATCGTGTAGCCGACGCCGGCGCCCATCTCCTTGTACGCTGTGTGACCGATGTACACCGTCACCGGGTACGGGTTGCCCATCAGGGCGCCGACCATCGTCGCACCGCCGTTGACCAGCATGACGGGACGGGCGCTGTAGTGGTCACCGGCGGCCTCGGCGGCCTCGATGTTCTCCAGGTCGAACACGTAGTTCGCCAGCGCCAGAGGCACCGCCGACGCCAGGAACGGACCGGCGTGCTGCACCCCTTCGAAGAAGTTGCCCACCGACACCTGCGGCGGGTGCCATCCGGCGTGCACCAGCGCGGCCTGCACGGCCTCGGGCGTCTGCAACCCGAACGCCCATGCTGCGGCGGTTCCCACGATCAGCAGCAGCAGACCGGTCGGCACCTTGCCCAGGAACGGCGACCGGCCGAACCAGTTGATGAACACGATCACCAGGACGATGAACGCGACCACGGGGAACTCGAACGTCTGCAGCATCGGGTTCATCGCGAGCAGCAGCAGGCCGAGGCCGGCGAGGCAGGCCAACAGCACCGAGCGGGGCACCGCACGGCGGAGCAGGTCGCCGAAGAACGATCCGACGAAAAGGATGAGGCCCTCCAGGAAGCCCCATACCAGACCGATCCCCACCGCGAGCTCCGCGTCCTGCGTGCTGGAGTAGACCGGCAGGATCACCAGGAAGGTGACCGTGAAGATCGACGGAGCGCTCGGACCGGAGGGGAGGGCCACCACGTCGTCGCGGCCCTCCTTCTTGGCCAGCCGGCGGGCGAACCACACGTACATCGAGGAGGTGATCAGGATCGCCAGACCGAAGGCCGGGGCGATCCGTCCCACCACCATCCCCACCGGAAGCCCCGCCATGGTGAGCAGGGCCGTGAAGGTGATGATGTTGGTCAGGTTGTTGGTGAACAGGGCGAAGAACGCCGCGATGTCACCCTTCTTCCACCATTTGAGGTGGACGGCACCGGGGGAGGGAGCGATCGCGGTCATGGCTTGACCGTGTCGGCCAGGGCGCGCAGCGCCTTCTGGAACGCCTCGACCGGCGGGTGGGTGATGCCGGCGCCGATCATGCCGATGCCCGGGTCCTTGTGCGCGATCGCGGTGTTGATCAGCGGCAGGATTCCGGTCTCCATGACCTTGCGCACGTCGATGCCGCTGGGCACGCCCATGAAGTCGAGCGCCGGGATCGTCACGTTCGGGTTGTTGCCCGTGGTGATCGCGTTCATCGTGCGCGAGTAGCCCATTGCCTCGTCGACCGTTCCGCCGACGAGCGCGACGATCGCGGGAGCCGCGGCCATCGCGAAGCCGCCGATGCCGAAGGTCTCGGTGATGGCGGAGTCGCCCATGTCCAGCCCGGAGTCGGCCGGGGTGTAACCGGCGAACATCGGGCCGACGACCTCCTGCGCGGGGCCGGTGAACCACTGGCCGCCGGTGCCGGAGACCCGGATGCCGAAGTCGACGCCGTTGCGGGCCATGGTGGTCACGACCGTCGAGTTCTCGATGCCGTTCGCAGCATCCATCGACGCCTTCGCCGCGACCATCCAGGTCGGACCGGAGAAGTAGTCGGAGGAGGCGACGAAGTCGAACACCTCGCGCTTCTCCTTCGTGGTGAAGTCGCTCTCCAGGATGTAGGGCGCGAGCGCCTGGATCAGCAGCGTGGTTCCGGCGACGTTGCGGTTGTGCGCCTCGTCGCCCATGTGCAGAGCCTGCGAGAGCATCAGCCGCAGGTCGATGCCGTCGGTGTTGAGCTCCATGGCGCCCGCCAGCACGGGACCGAACACGTCCCGCATCCAGTTCAGGCGGTCGATGACCGACTGGTCGTTCGCGCCGAAGCGCAGGATCTTCGACAGCTGCTCGGACAGGTTGGTGTATGCGGTGTTGCCGTAGGTGCGGTTGGTGACCCTGTGCACCCACATGCTGGCGCTGGTGGCGCCGGCCATCGAGCCGACCGACTGGTGCTCGTGGCAGGGCGAGAAAGTGATCTCGCCGGAGGCTGCGAGCTCGAACGCCTCGTCGACGTCCTCGGCGAGGCCCTCGAAGACCAGCGCGCCGGTGACGGCGCCCTTCATCGGGCCCGACATCCGGGTGAACTCGATCGGCGGTCCGGCGTGCAGAATGGTCTTCCTGGTCATCCCGGGGACGGTGTCGATCGCCTGACCGAAGCCCTCCAGGAAGGGCTGCGAGCCGAGGATGCGCTCGAGCGCGACCTGGTTGGCGGCGTCGATCTTCTCGGCCACCGCCGGGTCCTCGAGCCGGCTCAGCGCGGCGATGACCTCGGGGTCGCCGCCGCCCGGCGGGGTCCAGTCCATCAGCACAGGCTCGACGCCCTGCGCCTTCAGGTCTTCGGCGAACATGTCGAGGCCGAGGTTGACCGGCTTCAATGCGGTGGAGAACAGGTCGTTGACGCTCATCAGTTGTCACCCTTCGCGACGAATTCACGGGCCAGCAGGCCGAGGTTGGTGGAGGAGGAGGCGATGGTCACGCCGGCGGCCTCGAGCTTCGCCACCTGGTCGGCGATCGCCGGGGTGTCCAGGTCGGTACCGAGGACGTACCCGAGGATCTCGAGGTGCTGGCCGCGTGCGGCGGCCTTCTCCTTCGCCTCGGTGATCGCCGGGATGGTCACGCCGACGGGGTCCTCGTGCGAGCCGAAGCCGAGCACGAAGTCCATCGCGATCACGCCGACCTCGGGGTCGTCCGCCTCGGCGACGATGCGCTGCAGACGCAGCGAAGGGTCGATCATCGGGTGCGGGCGGCCGTTGGTGAAGTCGTCGTCGCCCATGTCGAGGAAGGTGTGCTCCCTCGAGGCATCCGTCGCGCCGATCCGGTACGCCGGGTCCTTCTGGATGTTGGAGTACACGTTGTCGTACTTCCCCAGGGCCGCGAACATCGACTCGTCGCAGAGCGTGCCTCCGCAGAAGAGCCCACGAACGTACTTCTGCTCCGGGGCGAGCTTGGCGCGCACCTCCTCGATCAGCGGGATGTTCAGCGGGTGCTTGTCGAGCGTCGACTCGTCGATGCCGGATGCCACGACGGCGGCGATCGCGAGGGGCTTGGTGCCCTCGGTCACCATCGTCACGTTCTCGTAACCCGACTCGGTGCGGTCGGAGCCGAGGAAGGTGACGAACACCGGCTTCGAGGCGGCGCCGGCGACGGCGAGCACCTTCTCGGCGACCTCCTCCGCCGGCGGCTTCGAGATGAGCACGATGACCTTGGTCTCGGGGTCCGCGTCGAGAGCCGTGATGCCGTCGATCATCGAGATGCCGCCGATGTCGGTCGACAGGTCGCGTCCGCCGGTGCCGATCAGCTGCGAGATTCCGCCGCCGAAGTCGTGCACGCGCACCGAGACCTCCTGGCTGCCGGTGCCGGAGGCCCCGACGACGCCGATCGAGCCGCGGCGCACGGCGTTGGCGAACGCGAGTCCGGTGCCGCCTATGATCGCGGTGCCGCAGTCCGGGCCCATCACGATGAGGCCCTTCTCGTGCGCGAGGTTCTTCAGCGAGAGCTCGTCCTCGACCGACACGTTGTCGGAGAAGATCATCACGCTCTTGCCGGCGTTCAGGGCCTTGCGAGCCTCGCGCGCGGCGAAGGCGCCATTGACGGAGATCAGCACGAGGTTGGCGTCCGGGACCTCTGCGAAGGCGCCGTCGAGGGTGCGGTAGCGCACCTCGTCGGCCTCGCCGGCCTTCTTGTCCTTGCGGGTGAGGATGTCGTCGACAGCCGCGATGGCCGCCCCGATGGTGTCCTCGGACGCGTCGATCACGATCATCAGATCGCTGGGCTTGGCCTCGTCGACGGCGGCGTCCTGGACGCCGACGTTCGCGAGCACCTCCTTGTTCATCGGGGTCGCCATGCCCAGCAGCGCCTGGGTGACACCCTCGACGGCATTCGCCCTGGTGCTCATCGACATGAGCGAGACCGAGTCGAGGTAGGTGTTCTTCCTGATTTCGATGTGCCTGGTCATCGTTGTCCTTTCGGGGAGTCTTAGGCGGCTGCGCGTTCGAGGATGGCGACGATCTCGTCGTATCCGCGCTCTCGGGCCAGGTCAGCAGGCGAGGTGCCCCACGGGTCGGGCATTCCGGGCTTCGCGCCGTGCGCGAGCAGCAGCTCGACGATCTGCTGCCGCACGGGGCCGCCGTCGCCGAGGATGATGGTCTCGATCAGCGCCGTCCAGCCGAGGTTGTTGGTGAGGTTGACGTTGACCCGGGTGTTCTCGAGCAGGTACCGCACGACCTCGAGGTGGCCCTTCTCAGCAGCCGGGGTGAGGCCGTTGCCGCCCATGCGGGTGAGGCGCTTCAGATCGGCGCCCGCCTCGGCCATGATCGTGACGAGCTCGAGCTGGTCGTTGATGCAGCCGAACAGGAACGGGTTCGAGCAGGTCTGGTCCTGTGCGTCGATGTCGACGCCCTCGGAGATCAGTGCGCGTACGACGTCGAGGTGCCCGCCGCGCGCGGCGTGCAGGATCGCGGTCGCCTCCTCCTCGTCCACGGCGTTCTTGTCGGCACCGTCGGCGAGAGCGGCGCGCACGCCGTCCAGATCGCCCGCTGCGGCTGCCGTGAGGTACTGCTCGTCGGCGGTCTGCGTGCTGGTCATCAGTGGATCTCCTTCTTTGCTGAGAACTGTTCGAGGGCGAGGTAGGCGACGCATCCCACGACGAGGCCGACGACGGCGTCGGAGAGCATCGGGATGAAGAGGTGCGAGCTCAGCGCGGCGGCGGCGCCGATGGCCCAGGCCAACAGCGCGTTTCCGCGGAACTTCTTCTCGGGGCGGCCGGTGTTCCGCTTTGCCAGGATGATCTGGTCGGCGATCAGCACCGCACCCAGCGGCGGTACCAGGACACCGAGCAGGGCGAGCCAGTCGGCGAAGTACTGCCAGGCGCCCGCCACGGCGACGATCACGCCGATGACTCCGAGGATGAGCGTGAGCAGGCGCATGGTCGAGTGCGTCAGGTGCGACCAGCCGAGGGCCCCGTTGTAGAGGCAGTGCGTGCAGACGGACCCGAGGTTGATGACCACGAACAGCAGGAGGAACACGTTCAGCCACGGGTTGCCGGTGCCGGTGAGGATGGGGGCGAAGTTGCCGCCGTTCACCGCCGGCAGCGCGATCGCGCCGGCCGCGACGAAGACGGCACCACTGAGCTGGGCGACCAGGCTCGCGATCGGGAACGCGGTGATGGTTGCGAGCACGGCCTGCTTGCCGTTCCTGGCCCAGCGGGTGAAGTCCGCGGTCATCGTGCCCGAGTCGGCGAAGGTCGCCATGATCGCGGTGACCGCGACGCCGAACGTCATCGGGTTGGGCACGTCCTCGCCGGCGTAGCCGAAGACGGCCGAGAAGTCGTTGGTCTGCGCCGCGATGACCATCGCGATGATCACCGCGACGATGAACAGCGGAGCGGCGATGCTGCCGAGCACCGACAGCGCGCGGATGCCGAGGTAGGTGACGGCGATGAAGACGAGCCCGGCGACCGCGGCGACGAGCATCTCGTTCCAGCCGAAGGCCTCGCTCAGCGTCGCTCCGGTCGCGCCGGTGTTGAAGGCGAACCAGCCGACAACCACGGTGGACAGGAACCCGGAGGCGATCGCGTACCCGGCGGTGCCGAAGGTCTCGATGGCCTGCAGCGAGAAGCTCTTGCCGGTGCGTCCGGCGCGCCAGCTCAGCAGGCTCACGTACACGAACATGATCGCGTTGGCGACCAGGATCGCGCCGACACCCTGCCAGAATCCGAGCATCGCCACGACCAGACCGCCGGGGACGGCGTTGGTGAGGATCATCGGGAAGCCGAACCACACCGCCGAGACGGTGTAGAGCGACTTGCGATGGCTCAGGGGCACCGGCTCGTGTTCGAACTCGGCTGAGGCGGTCGCGTCGGTGGTCGCGGTGTCGCTCATGGATGATCCTCCTTCTCGGTGGTGTGCGGAGACGTGTCTGCGGCGCTGCGCGCCGCGCGTTCGAGGTCGATGGCGAGGCGGATGCCGGTCAGGAGGTCGGCCCCTGAGGTGTGGCCGATCCTGAGGGCGGCGCCGACGGTTCGTCCCAGGGCCGCGTCGTCGCGGTCGCGGAGGGCGGCGACGAGATCATGCAGGGTCTGCCGACCGCGGCCGGCGGCGGCATGGGCCATCGTCGTCGCGCTGAGCAGCCCTGTGCGCTCGGCGCCGTCGTCGATCGCCGCGGCGAGGGCGGGCAGGGATCGGCTCAGGAGCATCCCGTGCTGGGAGGCGAGCAGGGCGAGCCCCGTGAGGATGTCGTCGCCGGAGGGCGTGAGGCCTTCGCCGAGGCCGATGAGACCGGATGCCGACGGCGCGGACGGCCCCGTCGTCCGCGGAGAGCAGGGCCTCACGCAGCGTCGCGACGCGCGCGCGCAGCAGCTGATCGGCTGCGCGCCCGAACGAGGTGACGGGGGCGGGCGCGGGATGTGCGTCGAGCAGGGTGAGGGCTTCGGCGAGGTCGTCGGCGGTGAGGGCCGTGAGGTCGGCACGCGGAGCGGTCCAGGCGGCGGCCGCGGAGAGCGAGACCATGAGCGGCCCGTCCGCGCAGAGCAGCTCGAGCCGGTCGGGGAGGAAGCGGACGGGGGAGTCCTGCTGCACGCCGCGCGCATCCCAGCCACCCAGCGGAACACGGATGGTGGCCGGTGCGTCGTCGATCCCGTCATCGGCGATCGCGATGAGAGCGCCGTCGATGACGATGTTCACGACGCGGCGGTGCACCGAATGCACGGTGCCGCGCGTGCCATCGGCGAACGCGCGCTCGGCGGCGCCTGAGAGCGTCTCCGCAAGCGCAGCATCCCAGCTGGTCGCGCTGATCGCGACCGGGATTGCGACCGGGGTCATCGTCTTCTCTCCGGGATGCCCCTTGCATGGGATGTCCGGTGCGGGGCATCTGTACGTTGTGTTCCCTCAGGTATACCATTTAGCTAAATGGAATACCATCTCGGAACACGGGATACCAGAAGACCTCGACAAGGGAGAACAGCATGCGCGTCGTAGTGGCACTCGGAGGCAACGCCCTCGCCCGCCGCGGAGAGCCGATGACCGCGGAGTACCTGCGAGCGAACGTCAAGTCCACGATGCAGGCGCTGGCCGACCTCGCGCGGGACAACGAGATGGTCATCACCCACGGCAACGGGCCGCAGGTCGGCCTGCTCGCCCTGCAGAACCTCGCCTACCAGGATGTCGCCGCCTACCCGCTCGACATCCTCGGCGCCGAGACCCAGGGCATGATCGGCTACGTCGTGCAGCAGGAGCTCTCCAACGCTCTGAACGGCGAGCGCGAGGTGGCCGGCATCATCACGACCACCGTCGTCGACGAGTCCGATCCCGCCTTCGCCCGTCCCACCAAGCTCATCGGCCCGACCTACTCGGCCCATGACGCGGCCGAGGCGGCGGCCGAGTACCGCTGGACCATCGCGAAGGACGGCAACGCGTTCCGACGCGTCGTCCCCTCGCCGAACCCGCTCTCGATCGTGCAGGCGCCGCTGATCCGTCGTCTGCTCGAAGCGGGCAGCCTGGCCGTGTGCGTCGGCGGTGGCGGCGTGCCGGTCCGTGAGGACTCGAAGGGACGTCACATCGGCGTGCAGGCAGTGGTGGACAAGGACCTCGCCAGTGCTGCGCTCGCCGCGGACATCGGCGCCGACACTCTCATCATGCTCACTGACGGCGACTACGTCAGTGAGAACTGGGGCACCCCGCAGCAGCGGGACATCCTCACCGCGTCGGCCGATGCCGTCGAGGCGATGAAGTTCGCCGAGGGCTCGATGCAGCCCAAGATCGATGCCGCCATCCGGGTCGCTCGCGCCGGCGGCCGCACCCTGATCGGTCCGCTGGACCGCCTGGACGATCTGCTCGCCCGCCGGATCGGCACCGAGATCGTCCCGGCCCTGGACGAGGGCATCGTCTGGGTCGAGAAGAAGGGTGCCAGGAAGGCCTGAACCGGCCGAGCTGCTCGGTCTCGGAATCGGCCCTCCGTCGACGATGAGCGGGAATACCCGGTCACGATGGAAGAATGAAGCTGTGAGTAGAGCAGACGAACGCGTCCTGGAGTCGACCAGGGTCGCTTCGTGGTTGCGCGACGCGATCCTGGACGGCGTCCGTGAGCCGGGGAGCCGCCTGATCGAACGCGACCTCGCAGCGGACTTCGGCGTCAGCCGGGTCCCGATCAGGGACGCGCTGAAGGTGCTCGAGGGAGAGGGTCTGGTGGAGCTCCGCCCCCGCACCTGGGCGGTGGTGCGCGAGTTCACCGACCACGACCTCGCCGACCTCGACGAGGTCCGTGAAGTGCTCGAGCCCCTCGCGTTCCGGCTGGCCGCGCAGCGGCATCGCAGAGAGGGTCTGGAGCGACTGCGAGGTGCGCTCGAAGACGAGCAGACGAGCGCGAAGGCCGAGGACCGCGTCGTCTCGCGGCGCGCCGCAGCCGACTTCCACGAGATCGTCACCGACCTCGCCGACAACATGCTGCTGACGGATCTGATGCAGAGCATCCGCAGCAGACTGCGCTGGGCGCTGTCGCAGCACGACGACCTCGAGCACATCGCCGAGGAGCACGTCGCGCTCTACGAGGCGATCCGGGATCGCGACGGCGACCGGGCGAGCGTGCTCGCCGCCGCACACATCGAGAGCAGCCGCCGCCAGCGCATCGAGCACGCGCGGGCGCTGCACAGCGGCTCCATCACGACGGAGGCCGCCGGTTCCTCGCGCTAGGATTCTGCGATGACCCCTCCTCGCCATTTCGACCAGTCCTCCAAGCTGAAGAACGTTCTCTACGAGATCCGCGGCAAGGCACTGGTCGAGGCGGCACGGCTCGAGGCCGAGGGGCATCAGATCCTGAAGCTGAACACCGGCAACCCGGCGATCTTCGGCTTCGAGGCGCCGCACCAGATCGTGCACGACATGCTGGCCGCCGTTCCCACCGCGCACGGCTACAGCGACAGCAAGGGCATCATCTCCGCCCGTCGCGCCGTGGTGAGCCGCTACGAGCAGATCCCGGGCTTCCGCGGTTCGACCCGGATGACGTGTACCTCGGCAACGGCGTCTCCGAGCTGATCACGATGGTGATGCAGGCGCTGCTCGACGAGGGCGACGAGGTGCTGATCCCGGCCCCTGACTACCCGCTGTGGACCGCGATGACCTCACTCGCCGGCGGGACGCCGGTGCACTACCTCTGCGATGAGGAGAACGGGTGGAACCCCGACCTGGAGGACATCCGCTCCCGGATCACCCCGCACACCAAGGCGATCGTCATCATCAACCCGAACAATCCCACGGGCGCCGTGTACTCCCGTGAAGTGCTCGACGGGATCGTGCAGATCGCGCGGGAGCACCAGCTGCTGCTGCTCTCGGACGAGATCTACGACCGCATCCTGTTCGACGACGCGGTGCACATCCCGACGGCGACGCTGGCGCCCGACCTGCTCTGCCTGACGTTCAACGGGCTGTCCAAGACCTACCGCGTGGCGGGGTACCGTTCGGGGTGGCTCGTCGTCACCGGGCCGAAGGACCACGCCCGGGGGTTCCTGGAGGGCATCACCCTGCTCGCCTCCACCCGGCTGTGCCCGAATGTCCCTGCGCAGCACGCCATGCAGGCGGCGCTGTCCGGTGTGCAGTCCATCGACGCGCTCATCGCCCCCACGGGCCGCCTGCACGAGCAGCGGGACATCGCCTGGCAGGGGCTGGAGGCGATCCCCGGCATCAGCTGCGTGAAGCCCGAGGGTGCGCTCTACGCGTTCCCGCGTCTCGACCCGGACGTGCACGAGATCCGTGACGACGCGCGTCTGGTCTACGACCTGCTCGTGTCCGAGCACATCCTGCTGGTGCAGGGCACAGGATTCAACTGGGCCACACCCGATCATCTGCGCCTCGTCACGCTGCCCGAGCCTCGGGTGCTCACCGAAGCCGTCGAGCGGCTCGGGAACTTCCTCGCGAGCTACCGGCAGTAGCGGGTTCGCGCGGGTCGGCCTCCCGCCTGTCGAGTCCCGAGGCGAGTCGCCGGACGGCGGCGACGAGCGGCGAGCGCGGCAGGACGTCGGCGATCGGGCGCGCATGCAGCAGTGCGGCGTCCGCGGCCCGCTGATCGTGGGGCAGGAACTGCACGTCGTCGATGCCGGCGAACCGCTCGAGGGTCCTGCGGACCTGACCGCGGGCGTCGATCCCGAGCGGACCGGGCCGCACGGAGTTCGCGACCACGGCGATCGGCGTGGGGCCGACCAGGTGTCGCAGCTCGGCATGTCCCCGCACGAACCGGCTGACGCCGACCGGTTCGGCGGCCGTCACCGCGATGATCTCGTCGGCCTCGCGCAGCACCGTCGCGGTGGCGGCGTGCCGTGAGGGGGCGGCGAGATCGTAGTCGTCGTCCTCCTCCTCGAACGCGGCGGACACGTCGACCACGATCTCCTCTGTCCAGTCCCGGCAGATCGTCAGTGCGCCGCGCAGGCGGGCGGCGCTGAGCTCCGGCCAGCGTGACGGACGGTTGAGGCCGCCGAGCACGTCGATCGGGCCGGCAGAGGTCTCCAGCGCCACGGCGAGTCGTGACAGCTCGGCCGCGTCCAGGCTGCCCAGCTCTGCACGACGGCAGGCGGCGGCCAGTCCTGGCGCCTCGTCGCCCAGCCCGAGCTGCAGGGAGAGCGACGGGGCCGTGGTGTCGGCGTCGAGCAGGGCCGTGCGCCGTCCGGCGCGGGCGAGCTCGACGGCGAGCTGGATCGCAAGGGTGGTCCGTCCCGGCGCGCCGTGCGGGCCCCAGACGGCGATCACCCGGGACGGGCGCGATTCCGTGATCGCCTGTCCGGGGCCGGGCAGGTCCCCGCCGAGCACTTCGGCGATGCGCCATCCCGGGGTGCTCTGGGGAGTGCGGGAGCGAGGCCGTGCCGGGCGAGGAGCCGCGCCTCACCGTCGCCGAAGGCGACGATCCGCACAGCCGCACGGTCGCAGAGGGCGATGAGATCGCGCGTGATCCAGCGACGCGATGGTGTGATGACGAGCGCGTCTGCGGTCTGCAGCAGCGCCGGATCGATCGTCTCGGGAGCGGTGACCTCGAGGATCGTGACGTCCTCCAGGGCGAGCTCGGCGGCCAGCGACCTGCCGCGCTCCTCGTCGGCGAGGGCGACGACGACGGCGGTCACTCGCCCGGTCCCGCCGGGATCACGGAGACGGCGGCCCCGCCGTTCATCGCGGAGAGCACGTCGGCGACGTCGGCCCTGTCGACGACGACTTCGACGTCGGTGCGGGCATCGGAGAGCATTCCTTCGGGCTCGGCCACCGACGCGACGACGGCGTCGGCCACCAGGATGCGGGGATCGCCGAAGGATCGTCCGTCCTTGCTGGGCGGCGCCTGCCAGAGCTCGACCGTGCTGCCCGCCTTCACACTGGCCGGGATCGCGCCGGTGCTCGTGATGACGATGGCCGTGGTGCGTCCGGCGTCGGCATCCGCCGTGCCGGAGCGCGGTACGAGCTCCCCATCGTCGATCGTGCGTACTGCGATCATCCCCGGCTCGAGGTCCTGCGGGGCGAGGTAGTCGTCGGTGAGTGGCCCCAGACCGACCTCGACCACCTGGAAGTCCGAGGAGCCGAGGGGTTCGCCGGGCACGATGGTGCGCGATGCCTGCAGAACCGGCGTGGTCTGCCTGGCGGCGCCGACGAGCAGCCAGACACCGGCGACGGACGCGATGACCAGGGCGATGCCGATGAGGAACCGCAGATCTCCGTAGAAGGGTCGACGGGTGCGCGTGTGCGTCGTCATGATGACATAGTCACAGATCCCGGGAGAAGGCTCCGAAAGTTATCCACAGGGCGTCTGAGGCTGTCCCCCGGCGCACGGTTGGCGTCACAATGGAGCAATGCCCGAATCCTCCCCGTCCGCCTCGCGCTACCTGACGCCCGGTCAGGTCGCCGAACTCCTCGCCGTCCCGGTCGACGAGGTCGTCGCGCTCGTCCACGAGGGACGACTGCGCGGCGCACAGCTCGGATCGCCGCCGCGCTGGAGAGTCGAAGAGGCCAGCGTGAACGACTACCTCGAGGACCAGACCGAGGTCGCCCGGCGCACGGCGCTCTGGCACCAGTCCGAGAATGCCAGCTTTCCCGAGGTATGGGGCCCGGCACCGCGCATCCGGCGCTGACGCGGCTTCCGCGCGCAGCGCATCCGCCCGCACGCGGGTCAGGGCAGCAGCGCCCCGTGCTGCTCCGCGCGCACCCAGCGCAGGGCTGAGAACGGAACCATGCGGAACCCCTGCACTGTCGACGTCCGCCGCGGCTGTCCGGCGTCGTGCAGCGCGAGGTCGAGGTGGTCCGCTCCGGCCCGGTCGATCGTTCCGTGCTGCAGAGAACCGTCACGCAGCGAGAGTGTGAGGGGAAGGCGCCGGCGTGCGAGATCGCGCAGCACGAAGCCCAGATCCATCCTGTCGCGCAGCGCGCCGAGCGGCGCGGTCTCGTCCAGGCTGCCGAGCAGACTGCCGTGGTCGGTGTCGACCGCGGTGATCGCCGAGACCGGGACGAGCACGGGGCGCGCATCACCCTGGACGGTGACGGCGATCCAGTCCGCACCCATCGTGCGCGTCGTCGCGCGCAGCCGATGGCGGTCGCCGAGGTCGAGCACCACCACGGACGCCTGCGCGCACAGTGCGCGCAGGCGATCGCGCAGTTCGAGCTTCGAGATCCGCAGCCGTTCGGACTCGGAGTCCAGCGCGGCCCGCTCGGCCTCCCACTCGGAGGCGAGCTGTCCTTCCAGATCGTCGAAGAGATGATCCCATTCCACACTCCGAGGGTAGGGGAGCGCCCGGGGGTGGGTACGGGTTATCCACAGAAGTGCATCCGGACACTTCCCGATTCGCATCATTCGTGCTGTACTTTCCGGGGGTTCGCGCTGGAGGCGAGGACACCACGCATCATGGATCGAGGACGATAGATGACCGCGCAGGAGTATTTCGCACCGCAGCCGACACCGGCGGAGGCGCTGCCCGATCCGGTTCCCCTGCTCCGCGGTCTCGCGCAGGGCGTGCTCGAGGTCCTCGCCGGCGTCCGCGAGGTCGAGCAGCTCGCACGCTGGCTCAGCGAAGACGCCTTCCGCAAGCTCACCGTCCGTTCGAACCTGGCAGCACGGGCGCGCAGCGCGCGGGGCACGCCGGCGACGCGACCCGTGTTCCGCATCCTCTCGCTGCGGCACTCCTCGCCGGCCGACTGCGTGCTCGAGGCGACCCTCGTCGTGGAGGGTCCGGGGCGCGCCAGAGCCGTCGCGGTGCGACTGGAGGGGATGGACGGGCGCTGGCGCGCGACATCGCTCGCCGTGCTCTGAATCGCGGGTGAGGCACCCTATTGTTGGGAGGGTGTCCACGCTCAGTGATCTCGTCCACGCCCAGGGGCTCCTCAGCGATGCCGACGTCGAATGGCTGCACCGTCTCGCCGGAGACGGCCAGCTGCTGGCCGACCTCTCCTCGGCCGACATCGTCATCTGGGTGCAGACGGCCGACGGATCCTTCATCGCGATCGCGCACTCGCGCCCCAGCGGTGCGGCGACGCTGTTCTACCGCGACATCGTGAGCGAGCGGGTGCGGCCTCAGTGGCGCACCCAGGTGCAGTCGGCATTCGACTCCGGCGAGATCATCGACTCCTCGTCGCCGGACTGGTTCGAGGAGATCCCCACCCGCGTGCGCGCCGTCCCGATCGAGCGCCGCGGTCAGGAGGGCGTCGTGCTCGGCGTCATCACCCGGCACACGAACCTCGGCGAGGCGCGGATGCCGTCTCGCCAGCAGATCAGCTTCGACGAGTGCGCGAACGACCTGTTCCGCATGATCGCGACGGGGGAGTTCCCCGATCTCGCGGCGCCGACCTCGCCGCGTCGCGGCGCACCGCGCGCCTCGGACGGCCTGATCCGGATCGACGTCGACGGCATCACGACCTTCGCCAGCCCGAACGCCCTGTCCGCGTTCAACCGGATGGGATTCGACGACGAGCTCGAGGGGGAGTCCCTCGCCGAGGTCACCACCCGTCTGGTGCCGCCGTCGCGGCAGGTCGACGAGTCGCTGCCGGTCGTGGTGACCGGCCGGGCGCCGTGGCGCACCGACATCGAGGCCCGCGGCGTGACGGTGTCGCTGCGGGCGATCCCGCTCAAGGATCACGGCACCAGGATCGGAGCGATCGTGCTGTGCCGCGACGTGACCGAACTGCGTCACCAGGAGCAGGAGCTGATCACCAAGGATGCGACGATCCGTGAGATCCACCATCGGGTGAAGAACAACCTGCAGACGGTCGCCTCGCTGCTGCGCATCCAGGCGCGCCGGACGCACTCCGAGGACGCAAGGGACGCGCTGACCCAGGCCATGCGCCGGGTGGAGTCGATCGCGGTGGTGCACGACACGCTCGCCAGCGGGCTTTCCCAGACCGTGGACTTCGACGAGGTGTTCGCGCGCGTGCTCAAGCTCGTCGCCGAGGTCGCCGCGGCGCCGAACACACGCGCCCGCACTCAGCACACCGGGCGATTCGGCGTGCTGCCCAGCGAGTACGCGACTCCGCTGGCGCTCGCCCTGACCGAGGTCGTCACGAACGCCGTGGAGCACGGCCTCGCCGGCCAGGAGGGCGTCGTCACGATCGAGGCGCACCGCACGACCGAGAACCTCCGGGTGATCGTGCGCGACACCGGTCACGGGCTGCCCGAGGGCCGCGTCGGTCAGGGCCTGGGGACGCAGATCGTGCGCACCCTGATCCAGGGCGAACTGGGCGGCACGATCGAGTGGAAGGGCGAGGGCGGCGAGGGCACCGAGGTGACCATCGACGTCCCGCTGCGCTGGATCAAGGCGTAACGCGAAACGCCGCCCGTCCGCGATCGGTCGTGCGGCGTCAGCGATTCGGTGCGACCGGCGGATCAGCCGGCGCGGCGAGCGCGAGCGGCGCGGCGCTTGAGGGCGCGGCGCTCGTCCTCGGACAGGCCTCCCCAGACGCCCGAGTCCTGTCCGGTCTCCAGGGCGTACTGCAGGCAGATCTCGGTGACGGTGCAGGTGGCGCAGACGGCCTTCGCCTTCTCGATCTGGTCGACTGCCGGTCCGGTGTTCCCGACGGGGAAGAACAGCTCGGGGTCGACGGTCAGGCAGGCGGCTTTGTCGCGCCAATCCATGGGGGCTCCTCGGTATGGGATCTGGTTCGAGCACGCGGTTTGCGACACTCGATGCGGGCGGCGATTCGGGGGTCCGCTACCCTGGTGAGATGCGAGCGACTGCTCGCCCCACGCCGCTGTGGGAGCACATGGCTTTGTCTATTCTGTTACATGAAAACCCTGAAATCAAGGGTTTTCTGACATCCGATTCCTCAGGAGTGCTCGTGCGTGCATCCCGTCCCGCCGTCCTCGCCGCGATCCTGCTCGTGGCGGAGGGCCTCGCCCTCGGCGCCGTCTCGATCATCGAACTCGTGCAGCTGGGCACGGGGAACGTCGCCTCCGGCCCGTCCGGGATCGGCCTGATCGTGCTGACGCTGCTGGTGGCGGCCGGACTCGTGCTGTTCGCGCTCGGGGTGCTGCGCCGCGTCTCGTGGGCGCGGTCCGGTGCGATCGTGTTCCAGGTGCTCGCGGTGGCGCTGGGCATCTCGTCGCTCACGCTGCAGCCGATCCCGTGGCCGTTCACCCTCGCGGTCGGCATCCCCGGTGCGGTGTGCCTCGTCCTGCTGATCCTCGCGTCCGCCGCGGACGGGCGCAGCGACCGTCGGATGCAGCGCGAGGACTGAACCGGTCAGGCGTCGATCCCGAGCGTCTTCCGCAGTCGCGCCACGTGACCGGTGGCCTTCACGTTGTACTGCGCGAGGGTGATGACGCCGTCCTCATCGAGGACGAACGTCGAGCGGATGACGCCCTCGACGACCTTCCCGTAGTTCATCTTCTCACCCCACGTGCCGTAGGCCTCGTGCACGGCGTGGTCCGGGTCGCTGAGCAGTTCGAAGGTGAGTCCGTCGCGCTCCTGGAACTTCTTCAGCTTCGCCGGCTCGTCACGCGAGACACCGACGACCGTGTAGCCGGCGCCCTGCAGCGAGGAGATGCTGTCGCGGAGATCGCACGCCTGCGTGGTGCAGCCCGGCGTCATCGCCGCGGGTAGAAGTACAGCACGACCTTCCGCCCGCGCAGGTCGGCCAGCGTGACCGCTTTCCCATCCTGGTCGAGCAGGGAGAAGTCGGGGGCCGGGGTGCCCGGCTCGAGGCGCGTCGCAGTCATGACCCCAGCCTATCGGCGGCCGCTGCGGCCGGCCGGTCAGCCGAAAGTGAGCAGCAGTCGCTGCAGCGAGTCCAGACGCGCGCGTCCGGTCTCGCTCAGGCGGCCTGCTGCGGCGGCCTCGTTCAGCGCGCAGTCCGGGGCATCCGGAAGATGCGTGCATCCGCGCGGGCAGTCCTCGGCGATCGCGGCGAGCTCGGTGAAGGCGGCGAGGATGTTCGCCGGATCGACATGGCCCAGGCCGAAGGAGCGCACGCCGGGGGTGTCGATCACCCAGCCGCGGCCGCCCTGACCTTGATAGCGCAGCGACACCGTGGACGAGGAGGTGTGCCGGCCGCGGCCGGTGACCTCGTTGACGTGCCCCGTCGCGCGTCCGGCGGTGGGGACCAGTGCGTTGACGAGCGTCGACTTGCCGACGCCGGAGTGCCCGACGAAGACCGTGGAGTGCCCGATCAGGGCCGAGCCGATCTCTTCGGCGGGCATCTGCCCACGCGCGCTGGTGAACACGCGCAGGTCGTCCAGGCCGTCGAAATGGGCCAGGAAGGGCGCGGGGTCGGCGAGATCGGTCTTGGTCACGACCAGGAGGGGGCGGATGCCGGCATCCAGAGCAGCGACGAGATAGCGATCGACCAGGCGCTCGCGGGGCTCGGGATCGGCTGCGGCGACCACGACCAGCATCTGGTCCGCATTCGCCACGATCACCCGCTCCACCTGATCGGTGTCGTCGGCGCTGCGGCGCAGCAGCGAGGTGCGCTGCTCGATGCCGACGATGCGGCCGAGAGTGCCCTCATCGCCGGAGCGGTCGCCGACGACGCGGGCGCGGTCGCCGGTGACGATCGGCTTCTTGCGGAGCTCTCGGGCGCGCGCCGCGGTGATCAGGTGCTCGTCGTCGGTGTCCTCGCCGACCAGTACGCTGTAGCGGCCGCGGTCCACGCCGAGCACGCGGCCGACCGAGGCGTCCTCGTGGGCCGGGCGGCGCTTGGTCCGGGGCCGGTTCGCCTTGGGGTTCGGGCGCACCCGCACGTCGGACTCGTCGAACTCGTCGAACTCGTCCTCGTCGTCGTCAGCGTCCAGCCAGCTCACGCGTCGGCGCCCTCCCTCGCACCGGTACCCGTCCGCATCCGCTCCCAGAGATGAGTGAACTCGGGCAGGGTCTTCGCGGTGGTGCCGATCTCGTCGATCACGACGTCGGGCACCCGCAGCCCGATCAGGGCGCCGGTGGTCGCCATGCGGTGATCGTGGTGCGCAGGCCAGTCCCCGCCGTGCAGCGGTGCCGGCACGATCCGCATGCCGTCGGGCAGCTCCTCGATGTCTCCGCCCAGTGCACGCAGGTTGCCGACCAGAGCCGCGATGCGGTCGGTCTCGTGACCGCGGATGTGCGCGACACCGCGGATCGTGGTGGGCCCGTCGGCGAATGCGGCGAGTCCCACGATCGTCGGTGTCAGCTCGCTCGCCGCCGACAGATCGAGCTCGAGGCCGCGGATGCCCTCCCCGGCGCGCACGCTGAGCACGCCGGAGTGCCGCGTCACGTGCGCACCCATCGCCCGCAGGATGTCGGGAAGCAGCGCTCCGGGCTGCGTGGAGTGCAGCGGCCAGCCGGTGATCGACACCTCGCCGCCGGTGACCAGGGCCGCGGCGAGGAACGGCGCGGCGTTGGAGAGGTCGGGCTCGATCGCGATCTGCTTCGCCCGGGGGATGCCCGCCTCGACCAGCCACTCGCCGGCGGCGGGACGCTCGATGCGGATGCCGCGCGTGCTCAGCGCCTCGATGGTCATGTCGATATGCGGCAGGCTGGGAAGGTGCTCGCCGGTGTGCACGAGGTGCAGGCCGACATCGAAGCGGGGTGCGGCCAGCAGCAGTCCGGAGACGAACTGGCTGGAGTCCGACGCGTCGATCTCGACCCGTCCGCCGCGGATGTGGCCGTGGCCGCGGACGGTGAACGGCAGCGACCAGGTGCCCTCGTCGTCGATATCCACGCCGAGGTCGCGCAGCGCGTGGATCATGGCGCCCATCGGGCGATGCAGGGCGTTCTGGTGCGCGGTGAGCGGCACGTCGGCCGTGGCGAGGCCCGCCAGCGGAGCGATGAACCGCATCACGGTGCCGGCCTGACCGCAGTCGATCTCGCGTCCGCCGGCCAGCGGCGCCGGGATGACCTCGAGATCCGGGCCGAACTCGCCATCGCCCTCGACCTCCTCGACGCCGACGCCGAGCGCGCGGAGCGCATCGATCATGCGCCGGGAGTCGTCGGAGTGCAGCGGACGCAGCAGCCGGCCGGGGCCGTCGGCGATCGCGGCGATGACCAGCTCGCGGTTCGTCAGCGACTTCGAGCCGGGGATCGTGAGGGTCGCGACGACCGGTCCGTCGGTGACGGGCGCGGAATACCGCCCCGTCACGGGAGAGGTGGAATACCTTGCAGCGCTCATCGGTTCCTACCCTAGTGAACGGCCCCGACGTGATCGGAGAGGAGGGGCGCATGATCGCCACTCTGGAGCGCGATGACATCGCCATCGTGGACCCCTGGGCGACCGGCCTAGACTGGCCGGTGATGGACGACACCTCTTCTGACGACGCTGCTGCGCGCGACCCTCGACGCGACTTCGAGGAGCAGGCGATCCCGTACATGGATCAGCTGTACGCCGCCGCCATGCGCATGACGCGCAATCCCGCCGACGCCGCCGATCTGGTGCAGGAGACGTTCGTCAAGGCGTACGGCTCATGGGCGACGTTCTCGCAGGGCACGAACCTGAAGGCCTGGCTCTACCGCATCCTGACGAACACCTACATCAACATCTATCGCAAGAAGCAGCGCGAGCCGTTCCAGGGCGCCATCGACGAGCTCGAGGACTGGCAGCTCGGCGGTGCGGAGTCCACCACGGCCTCCCGGAGCCGCTCGGCGGAGGCCGAGGCGATCGACCGGATGCCGGCATCCGTCGTCAAGGACGCGCTGCAGCAGGTTCCCGAGGACTTCCGCCTCGCGGTGTACCTGGCCGACGTCGAGGGGTTCTCCTACCAGGAGATCGCCGACATCATGAAGACGCCCATCGGCACCGTGATGAGCCGCCTGCACCGTGGCAGGCGGATGCTTCGGGAGCTGCTGGCTGACTATGCCGCCGAGCGAGGGATCGCGGCGGCCGGAACGAGGAGCACGAAATGACGGACTGCGGCTGTGAGAAGGCGCGTCGCGACTTGGAGGAGTACCTGCGCTCCGAGGTCTGCAACACCTCCGAAGGCGAGATCCGGGAGCATCTCGACAACTGCCCGTCCTGCCGGGACGAGGCGCTCGTCGCCAAGACCCTGACAGAGGTCGTGGCACGCGCGTGCAAGGAGGCCGCGCCCGAAGAGCTGCGCGACCAGGTCCTCGCCCGCCTGCGCGCCGCCCAGGCCGCGCACTGACGCCTGTCGGCGCCCCTGGATAGGGTGGGCGGGTGACTCTCATCGATGCCCGCTCCGTAGCCGCCGACCCGCAGTCCACCGCACGTCTGGCCGACGCCGGTCTCGAGTACCGCGTCGTCGACATGGCGGATGCGACCGCGGGCGTCGCGTTCGCCCGTGCCGACGCCCGCGGATTCCTCGACGCCGATCCCGGCGAGGAGCAGATCGCGCGGATGCGGGAGGCCTGGCAGGATCGCCGGAACATCGGCGTCTTCGAACCCGGAGCGGTTCCCGAGGCCTTCCCTGTGGCCACCGTGAACTCCTGGGTCGCCCCGCTGACCGTCCCCGGCGGCGAGGTCCCGATGTGGGCGATCAGCTCGGTCACCGTCGCCGCCACGCACCGCCGCCGCGGCATCGCCCGCAACCTGCTGGAGGGGGAGCTGCGCTCCGCGGCATCCGCCGGCGTGCCGATCGCGGGACTCACCGTCTCCGAGGCGACGATCTACTCGCGGTACGGCTTCGCGCCGGCGATCCCGGTCGCGCGGGTCGTGATCGACCCCCGTCGCGCGGGATGGATCGGGGTGCGGAGGCCGGCCGCCTGGAGTACATCGACCGCGAGACCACCGCCGCAGAGCTGGGGAACGTGTTCGAGCGCTCCCGCGCCCGACGGTCCGGGCAGATCCCGGGCTGGAAGCTGCGTTGGATGCGCAAAGCGGGTCTCACCGCGGACGACGCCAAGGGCGCGGCCGTGCGCGGAGTGCGCTATCTCGACGCCGACGGCGGGACCAGGGGCGTGCTCGCGTACGCGCTGAGGGAGCAATCGGGGACCTTCCGGTTCACGCTCACCGTCAACCACCTCGTCGCCGAGACCGACGAGGCGCTGCGGGCGCTGTGGGGCTTCGCCATCCATCACGACCTCGTGACCACGATCGAGGGTGATCTGCGTCCCGTCGACGACCCGATCCTGCACCTGGTGGCCGACCAGCGCGCCGTCCAGTTCACCGTGCACGACCACGGCTGGCTGCGCGTCCTCGACGTGCCGGCCGCACTCGCGGCGCGCACCTACCGCGCTCCGCTCGAGGTCGTGCTGCGCATCGAAGACGCACTGGGCTTCGCCGACGGCACCTGGCGACTGCTCATCGACGCGTCCGGCGAGGCGACGGTCGAGGCGACGGATGCGGCGGCCGACGTGACGCTGGGGGTCGTGGAGCTCTCCGCGATCTACGCGGGAGGAGTGCGCGCGACCCAGCTCGCCGCCGCCGGACGCGTCCACGGCGATCCCGGCGGGATCGCGGCGATCGACGACGCGTTCCGCACCGCCGAGGCGCCGACTCTAGGCATCTGGTACTGACTGCGAAGGGCGGCGCACCGGAGCGATCCGGACGCTCTGCGGAGCTTTCCGGACAATCCGTCCTCACCGAGCCCTTCCGCGCGACCCGACGTCCGACCCCGGCGCCAGCGTGAGCCGGTGAGCATTCGGGAACCGCTGAGACGACGGATGCCGCCCCTCGAGGAGGAGCGGCATCCGTCGTCGTGCTCTGCGGATCAACTCAGGGTGAGCGCGGCCTTCAGCAGCTCTGCCTGCTCGATCGCGTGCACCTTAGACGAGCCCGTCGCCGGCGACGCCGAAGCCGGGCGCGTCACCGCACGGAACTGACGCGGACCGGGGACCTCGGCGAACGCGAGCGCCAGGAACGGCCAGGCGCCCTGGTTCTCCGGCTCCTCCTGCACCCACACCAGTTCGGCGTTCGGGTAGCTGTCGGTGATCGCCTTGAGGCCGTCGATCGGGGTCGGGTAGAGCTGCTCGAGCCGTACCAGCGCGACCTCGGGGTTCGGGTTCTTGTCGAGCTCGCTGCGCAGGTCCCAATGGACCTTTCCGGAGTGCACCAGCACGCGCTTGACCGCGGCGCGGTCTAGCTGTCGCGCGTCGTCGATCACCGGCTCGAAGCGGCCCTGCGTGAAGTCCTCGACGGCGCTGGTCGCGCCGCGCAGACGCAGCATGGCCTTCGGGGTGAAGACGATCAGCGGCTTGCGTGGGCGGGCGTAGGCCTGACGGCGCAGCAGATGGAAGTACGACGCCGGCGTCGAGGGACGCGCCACGATCATGTTCTCCTGCGCGCACAGCTGCAGGAAGCGCTCCATGCGGGCCGACGAGTGGTCGGGCCCCTGGCCCTCGTAGCCGTGCGGCAGCAGCAGGGTCACGCTGGACTGCTGGCCCCACTTCTGCTCGGCGGCCGAGATGTACTCGTCGATCACCGACTGGGCGCCGTTGACGAAGTCGCCGAACTGCGCCTCCCAGAGCACCAGCGCCTCGGTGTCCTCGACGGAGTAGCCGTACTCGAAGCCGAGGGCTGCGTACTCGCTGAGCAGCGAGTCGTACACGAAGAAGCGGCCCTGGCTGTCGGACAGGTTCGTCAGCGGCAGCCACTCCTGGCCGTTCTTGCGATCGTGCAGCACGGCGTGGCGCTGCACGAAGGTGCCGCGCCGCGAGTCCTGGCCGGCCAGACGCACCGGGGTGCCCTCCAGCAGCAGCGATCCGAACGCCAGCAGCTCGCCGAAGCCCCAGTCGATGCCCCCGGAGCGGCTCATCTCGACCCGCTTGTCGAGCGCCTGCTGCAGCTTCGGGTGCACGGTGAAGCCCTCGGGCTTGTTCGCGTGCGCGTCGCCGATGAGGCGGATGATCTCGTCCGAGACGCCGGTGACCTCCGGCGCGCCGACCCGGTCGTCGACGGGGCTGAGCTCCGGGGCGATCGGCGTGGCGCCGGTCTCGGCGGCGTGCGTCTCGGCGAATGCGATCTCCAGACGGTTCTGGAAGTCGGCCTTCGCCTCGTCGTACTCCTCCTCGGTGATGTCGCCTCGTCCGACCAGTGCCTCGGTGTACAGCTTGCGCACCGAGCGCTTGGCCTGGATGAGGTCGGTCATCAGCGGCTGCGTCATCGACGGGTCGTCGCCCTCGTTGTGGCCGCGACGGCGGTAGCAGACGAGATCGACCACGACGTCGCGGTGGAACCGCTCGCGGTACTCGAACGCCAGCTGTGCGACATGGATGACGGCTTCGGGGTCGTCGCCGTTCACGTGGAAGATCGGGGCCTGGATGGTCTTGGCGACATCCGTGGCGTAGACCGAGGTGCGCGAGTCGTTCGGCAGCGTCGTGAAACCGACCTGGTTGTTGACCACGACGTGCACGGTGCCGCCGGTGCGGTAGCCGCGCAGCTGCGACATCTGCAGTGTCTCCACGACCACGCCCTGACCGGCGAACGCGGCGTCGCCGTGCACGAGGATCGGCAGCCACGCGAAGGTGCCGATCGGCTTGCGGTCCTGCTTGGCGCGGACGATGCCCTCGAGCACGCCGTCGACGGTCTCGAGGTGCGAGGGGTTCGCCGCCAGGTACACCGGCATCTCCTCGCCGTCCTCGGACACGAAGGTGCCCTCGGTGCCGAGGTGGTACTTCACGTCACCGGAGCCGCGCTGGTTGCCGGGGGTCAGCGACCCCTCGAACTCGCGGAACACCTGGCCGTAGGTCTTGCCGGCGATGTTGGTCAGCACGTTCAGCCGACCGCGGTGCGCCATCGCGATGGCGGCGCCGTCGAGGCCGGATGCGGCCGCACCCTGCAGGATCTCGTCCAGCAGCGGGATGAGCGACTCGGCGCCCTCGAGGGAGAACCGCTTCTGGCCGACGAACTTCGTCTGCAGGAAGGTCTCGAACGCCTCGCCCTCGTTCAGCTTGCGGAGCACCCGGAGCTGCTCGTCGTGGCCGGGCTTGACGTACTTGACCTCGAGCTTCTCCTGGAACCAGCGGCGCTGCTCCGGGTCCTGGATGTGCATGTACTCGATGCCGACGGTGCGGCAGTACGAGTCGCGCAGCACCCCGAGGATGTCGCGCAGCTTCATCTGGCGCTTGCCGCCGAAGCCGCCGGTGACGAACTCGCGGTCGAGATCCCAGAAGGTCAGGCCGTGGTTCTCGATCTCGAGATCGGGGTGCGTGCGCTGCACGTACTCCAGCGGGTCGATGTCGGCCATCAGATGGCCGCGCACGCGGAACGAGTTGATGAGCTCCTGCACACGGGCCTGCTTGTCGACCCGCTCCGCGAGGTCGATCGCGATGTCGGAGTTCCAGCGGATCGGGGCGTACGGGATGCGCAGGGCCGCGAAGATGTCGTCGTAGAAGCCGCGCTGGCCGATGAGCAGCTCATGCACCTTCTTGAGGAACTCGCCCGACCCGGCGCCCTGGATGACGCGGTGGTCGTAGGTGCTGGTCAGCGTGATCGTCTTGCCGATGCCG
Organism: Microbacterium sp. KUDC0406; assembly: GCF_021582875.1. Classification (NCBI taxonomy): domain Bacteria; kingdom Bacillati; phylum Actinomycetota; class Actinomycetes; order Micrococcales; family Microbacteriaceae; genus Microbacterium; species Microbacterium sp. KUDC0406. Next base: position 1,566,713 of record NZ_CP091138.1, on the reverse strand, counting down.
AGTTCGGCGAGCGTGCGCTCGCTGGAGCCCTGGAACTCCGCCGGGTACTCGAGGGCCCCGGCGCCGATGATGCAGCCCTGGCCCTTCATCAGGCGCGGCACCGAGTGCACGGTGCCGATGCCGCCCGGGTTGGTCAGCGAGACGGTCGTGCCCTGGAAGTCGGCGGCGGTGAGCTTGTTGGAGCGCGCCCTGGTGATGAGGTCCTCGTACGCCGAGAGGTACTCGTGGAAGCTCATCGTGTCGGCGCGCTTGATGCTCGGCACGAGCAGGGCGCGGGTGCCGTCCGGCTTGGGGACGTCGATCGCGATGCCGAGGTTCACATGTGCGGGCGCCACGACCGACGGCTTGCCGTCGACCTCGGCGTAGAACACGTTCTGGCTGGGGAACTCCTTGAGCGTCTGGATGAGCGCCCAGCCGATCAGGTGGGTGAAGCTGATCTTGCCGCCGCGGGTGCGCGACATGTGGTTGTTGACGACGATGCGGTTGTCGATCATCAGCTTGGCCGGCACGGTGCGAACGCTGGTCGCCGTCGGGACGGTGAGCGACTGATCCATGTTCGCGGCGAGGGTCTTCGGCATGCCGCGCAGCGGCGTGACGGTGTCCTCGTCGACGGCCGGGGGCTCTTCCGTGGTCTTCGCCTGCGGCTTGGGTGCCTGTGCGGGCACCGGTGCCTGCCTGGCGGGCTTCGCCGTGGTGCGTGCGACGGGCTGCGCTCCGATCACCGGGATGGGCGCGGTCACCGGAGCGGTGGTGGTCGGCACGGGCGCTGCGGCCGCGGCATCCGGCTGGTAGTTCTCCAGGATCGGCCACCACTCCTTGTCGACGGAGTTGCGGTCCTTCTTGAACTGCTCGTAGAGCTCGTCCACGAGCCAGGAATTGGCTCCGAACCCCCCGTCGCCGCCGACGCCGGTCACCTGGTTCGCCACGCTTGATCGCCCTCTTTCATCGCTGAATGTCTGATGCGCGGATCAGGGCAGACCCGCACACGTTACGGGGTTCAAGCCTAATGCCATTCCCTGCATGAACGCATGATCCGGGACCGCCGCCGCGCCCCCGGACCGGTACCGTTGAAGGCATGGAGTTTGCAGGCGAACGGCCCATGGTCGACCTCACGTATTCCGACGTGTTCCTGGTGCCCCGGCGCTCGGGCATCACCAGCCGTCTGCAGGTCGACCTGGCCCCTGCCGACGGCACTCCGGCGACCATCCCGCTGGTCGCCGCGAACATGAACTCGGTGACCGGCCCCAGGCTGGCCGCGGCTCTCGCACGGCGCGGCGGTCTCGGAGTGCTGCCACAGGATCTGCCGCTGCAGGAGCTCGACGCGGCGATCCGCTGGGTCAAGCGTCAGCCCGTGCGCTGGGACACCCCGCTCGTCCTGCCGCCGTCGGCCACTGTCGCCGACGCTCTGCGACTGCTGCCGCCGACCGAAGGGCTCGGCATCGTCGTGGCCGCGACGTCGGGCGAGGCCCGCCTGCCGATCGAGCAGATCTCCGGCATCCTGCCCGCCACCCGCCTCGCGACCGCGCTGCCGGATGCCGCACTCGGCGACCTCGTGCACGCCCATGCGCCGGCGATCGACGCCGAGACGGTGGGCGAGGGCCGCGCGGCCTTCGACGCCGTCGACGCGCTGGACGCCGAGATGGCGCTCGTGATCGACCACGGGCACCTCGTCGGCACGCTCAGCAGGCGCACGGCGCTGCGCTCGAACCTGTACCGGCCCGCCGTCGACGCGTCCGGACGGCTGGCCGTCGCGGCGGCGGTCGGCATCAACGGCGAGGTCGCCGAGAAGGCCGAGGCGCTCGCCGCGGCCGGGGTGGACGTGCTCGTGGTCGACACCGCGCACGGACACCAGGAGGGGATGCTGCGCGCGCTCGCGCTGGTCGCGGGCCTGAATCTCGGCATCCCGATCGTCGCGGGCAACATCGTGACAGCCGATGGCGTCGGCGACCTGGTGTCCGCCGGTGCGAACATCCTGAAGGTCGGGGTCGGTCCCGGCGCGATGTGCACGACCCGCATGATGACGGCGGTCGGCCGCCCGCAGTTCTCCGCCGTGCTCGAGACCGCCGAGGCCGCGCGACAGGCCGGCGCGCACGTATGGGCGGACGGGGGAGTGCGCTACCCGCGCGATGTGGCACTGGCGCTCGCCGCCGGTGCGGCATCCGTCATGGTCGGATCGTGGTTCGCCGGCACGATCGAGGCGCCGGGCGAGCTGCAGCACGACGCCGAGGGGCGCGCGTTCAAGGAGTCGTGGGGGATGGCCTCGACGAAGGCCGTGCAGGCCCGGTTCGGCCGTCTGGACTCGTATGAGCGTGCGCGCAAGGAGCTGTTCGCCGAGGGCATCTCCTCGTCTCGCATCTACCTCGACCCGCTGCGTCCCGGCATCGAGGACCTGCTCGACATGATCACCTCGGGCATCCGCTCGTCGTTCACCTACGCGGGGGCGGCCACCGTGCCGGAGTTCCACGAGCGCGCCCTGGTGGGGCTGCAGTCCGCCGCAGGCTACGAAGAGGGCAAGGCGCTGCCCGTCTCGTGGTGAGCGGGCGGGCGCGTTCCCCGTTCGCGCTGCTGGTCTGCGCGCGCTGCTGCTCGCTGCGTCCGGTTGGGATCGCGCTGCTGTTCCGTGTTCGCGCTACTGATCCTTACGTCCGAATCGGTTCCCGCTGCTGTTCCGTGCTCATGCACCGCGTATCCGCGTAGCGCGAGCCGAAGAGTGCCGCGCGGACGAACACGGATTCTGCGTCGATGGCAGGGTCGGCTCTGCGAGTGACCGGTCCTCCCCAAGCGCGGATGTCCGACGAGTTCTCCGCAGCGAGGGACATGTGGCAGAGGAAGCGGATGCTGCTCATGACAGCCTTCCGGAATGACCCAGCAGACCGGTCCCGAGATCGACATCCGCCGACGCCGCGACCGTGGTGGAGTCGGGATGTCGGACCGCAGACTCCGGACGCTCGTCAGACGGGGTGACGTGCACAGGGTGGTCGCCGGCAGCTTCGTGCCCGGCGGCGCGTGGAAGAAGCTCACTCCGCTGCAGCGACATCTCGTGACGGTCGTCGAGGTCGCGGAGCACGCGCGCTCGCCTCAGGTGTACATGGGTTCGGCGGCCGCCGCCGTGTGGGGCATCGATCGAGTCGAGGCCTGGCCGAGAGGCGTCGCCGTCCGTGTCGCCCGGACCACCGGAGGCCGATCGACGGGAAACGTCATTCGCCGGGCACTCGGTTTCGACGGGGTCGAGCTCGTCGAATGGCACGGTCATCTGGTGACCTCGCCCGCGCAGACGGCGATCGACCTCGCGGCCGATGCCGGCTTCATGGCCGGCGTCGTCGCGATGGATCAGGCTCTGTGGGCTCGTCGCGAGGGCGGACCGCTCACGACCGTCGATGAGATCCTGACGCTCCTCGATCAGCAGACGCGGCGAGGACGGGGACGGGCACGTGCAGCACTCGACTTCAGCACGTCTCTCGCCGACTCCGTTCGCGAATCCGAGGCCCGCGTGCTGATCGACCGGCTCGGCTTCCCCTCGCCCGTCCTCCAGAAGGAGTTCCGCCTGGACCAGGGCAGGCGCGCGCGGTCGGACTTCTACTGGGAGGATTTCGACCACGTCGGCGAGTTCGACGGGACGGGCAAGTACTTCGACCCCGACATCCTCCAAGGGCGGACGCCGGAGCAGGCGCTGCTGGACGAGAAGGACCGCGGCGACCAGCTGCGTCGGCGTGTGAAGGGCATGTCCCGCTGGCGCACGGATGCCCATCGCAACCCTCAGCTGCTATACGACATCCTGACCGGCGACGGACTGCCCTCACGGCTTCCGCGCCCGCGGGAGCGAGCGGCGCAGGCACCGCGGAACAGCCGATAGCGGCATCCGCGGATCGCCGCGCGGGACTCGCGCGGCACTTGTCGGCGCGCGCGGCGCATATACGCGCAACGCGTGCACGAAAATGCCGCGCGACCAGGATCGGATGCCGGGACATGCCGCGCGAACGCGAAACTGCAGCGCGACGGCGGGCAAGTCCGCGGGCATCCGGCCGGGCGGGAACACAGCGCGGGTATGTAGAATCGGGCGCACAATGGACGACCCTCCTTCTTGCAGTCCCTCGCCCCACTGCCCGCTCCTCCATCTCTCGGAGGGGATCAGCTGATGGATTTCATCCTGTTGGGCGTGGGGCTCCTTCTCACGATCGGCACCGGCCTCTTCGTGGCCAGTGAGTTCGCGCTGGTCAATCTCGACCGCGCTGAACTCGAAGCACGTCAGGCCCGTGGCGAGTCCAGACTCGGACTCACCATCCGGGCGCTGAAGATCACCTCGACGCATCTGTCGTCGGCACAGCTCGGCATCACGCTGACCACGCTGCTGACCGGTTACACGATGGAACCGGCGATCTCGAATCTGCTCGCGCCCGTACTCACCTCCTGGGGCGTGCCGGAGGGCGTAGTGCGGCCGATCGCGGTCGTCGTGGCGATGATCGTCGCCACGCTGCTGTCGATGATCCTCGGCGAGCTGGTGCCCAAGAACTTCGCTCTGGCACTGCCGATCGCGACCGCGAAGCTCGTGCTGCCGTTCCAGACGGCCTTCACCGCGGTGTTCAAACCCGCCGTCCTGGTGCTCAACGGCAGCGCGAACGCTGTGCTGCGATCGATGGGCGTGGAGCCCAAGGAGGAGCTCTCCGGTGCGCGCAGCGCCGAGGAGCTGTCCTCCCTGGTGCGCCGATCCGCCAGCGCCGGCCTCCTCGAGGAGGACACGGCGACCCTGCTGGACCGCAGCCTGACGTTCGCCCGCCTCACCGCGGCGGACATCATGACTGCGCGTCCGAGCATGCATGCGCTCGCCGCATCCGACAGTGCGGACGACGTGATCCAACTCGCCCGCCGCACCGGACACAGCCGCTTCCCCGTGCACGGCGACGACCTCGACGACATCACCGGCATCGTGCATCTCAAGGCCGCCGTCGGCGTGCCGCGCGACCGCCGGGCCGATGTGCCGGTCGGCGCCCTGTCCACCGAGCCGCTCCGCGTGCCCGAGACCGTGCACCTGGACGCACTGATCGCCGAGCTGCGCGCCAAGGGCTACCAGCTGGCGATCGTCGTCGACGAGTACGGCGGAACCGCGGGGCTGGTCACGCTGGAGGATCTCGTGGAGGAGATCGTCGGCGAGGTCTCGGACGAGCACGACCGCACCCGCGCCGGCATCGTGCGCCGTGAGGATTCGGTGACCTTCCCCGGTGAGCTGCGTCCCGACGAGCTGCTCGCGCAGACCGGCATCGCCGTACCGGAGGGCGACGTCTACGACACCGTCGCCGGCTACGTGATGAGCCTGCTCGAGCGGGTTCCCGTCATCGGCGACGAGGTGCGCACCGCACAGGGCGTCCTGCACGTCGTGCGCATGGACGGACGCCGCATCGATCGCATCCGCTTCACGCCCGATCCGGCGTCCGACGAGCAGGAGGACGTCCGATGAACGACTGGGCGGGACTGGTCTGGCTGGTCGTGCTGCTGCTGGGCAACGCCTTCTTCGTCGGCGCCGAGTTCGCGGTGATCTCGGCGCGCCGGTCGCAGATCGAGCCCCTCGCCGAGAAGGGGTCGCGCTCGGCGAGGACGGCGCTGTTCGCCATGGAGCACGCCACGCTCATGCTGGCGACCTCGCAGCTGGGCATCACGATCTGCTCGCTGCTGATCCTGAACGTCTCCGAGCCGGCGATCCACCACCTGCTGGCGGTGCCCCTGGAGGCGCTGGGCTGGGCGGTCGCGGTCGTCGACGTCACGGCGTTCGTCATCACTCTGGTGCTGGTGTCGTTCCTGCACGTCGTGTTCGGCGAGATGGTGCCGAAGAACCTCGCGTTCTCGCTGCCGGATCGCGCGGTGCTGCTGCTCGCGACGCCGCTGGTGTGGATCTCGAAGGTGTTCATGCCGGTGATCTGGTTCCTGAACGCGTCGGCGAACGCCGTGCTGCGGCTGTTCCGGGTGGAGCCCAAGAACGAGGCGGCCTCGACGTTCACCCTGGACGAGGTGGCGACGATCGTCGATCAGTCGCGCCGTGAGGGCGTGCTGACCGACACCGCGGGCACCGTCGCCGCCGCCGTGGAGTTCACCGACAAGAAGGCCAGGGACGTGGCAGTGCCTCTGAGCGAACTGGTCACACTTCCGCAGACCACGACGCCGGACGAGATCGAGCGCGCGGTGGCCCGTCACGGGTTCTCCCGCTACGTGATCGTCGACGACGAGGGTCTCCCTGCCGGCTACGTGCACCTGAAGGACATCCTGCGCGCCGCCGAGGGCCCGGATGCCGCCGAGCGCGCCACCGTCCCGGTGCCGTCCAAGCGCATCCACCACATGGTGCCCGTGCAGGAGGACACCGATCTCGAGGACGCGCTGACCGCGATGCGCCGCGCCGGGCGCCACCTCGCCCGGGTGCGCGACCGCAGCGGCGAGACCACCGCGGTGCTGTTCCTCGAGGACATCATCGAGGAGCTCGTCGGCGAGGTGCAGGACGCCACCAGGCGCGGCTACGGGCGCTGAGACCCTCGCGGCCGCCGGTGCCGAGCGCCGGCGGCCGTGCCGTCACCTCCAGCGTGCGCGCCGATACTGCGGTGGCCAGGCGATCTCGGCGCCCAGCTCGTGGGCGGCCCGCAGACCGAAGTGCGGGTCCCGCAGCCACTCCCGTCCGGCGAACACGGCGTCGGCCGCTCCCGTGGCGATGACCTGCTCGGCCTGATCGGCCACGGTGATGAGCCCGACCGCGGTGGTGGCGACGCGTCCGTCCTGCCGCACGATCTCGGCGAGTGGCACCTGATAGCCCGGGTGCAGGTCGATCTGCTGGTGCAGGACCAGGCCGCCACTGGAGACGTCGATGAGGTCGGCGCCGTACTCGATCGCCCAGCCGCCGACGATCGCGGCCTCCTCTGGCACGAAGCCGCCCTCGGCGTGGTCCGTGGCCGAGATGCGCACCAGCAGCGGGACGCCCTCGCCCGCGACCGAACGGACCGCCTGCACGACGCGCAGCAGCAGCCTGGCCCGGTTCTGCAGGCTGCCGCCGTACTCGTCCGTGCGCTGATTCGACAGCGGCGAGAGGAACTGGTGCAGCAGATAGCCGTGCGCGCCGTGCACCTCGAGCACCTCGAACCCGGCATCCAGAGCGCGGCGCGCCGCGTCGGCGAAGCCGGTGACGACCGCCTCGATCCCCGCCTCGTCGAGTGCGCTCGGTGCGGCGAACCCTTCGAAGGCGATGGCCGACGGCGCGACGGTCGGCCATCCGCCCTCGGAGGCCGGCACCGAGCCCTGCTGCTCGGCCCACGGCCACCACGTCGACGCCTTGCGACCCGCGTGCGCGAGCTGGATGCCGGCATGCGCGCCCCGAGCCCGGATGCTGCGCACGACCGGCGCCCAGGCGTCGCGCTGCGCGTCGTTCCAGAGCCCGGTGTCGTGCGGCGAGATCCGGTCCTCCGGCACGACGGCGGTGGCCTCGGCCACGACGAGTCCCGCCCCGCCGTCGGCGAACTGCGGCAGGTGCACGTGATGCCAGTCGCCGGGCATGCCCTCCACGGCGGAGTACATGCACATCGGCGACACCCAGAGTCGGTTGCGCAGAGTGACGGAGCGGAGGGTCAGAGGGGAGAACAGCAGGCTCACCCCCTGACCGTACCGCTCCGCCGAACGGCCGGCGCTAACGTGGAGTCATGCGTGAGTGGACCGGTGCGGATGCGGCGCGCTTCCTGCGCGCCCCCGGCCCCGACGACGACAAGCGCTCGCGCGGCGTGGTGGCGCTGCGCACCGGATCGGCCCGGTACCCGGGCCGGCGGTGCTCGGCGTCGAGGGCGCCTGGCGCGCCGGATGCGGCTTCGTGCGCTACGCGGGACCTGCGACGGAAGCGGTGCTCGCCCGCCGGCCGGAGACCGTGCTGGGTGCGGATGCCGGTGCGCACGTGGACGCCTGGGTCATCGGCTCCGGCACGGACGGTGGCGTCCGCGTGGGCGGCTCCGGCCGCGGCGTGGCGACCGACACTGCGGCCCTGCCGCTGCCGGGCACGCTGCGAGCGGATGCCGGCCCCTCGGCCATGTCGGCACGCGGCTACGACGAGGAGCGCGCACTGCGCAGCATCCTCGCGGGTGAGCACCCGGTCGTCGTGGACGCCGGCGCCCTCGACCTGGTGCGCGGCAGCACTGCGCCGATGGTCATCACGCCGCACGCGGGGGAGTTCGCCCGGCTGCGGGATCGGCTCGGGCTGCCGGCCGGGTTCCCCGTCGATGAGACGGGTCGCGCCGCACAGGTGAACGAGGTCGCCGCCGTCCTGTCCTGCACGGTGCTGCTGAAGGGGGCGCGCACCCTGGTCTGCGCACCGGACGGAGACGCCGTCGTGGTCGCGAATGCGCCCGGCTGGCTCGCGACGGCCGGGGCGGGCGATGTGCTGGCCGGGGTGATCGGTGCCCTGCTCGCCGCGAACGTCGACAAGAGCCCCGCGGAGGTCGCGGCTTCGGCGGTCTGGCTGCACGGTCGCGCGGCGACCATCGCAGCCGGTGCCGAGCACGGCGCGGTGGGGCATCCGATCGTCGCGCTGGACGTCGCCGAAGCGCTGCCGTACGCGGTGGCGGAGCTGCTGGCATGACAAGGGCGCGAGTCCGCCCCGGCACGATCGCACTCTGGGCCGCCTTCGTGGCCGTGCACGCCGTGATCGCCTGGTTCGGATGGGTGCTGCCCAGCCAGCCGATGGGCGACGTGGTGCTCGTCTATCAGCCGTGGTCGCACTCCGCGCTGACCGGCGGTGCGATCGTGGGCATCACCGAGCCGTGGGTGTATCCGCAGCTCGCCCTCATCCCGATGATCGTGGCCCACCTGCTCGCGACTCCGCTGGTCGGCTCGATGGGTGCCACGAGCGCCTATCTCGTCGCCTGGGCCGTGCTGGTCACCGTGCTCGACCTGATCGGGTTCGCCGTGCTGGTCGGCCGGGGCAGGACGCACCGTCGCCGGAGCGCCGGCTGGTTCTGGTGCGGCGCGCTGCTGCTGCTCGGACCGATCGCGATGTACCGGCTTGATGCGATCACCGTGCCGCTCGCGGTGATCGGCGGCCTCTGGCTCGCCACGCGTCCCGCCGTCGGAGCAGCGCTGCTGACGATCGGCGCCTGGATCAAGATCTGGCCCGCGGCGCTCGTGCTGGCCGCGGTCATCGCGGTGAAGCAGCGCATCCGCATCCTTCTCGCCGCCGCAGCGGTGACGGCGGCGGCGATCGTCGTGCTGCTGCTGCTCGGCGCGGACCGCGAGCTGTTCGGCTTCCTCGGCCGGCAGACCGGTCGTGGACTCCAGATCGAGGCCGTCGCCGCGACGCCGTTCCTCTGGCTGGCGCTCGCCGGCCGTGCCTCGATCGTGTACTCGTACGACATCCTGACCTTTCAGATCGAGGCACCCGGAGCATCCGTCGTCTCGGCCGTGCTCACACCGCTCATGGTGCTCGTCGCGGCTGCCGTCGCGACGGTCGGGTGCGTGAAGGCCGTGCGCGGCGCGACCTGGCAACGGCTGTTCCCTCCGCTCGCCCTGACGCTCGTGACCGTCCTGATCGTCACCAACAAGGTCGGCTCGCCGCAGTTCCAGACCTGGCTGATCGCGCCGATCATTCTGTGGCTGGTGCTGGATCGCACGCGCGCCGTGACCCCTGCGCTGCTGGTGCTGGGTCTGTGCGCCCTCACCTTCCTCGTCTATCCGCTGACCTACGACGCGCTGCTGCGCGCCGAACCGCTGCCCGTGCTGCTGCTCAGCGCCCGCAACATCCTGCTCGTCGTGCTGGCCGTGGTGAGCACCGCCGCGCTGCTGCGCGTGCCCGCCACGAGTCGTTCCCGCTGACCGAACACCGAACCGGAGGTACCCCCATGCTCATCGCCTTCTCCGTCGCCCCCAGCGGCGCTCCCCGCGACGGGGCAGAGAACCCCGACGCATCCGTGCACGACGCCGTCGCCGCAGCCGTGAAGGTCGTGCGCGACTCCGGGCTGGCGCACCGGACGACCTCGATGTTCACCGAGATCGAGGGACCGGACTGGGACACCGTGATGGACGTCGTCAAGCGCGCGACCGAAGCGGTCATGCCGTTCGGGTCTCGGGTGTCGCTGGTGCTCAAGGCCGACATCCGTCCGGGGCACAGCGGCGAGATCGACGGCAAGATCGAGCGGCTCGAGGCGGCGATCGAGGATGCCTCGGAGCGCTGAGGACGCGAGCGCCGAGTTCGAGGGCGATCTCCCGCTCGCGGGCACCGCGGTCGTCCTGAGGGATGCGCCGGAGGGGATGCAGGTGCTGCTGCTGCTGCGCCCGGATCGCGGTTCGTTCGCCGGCTCGTGGGTGTTCCCGGGCGGCAGGCTGGAGCCCGGCGATCTCGGTGACGACGAGGTCGAGCGGGCGAAATCGGCAGCGGTGCGCGAGACCGCCGAAGAGGCCGGCATCCGCATCCGCGATCTCGTCGCCCTGTCCTGCTGGGAGCCGCCGCGTGAGATTCCGAAACGCATCCGCACCTGGTTCTTCCTCGCCTCGGAGGACGGCGACGAGGTGCGGGTGAATCCCGGTGAGATCGAGCGGGCGCTCTGGGTCTCGCCCGAGGCGGCGCTGCGGATGCAGGCCGAGGGCGAGCTGGTGCTCTGGCCGCCGACCTGGGTGACGCTGCACGGACTGCTGCTGCACCGCACGGCCGCCGATGCGCGAGCCGCGCTGGGTGCTCCCGAGCTGCGGCGCACGAGGATCCTCGAGACCGCCGATGGGCGGGTTTTCCTCTGGGAGGGCGATGAGCATCATTCCGAGCAGCCGGGCGCGCCGGGTGCGCGCAACCGCGTCGCGACAGGGCGCCTGCCCTGGACGTACGAGCGCTCCTAGTCCTCCAGCAGCCGGCGCAGGTGGCCGCCCACCTCGTCGGTCTCGATGAGGAAGCCGTCGTGGCCGAAGTCGCTGGTGAGCACCACGGCTCCGTCGTCGATCGTGTTCGGAATGCTGCGCGCGATGCGCTGCTGACCGTCGACAGGGAACAGCCGGTCCGTGTCGATGCCCAGCACCAGGGTCTTCGCGGTGACCCGGTGCAGCGCCTCTTCGACACCGCCGCGGTCGCGGCCGATGTCGTGCGAGTTCATCGCCTCGACCAGCGTCAGATAGCTGTTCGCGTCGAAGCGCCGGGTGAACTTGTTGCCGTGGAAGTCGAGGTACGACTCCACCGCGAATCGCCCACCACGTCCCAGCGGCGACAGATCCGACTGCCAGGAGCGCTGGAAGCGCTGGTTCAGCTCGATCGGGCTGCGGTAGTTCAGCAGCGCCATGCGGCGGGCGAGCGCGAGACCGCGATGCGGGCCTTCGCCCAGCGCGGAGTCGTAGTACTCGCCGCCGTCGAACCGAGGATCCATCCGCACCGTCTCGAGCTGCACGAAGTTCAGCGCGAGCTGATCGGCGGTGGTGACCGGGGAGAGGACAGCACGGCCAGTCGCTCGACGCGCGAGGGATGCGTCACGGCCCACTCCAGCGCGTGCATGCCGCCCATCGATCCGCCGATCACGGCGGCCCAGCGATCGATGCCGAGCGCGTCGGCGAGCATGACCTGCGCGGCGACCTGGTCGCGGATCGTCAGGTACGGGAAGCGGGACGCCCACTCCCGGCCGTTCGGCGCGATGCTGGCGGGGCCGGTCGATCCCTGGCATCCGCCCAGCATGTTCGGCGCGATCACGAACCACTCGTCGGTGTCGATCGGACCGTCGGAGTCGACGATGTCGTCCCACCACCCGCCGGTCGGATGCCCCGGACCCGCGGCTCCGCGCACGTGGCTGTCGCCGGTGAGGGCGTGCAGCACCAGGATCGCGTTGTCGCGGGCGGCGTTCAGCTCGCCCCACGACTCCCACGCGAGCCGGATGCCGGGCAGTTCTGCGCCGTTCTCGGTGCGGAAGGCGCCGAGGTCGGTGAAGCTCCGCCCGCCCGCGGGATCTCCGTCGCGCCAGGCGCCGGTCGCCGGCGGGCGCGCCCGCATCATGCTGGACTGCGCTTCGGTCACACGCCGCGAGGGCACCGTGTCCGCCGAGGTCGTCTGCCAGTCCATGCACCCATTCTTCCGTGAGAAGCCGTCCGACGGCGGCACGTTACGCACCGCGGGGCGGGGAAACGCGCGGATGCCCCGGACCTGACGGTCCGGGGCATCCGCGTCTCGAGGAGGAGAGGATTACGCGCGCGCGGCCTCGGTCACGCGGCGGGCGGCGGCGAGCGCCTGGTCGAGATCGGCCTTGAGGTCGTCGATGTTCTCGAGTCCCACCGAGAGCCGCACCAGGCCGGGGGTGACGCCGGCGGAGAGCTGCTGCTCGGGGAGAGCTGGGAGTGCGTGGTCGATGCCGGGTGGATGACCAGCGAACGCACGTCGCCGATGTTGGCCAGGTGGCTGAACAGTGACAGGTTGTTGACGAACTCGCGGCCGGCGTCGACGCCGCCCTTGAGCTCGAACGAGAGCACCGCGCCGACGCCCTTGGGCGCGTACCTGTTGGCGGCGGCGTACCACGGTGACGTGGGCAGGCCGGAGTAGTTGACGGTGGCGACGTCGTCGCGACCATCGAGCCACTCGGCGATCTCCTGAGCGTTCTGAACGTGGCGCTCGACACGGAGCGACAGCGTCTCGACGCCCTGGATGAGGTTCCAGGCGCTCTGCGGGGCGATGGCGGAGCCGAGGTCGCGGAGCAGCTGCACGCGGGCCTTGATGATGTACGCGAGCGAGTCGCCGACGGCGGTCGTGTACGAGGCGCCGTGGTAGGACGGGTCGGGCAGGGTGAGTCCGGGGAAGCGGTCGACGTTCTTCGACCACTCGAACTTGCCGCCGTCGATGACGACGCCGCCGATCGTGGTGCCGTGCCCGCCGAGGAACTTCGTCACCGAGTGCACGATGATGTCGGCGCCGTGCTCGAAGGGGCGGATCAGGTACGGGGTGGCGATCGTGTTGTCGACGATCAGCGGCACGCCGCTCTCGTGCGCGATGTCGGCGACGGTGCGGATGTCGAGCACGTTGATCTGGGGGTTGCCGATCGTCTCGGCGAAGAACAGCTTCGTCTCCGGGCGCACGGCGCGGCGCCATTCCTCGGGGTCGTCCTGGTTCTCGACGAACGTGACCTCGATGCCGAGCTTGGCCAGCGTGTACTTGAACAGGTTGTACGTGCCGCCGTAGATCGAGCTCGACGCCACGAAGTGGTCGCCGGCCTGCGCGATGTTCAGGATGGCGAAGGTCGACGCGGCCTGGCCGCTGGAGAGCACCAGGGCTCCGGTGCCGCCCTCGAGCGCGGCGAGGCGCTGCTCGAGCACGTCCTGCGTGGGGTTCTGGATACGGGTGTAGATGTTGCCGAACTCGGCCAGCGCGAACAGGTTCGCGGCGTGGTCGGCGTTGTCGAAGACGTACGACGTGGTCTGGTAGATCGGCGTCGCGCGGGCCTTGGTGACAGGGTCGGGCGCGGCGCCCGAGTGGATCTGCTTGGTCTCGAAGCGCCAGTTCTCGGCTGCGGACATGAGGTTCCCCCAGGGATGGAAGCGGGTGAGTGCGGCGGATGCCTTCCAGCGACACTACGGAAGAACGACGCCTGTCAACAGGGGATGGGAAATGTGACGTAACACCCGAGGCCACCCTTGCCCATCGCACGCGACACGATTGGATATCGTACGGAATGACCGGATGCGGCGACATGGCCGATTCAGGAGGCTGACACGATGACGACCGAGACGACTTCGACCGGGGCGGGACCGAGTCGGAGGACGGTGCTCGCCGGGGCCGCGTGGTCGGTGCCCGTGGTCGCTGTCGCAATCGCGACGCCCGCACGGGCCGCATCCGGGGATGACCTGGGCAGGCTCGTCCTCGAGACGGCGACCGGTGGCTCGTGGGTCAATCCTGAGTACTACGGCGCGTCGATCCAGCTGCGCAACGACGACACTCACGCGACGTCGACACCTGTTGCCGACATCACCAGCGGCACCGTGACCGTGACATTCGCTCGTGTCGACGTCGGCGATGTGCAGCCCGCTGTGATCGCCAATGCAGGGGGAAGCAGTCCGTCGGTTCCCAGCCTGCCCGCCACTGATCCGACCTGGACGGCCGCCGGTGCGGTGGACAACGGCGACGGAACCGTCACGTACACACTCCTGTTCTCGGGCAGCATCGCGGGACAGGGACTGTCGAGGGTGACGTTCGGCATCTTGGGGCCCAGCCCGCTCCACTCGGGAATCGACGTGACAGTGCGATCCACGGGCAGTCCGACGGACGGCTGGATCAGCGAGGACACCTACAGACTCTATTGATTGCGGCCCGGGCTGTCTCGTCACGGAATCGCACCGGGCGTCGTACGGTGGAGGCATGGTGAACAGGCGTGCGGTGGTGACCGGTGCGAGCACCGGTATCGGCGAGGCGACGGTGCGGGCGCTCCGCTCCTCGGGGTGGGATGTCGTCGGCGTCGCCCGGCGCGCGGAACGGCTGGAGGCGCTTGCCGCCGAGACGGGTTCGACGGCGTTCGCCGCCGATCTCACGGATGCCGAGCAGATCGGGGCCCTGGTGGCCCACCTCGACGAGACCGGTCCGGTGCACGCGCTCGTGCATGTCGCCGGCGGCGCGAGGGGCACGGACCGCGTCGAGAGCGGATCCGCCGAGCAGTGGCGCTGGATGTACGAGTCGAACGTGATCGCCGCCCAGCAGCTCACCGCGGCACTGCTCCCGCAGCTGCGTGCCGCGGCGGCGGATGGTCACGCCGACCTGCTGTTCGTGACCTCGGTGGCAGCCCGGGGCGCCTATCCCGGCGGCGGCGGGTACAACGCGGCCAAGGCCGCGGAGTCGATGATCCCGCAGGTGCTGCGCCTGGAGCTGAACGGCGAGCCGATCCGCATCACCGAGATCGCGCCGGGAATGGTGCACACCGAGGAGTTCACTCTGCGCAGGCTCGGCGGCGATGCGGTCGCGGCCGAGGCCGTGTACTCCGGTGTCGAGGCGCCTCTGGTCGCGGAGGACGTCGCCGATGTCGCCGCCTACGCCTTGAACGCGCCCGCGCACGTGAACCTCGACCTCATCGTGATCCGCCCGGTGGCGCAGGCCGCGTCGCACCTGCTGGCGCGGGGTCCGCTGCGCCCGCGGATCGAGGGCTGACCGTGGGCGTGCATCTCGTCGGCGGCGGCTTCGGGCGCGCGGCCTTCGCGCCGTTCACCGCCGAGGCGCTCGCCGCGGCGCCGGACCGAACGACTCCGGTCGTCGTGGTCGTGACGGTCCGCGAGGACGGCGGAACCGGGCACGCCCGCGATCTCATCGACGCGGTCACGGCCGACGGAGCCGCATCGCTCGACATCCGGCTCGTGGCCGTCGCCGAGACCGACCGCGTCGATCCGGCGATGTTCGACGGGGTGCACGCGATCGTGATCGGGGGCGGTCTGACCCCGGCGTACCACTCCGCCCTCGAGCCGAGCTTCGACCGCATCCGCACCGCCGTCGGGAACGGCACGCCGTATCTGGGCTTCTCCGCGGGCGCGATGATCGCCGCCGAGCGGGCGATCCTGGGCGGCTGGCGGATCGGCGGGGTCCCGGTCGTGCCGGAGGACACCGCCGAGGACCTCGAGGAGGTGACTGTGGTGCCGGGCATCGGCCTGGTCGACGTGTCTGTGGATGTGCACGTGGCGCAGTGGGGCACGCTGGCCCGGCTGATCGCCGCGACCGAGGCCGGCGCCACAGACGGCGGCGTGGGCATCGACGAGAGCACCGCACTGATCGCCGGAGCCGACGGGCTGCGCATCGCCGGGGAGGGAAGCGTCTGGCGCGTCTCTCCCGCCGAGGGCGGCGTGATCGTCTCCAGCGGCCGGGGCGCACTCTGATGCCGAAGACGCTCGTCGAGCTCGCCGCCGACGGGCAGCTCGATCCGGGCTGGGCGGAGGCGCTCGCACCCGTGCAGCCGGTGATCGCCGAACTCGGCAGCCGGCTGCGAGGCGAAGTGGCGGCCGGCCGCGGGTACCTGCCGTCCGGTGCGAACGTGCTGCGGGCGTTCCAGCGCCCTCTCGACGACGTCAAGGTGCTCATCACCGGCCAGGATCCGTACCCGACACCCGGGCATCCGATCGGCCTGTCCTTCGCCGTCGACGGCGATGTGCGGCCGCTCCCGCGCAGCCTGGGCAACATCTACAAGGAGCGCCAGGAGGACCTCGGCATCCCGCCCGCCCCGCACGGCGACCTCACGGCGTGGAGCGATCAGGGGGTGCTGCTGCTGAACAGGGTGCTGACCGTGCGGCCCGGCACCCCGGCATCCCACCGGGGCTGGGGCTGGGAGCAGGTCACCGAACTCGCGATCCGCGCGCTGGTCGCGCGGGACAGGCCGCTCGTCGCGATCCTGTGGGGTGCGGATGCCCGGGGGCTCAAGCCGCTCCTCGGGCAGACGCCCGTCATCGAGTCGGCCCATCCGTCGCCGCTCTCGGCAAGCCGCGGATTCTTCGGCTCCCGTCCGTTCTCCCGCGCCAACGAACTGCTCGCGCAGCAGGGCGTCGCCCCCGTGGACTGGCGTGTCGGGGGAGAGGCGTGAGAGTGCGGTCGATCGGGGACGCCGACCTCCCCGGCATCCGGGCGATCTACAACCACTACGTGCGCGAGTCGGTCGTCACCTTCGACGAGATCGAGTCGACGGACGACGACTGGACGGCGAAGGCGACCAGGATCCGAGCCGCCGGCCTGCCGTTCCTCGTCGCCGAGTCCGAGGACGGCACGCTGATCGGCTATGCGCTCGCGCAGCCGTGGTCGCCGAAGTCGGCGTATCGGCACACGGTCGAGAACTCGATCTACCTCGCACCGGGCACCGGCGGCCAGGGCTACGGCTGGGCGCTGATGGCGCAGTTCCTGGACGCGTGCCGTGCGGCAGGGCTCCGCGAGGTCATCGCCGTGATCGTCGAAGGCGCGGACGCCTCGCTCGCGCTGCACCGCAAGGCCGGGTTCCGCGACGCCGGTGCGCTGCGCGACGTGGGCGAGAAGTTCGGCCGCGACCTCGGTGTGCAGTTCCTGCAGCTGTCGCTCCGCGATCGTTGAGCGAGCGAAGCGAGACGAGACGCTCGTCGGAGAGCGTGGCGCGTTTCGTCTCGCTCGCTCCTCGCTCGCTCCTCGCTCGCTCGCTCAACGACCAGGGCGGATGACGGGGATCGCGGCGAGGAGCGCCTTCGTGTAGTCCTGCTGCGGATGCCGCAGCACGGCGTCCACGGGCCCGTGCTCCACGATCCGGCCGTCCTTCATCACAGCAACGGTGTCGCTGAGGTTCTGCACCACGCCGATGTCGTGCGACACGAGGACGAGCGTGAGGTTCTCGGTCCGCCGCAGCTCCTCGAGCAGTTCGAGGATCTGCGCGCGCACGGTCACGTCGAGCGCGGACAGCGGTTCGTCACCGACCAGGATGCGCGGTCGGTGCGCGATCGCGCGCGCCAGAGCGATGCGCTGCCGCTGACCGCCGCTGAACTCGTGCGGATGCCGGTCCGCCATCTCAGGCTCGAGGCCGACCTGTTCCAGCACGTCTCGCACTCTGGCGCGGTGGTCACCGTCGATGTCGAGGGCGCGCAGCGGCTCCGAGACGATCCTTCCGGCCGACATCCGCGGGTCCAGCGACGCGTACGGGTCCTGGAGGACGAGACCTGTCTGCCTGCGCAGCCAGTGCAGCGACCGGGCGCCGGCCGTGGCATCCACCTCCCTGCCGTCGACAAAGACGCGGCCGGTGGTGGGCCGATCCAGCCCGAGCAGCAGCTTCACCAGGGTGGATTTGCCCGACCCGGATTCACCGATCATGCCGAGGGACTCGCCCTCGGCGATCTGCAGATCGGTCGGATGCAGGGCGGTGTTCATCCTGGCGCGCTCGAACATCGCGCCCTTCGGCAGCCGGAAGTCGCGGCTGAGCCCTTCCGCCGCGATGAGGGTCATGATGCGCCGCCTTCCGGACGCCACAGCGTCGCCGTGGCATCGCGCAGCAGGCCCTGCGTGATCGGGGACGTCGGTGCACTGAGAAGAGTGCTGACCGGGCCCCGCTCGACCACACGACCCTCCTCGAGCACGACTCCCGTGGTCGCGACCTGTGCGAGCACGGCGAGGTCGTGGGTGATGAACACCAGCGACATGTCGCGCTCTTGGACGAGCGACAGCAGCAGGCGCAGGATCTCGGCCTGGATCGTGACGTCCAGCGCTGTGGTCGGCTCGTCCGCGATCAGCAGGCGCGGGTTCGCGGCCAGTGCCATCGCGATCGCCACGCGCTGCCGCTGCCCGCCGGAGAGCTGGTGCGGGTACCTGTCGACCATGGTCTCGGGATCGGGGAGTCGCACCTGCACCGCCGCGGCGATCGCGCGCTCACGCGCGGCGGACCGCGAGAGGTGTTCGTGGATGCGCACGGTCTCGGCGATCTGACGGCCAACGGTGCGTATCGGGTTCAGTGCGGTGCGCGGCTCCTGGAAGACCATCCCGATCTGGTCGCCGCGAAGCCCTGCCATCCTGCGGTCCGGCAGGCCGATCAGTTCGGTGCCGTCCCAGCGGATGCTGCCGCTCGCGGTCGCCCCTTCCGGGAGCAGGCCCATGACCGCGAGCGCGGTCAGTGACTTGCCCGAGCCGGATTCGCCGATCAGGCCGAGCCGCTCACCGGTCTCCACTTCGAAGGAGACGCCGTCGACGACGCGACGTCCGTCGATCTCGATGACGAGATCCTGCACGATCAGGCTCATGACACCACCCCCGGAACGTGCGCCTCTGCCGCACGGCGCTTCGAGCCGCGGGCGGAGAGCGTGGGGTCGGTCGCCTCGCGGAGGGCGTCGCCGAGCAGGTTCAGCGCCAGCACGGTCAGCGTGATCGCCAGGCCGGGCCAGAGCACCGACAGCGGATGCACGCCGATGTAGCGCTGCAGGTCGGCCAGCAGCAGGCCCCAGGACGGCTGTGAGACGGACGCGCCGAACCCCAGGTACGACAGGCCGGCCTCGGCGAGCACTGCGACGGCCATCGACCAGGACAGCTGCACGATGAACACGGGGGCGACGTTGGGCAGCAGGTGCTGCACGAGGTTCTCGCCGGGCGTCAGCCCGTTCGCCCGGCCGGCGAGCACGAAGTCGCTCTGCTGCACGCGACGCAGCTCGGGTCGTGTCACACGGGCGATGTTCACGCCGAAGCCGATCCCCACCGAGAGCACCACGACCCACAGCGATCCGCCCCACACGGCGGAGATCATCATCGCGATCAGCAGCACCGGGAACGCGATCAGGATGTCGACGACCACCGCGACGGTCTCGCGCAGCCAGCGGGCGGTGAGAGCACCGAGTGCGGCGAGTGCGACGCCGACGAGCGTGGCGACGATCCCCGCGCCGACGCTGACGAACACCGTCGTCCGGGCACCGGTCATGATCAGGCTGAGGATGTCGCGGCCCGTGCCGTCGGTGCCGAGAAGGTGCGGCCAGCCGGGCGGCGCCCAGCGGCCACGGACATCGCCGATCAGCGGATCGAAGGGTGTCCAGAACAGCGAGACCAGTGCGGTGAGAGCGACCAGGACGACGACGATGACGGCGAACCGCCCGGTGCCGGAGGCCCAGAGTCTGCGCGACCAGTTCATTCCGCCTCCCGCTGCCGGGGATCGATCACGTGGTGCACGAGGTCGACGAGGAATCCGATCACGAGCACGAAACCGGTCAGCACGAGCAGTTCGCTCTGCACCTTGACCAGGTCGCGCGTGCCGACGTCCGTCACCAGCATCCGTCCGATGCCGGGCAGGGTGAACAGCTGCTCGATCACGACCGCTCCGACGATGATGCCGGCGACCTGGAGTCCGAGGACGGTCACGATCGACAGGCCCACCGCGGGGATGCCGTGCTGCACCAGCGCCCGGCGCCGGGTGAGACCCTTGGCGGCCGCGGTGCGCACGAAGTCCTGCCCGGCGGCCTGCAGCGTGGCGCTGCGCACGAAGCGCATGAGCATCGCCCCTTCGACGACGCCGATGGTCAGGGCGGGGAGGATGAGCGACTCGAACGCCTTGTCCGGTCTCGACCAGCCGGCGATCGGGAAGCCCTGCGCCGGCAGCCAGTGCAGGCCGTGCGCGAACACCAGGACCAGCAGCATCCCCGCCCAGATCACCGGAACCGCGGCGACGGCCTGAGCGGTGAAGTTCATCGCGGTCCCGCCCGCCCTCCCTCGCAGCATGGCGGAGACGATGCCGAACGGCACGGCGATCAGCAGAGCGACCGTCAGCGACATCAGGCCGAGGGGCACGGTCACCTGCGCCTTCTGCGCCAGCTCCGCGCCGACGGACGCCCCGCTCAGCTGCGAGGTGCCGAGGTCGCCGCGCAGCACGCCGCCGATCCACTCCCCGTACTGCACGGGCAGCGGCCGGTCCAGGCCGAGCGACTCGCGGATCGCCGCCACCTGCGCGGGACTCGCCTGCGTGCCGGCGATCAGCTGTGCGACATCCCCGGGGAACACCCGCAGGGTGAGGAAGATCAGCACGCTCGACACGAGGAGCCCTGCGATCAGCAGGGCCCCTCGTGTGAGCGTGTACCGGAGCACGGGTGCCGTCAGTCGGCCGCGCGGGTGACGCCGAGCAGGTCGATCCGGGAGTTGATGGAGTCCTCGGGGAAGCCCTTCACCACCGGGAGCAGGGCGGTGAGCGTCGCGCCGTTGTACAGCCAGTCGGCGGCTGCGTCCTCGGACACGATCTTCGCCGCCTGCGCCAGCAGGTCGGCCGACTCGTCGGGATCGAGCTCGGTCATCGCCTCGGCGTACAGCTTCTGCACCTCGGCGTTGTCGTAGCCGAAGTAGTAGTCCGGGTTCGCCCAGTTGCCGAAGTCGCGGGGCTCGACGTGCAGCACGAAGCTCAGCTCGTAGTCGTGGTTCGTGTAGACGTCCTCGAGCCACGTCGGGAACTCGACCCGGTTCACCTTCAGAGTGACGCCGACCTTCGCGAAGTCCGAGATCAGCACCTGCGGCACGGTCGTGCCGTAGAACGTCGGGATCGTCAGGGTCAGGGTGAGATCCTTCTGCCCGGCCTCGGCGAGCAGCTTCTTGGCCTTGTCGGGGTCGTAGGGCACCAGCTCGGAGAGGTCCTGGTAGCCGGGATCGAGCTCGGGGATCGGGCCGTACATCGTCTGGCCGGCGCCGACGGCTTCGACGAGCGCATCGTGGTCGATCGCCAGGCGCAGCGCCTCGCGGACCTTCTCGTCGTTCAGCGGGGCCTTCGCGTTGTTGAACGCCAGAGTGCCCTTGTCGGTGGTGCGACCCGTGGTGACGGTGAACTCCCCGGTCTCATCGAGCTGGTCGACGAGGTTGGGGTCCACGGCGGTGAGCACGTCGAGCGTCCCGTCCAGTGCGGCGTTGACGCCGGCGGTGAAGTCGGGGATGTAATGGAAGACGACCTGCTTCACGCCCGCCTTGTCGCCCCAGTACGTGTCGGAGCGCTCGAAGGTGATGCTGCTGCCCTTCGACCAGCTGCCGAGGGTGAACGGCCCGGTGCCGTTCTCGGCGGTCTTCAGGTCGGTGGTGTCGCCCGTCTTGAACACGAGGCCGGCACGCCCGGTGAGGGAGAACAGGAAGTTCTGGTTCGGCGCGGTCAGTACGATCTGCACGGTCTTCGGGTCGGTCGCAGTGACCGAGGCGACGCCGGCGAAGTCGGCGTGACCCTGCAGGCTCTCGTCCGTGCGGACGGCCTCGTACGACGAGGCCACGTCGGCCGAGGTCAGTGCCGTGCCGTCATGGAAGGTCACGCCGTCGTTCAGGGTGAACGAATAGGTGAGGCCGTCGTCGGAGACCTGGTAGTCGGCGGCGAGGCGCTTCTCGATCTTGTTGTCCTGGGTGCGGGTGACCAGACCCTCGTAGATGTTGTCGAACAGGATCTGCTCGAGCGCGGCACCGCTGGTGTGGCGGATGTCGAGATTGGTCGGCTCGAGCACGAGACCCACCGACAGGCTGGCGTCGGGGTCGGGCTTGCCGTCCGAGGTCGGCCTCGGTTCGGCGGAGCCGGTGCACGCGCTGAGCGCGAGCGTGACGGCGGCCAGGGCGCCGAGCAGCGCGAGGCGGGTGGGGTGTCGGAACATGTGCGGTCCTTTCAGACGGCAGTGCTGTGCGGGTGCGGGAGGGTCAACGCCGGACGGCGTCGGCGGATTCCGCGATGAGGCCGGCGAGGGCCGCCGGAGCCGTCTCCTGGATGTTGTGGGTCGCGTCGATGATGCGGATCTCCGCATCCGGACGACGGGTCGCGAACTCCGCGGCGTCGGCGTCGCTGACGAAGCCCTTCGTCGCGCGGACGAGGATGATCGGCGCGGTGACGGCCGCGAGGTCGGACCAGCTGCGGTCGGATGCCAGGATCGCCGCTCCCGCGTCGGGCGTCGTCGTGGCGAGGGCGGCGGAGGCGAGGTGCGCGAAGTGATGCTTCCACTCGACGCGTCCGTCTGCGCGCACCCGCGTGTTCAGGAACACGCCACGCTCGGTCTCTGGCCGCGTGCTGCCGAAGCCGAAGGACATGGCGCGGTCCACGGCCTCGTCCAGGGAGGCGAAGTCGGTCTGCTGGTAGAACTCGGCGAGCACCGCCGGTGCGGCGTCGCCGCGCACGCCTGCGGTGATGTCGACGATGACCAGGTCGCGGACGGATGCGGGGTGAGTGGCGGCGACGGAGACGGCGGTGAGGCCTCCGAGAGACTGGCCGACCAGCACCTGCGGTGCATCCGTCCAGGCATCCAGCGCGTGCGCGACATCGGCCGCGAGCGTCTGCGGGCTGTAGTCGAGGTCCTCGCGCCAGGAGGAGTCGCCGTGCCCGGCGAGATCGATCGCGAGCGCCGGGCGCTGCAGGAGCAGGGCCGTGGTGTCCCAGGTGTGTGCGTTCAGGCCGGCACCGTGCAGCAGGGTGACCTCGGGGGCGCCTTCGCCGAAGCGGAGTGCACCGAGGGTGCGGCCGTCCGGGAGCGCGAGGGTGAGACGCCTGACCTGCGGCGCGGCGACGCCGAGCGCCGCGGCCTGGCCGGGAAGATAGCGGAACTCGCTGGTGTCATTCTCCACGGCTGTATTCTCCGTCCTGGAGCGCTCGCCGAGGAAATGCGAAAGCAGAATGACAAGTCAGGAGCGGCATCTGGTTCTCGAAATGCTTAATGTTATGCGCTGTGACTCACCATCATGATTTCATCTCTGAGCGCTCTGGGATTCGTAGGATGGAATCCATGAGTGTGCTCCAGATTCCCGGCGTCGCGAACATCCGCGACGTCGGCGGCATCGCCGCTGGGGCCTCGCGGGTGCGGGACGGCGTGCTGTTCCGATCGGGCAATCTCGCGCACCTCACGCCCGAGGGCGACGGCCTGCTGCGCGAACGCGTGCGCCGGGTCATCGACCTGCGCGACGACGCCGAAGTGCTCGCTGAGCCGTCGATGCTGCTCGACGTGCCGACGACGAGGGTGCCGCTGTTCATCGGGTCCGTGGCCTCCTTCTTCACCGAGGACGTCAGCCTCGCCGGCATGTACCGGCACCTCGTCGATGACGCGGCACCCCGTCTGATCGACGCGATCCGGGTGATCGCGGCGGGGGAGCCGACGCTCGTGCACTGCACGGTGGGGAAGGACCGTACCGGCGTCACCGTGGCCCTCGCCCTCTCGGCGGTCGGCGCCGACCGCGAGGAGGTGATCGCCGATTACGCGCTCACCGCGTCGCAGCTGCCCGCGGCGCGCACGCGCGCGATCGTGCAGTACCTGCGGGCGCGTCATCCGGATGCTCGGAACGCGATCGATCTCGCCACGAGCTCGCCGGCGCCGGTCATGCGCGAACTGCTCTCCGGCATCGAGCGGCAGCACGGCTCGATCGCCGGATATCTGCGGACGGGCGGCCTGACCGACGCCGAGCTCGAGGCGCTCGGGCGCACACTGGTCGCATAGCGACCTTTCCACCGGGGTTAGGTAAGCCTTGGCTGGGTGCTACGATGGACAGATCATGCGCACCTCACTCGACACCGCCACGGCGCGTTCCCAGCGCCGCGAGGCCCGTCGTCGTTCGCACCACCTGGTCACGGCCGACGAGAACTCGCTGGCCGACCTCGAGCTCTTCATCGCGACCCTGCCGCTGTGCGCATCGGGCCGCATCTTCATCGAAGTGCCGGAGGCCTCCGACATCGGGGTCATCGAGGCGCCGGGCCGGATGACGGTCACCTGGCTCGCCCGCGGCAGCCGCACCGGCGCGGCGGGCACCGGCCGTCTCTGCGCACCGGGACAGGCGCTCGCGACGGCGACCTGCGCCTGGGCCGACGAGATGCTCTGCGACGACGAGATCGAGACGCGCGTGACGCTGCTCGGCGGCTTCCTCGGCACCGCCGACATCGTCGAGCACCTGACCGACTCGCTCGGCATCGACGAGTCGGCGATCAGCGTTCCGGAGAGCTACGGCCTGCTGACGCGCTGACGGCGCACGTACCCGCCGTCCTCGAGCCCCGCCTCGATCTCGAAACGGTTGCGCAGCGCGTCCCTCCCCGCGAAGAGGTACAGCACCGGCATCAGGAGGCCGTACCGGAGCCACTGTGCCTTGTGCACGGCCTCGTGCCGCAGCACGGCGTCGCCCGGAGCTCGGTCGCCCGTGAGATAGCAGCCGCCGACGCAGACCCCGCCGCGCGCGAATGTCCACGCAGGCATGCCGCGGAACACCCACAGGCCGTTCCTGCGCTCGACCGCACCGGTGCTCCAGAGCGAGCCCCACACCCAGCCGACGGCCGTGCCCCACCAGTAGCCGACGCGACTGATCGGCGATCTCAGCAGGAACGAAGGGATGCGGCGGTCGAAACGACGGCCCCGGGCCAGTGCGGTCTCGGCTGCGGGGCGCCAGTCGTCGGTCATGCGAGTGCGCCGATCAGCCGCAGCACGGCGCCGAGATCGTCGACCGCGGCGGCGGGAGTGCGCGGTGCGAAGCCGGCCACTGTGGCGCCGGCGAGCGGGAACTCGTCGCGGACCCGGCGGATGGCGGAGGCCAGCTCGGATGCCGACGCGCCGAACGGAGCGGCCTCGGAGACTCCGCTGAACTCGGCGGGATCGATGACGTCGACGTCGATGTGCACCCAGACCCTGGACGCCCCCGTCGCCCGGATCGCCTCGAGTGCAGCATCCGGGCGCGCGAGGTCCTCGGGGGCGAGACGGGTGAGCTCGTCGAGCTCGGCCTGCTCGTCGTCGTCGACGATGCGGGTGCCGACGGCCACGACGCGGTCGCGGGGCACACCGGGGGCGAGCGCCAGTCGGGCCTCGCCCTCGCCCAGCACCGCGCGCAGCGCCATGCCGGAGAACGCGCCCGACGGTGATGTGGCGGGGAGTGCAGGTCGGGATGCGCATCGCACCACAGCACGGCGACGTCGGTGGTGTCCACGGCGGAGAGAGCCGCGACGGTGACGCTGCAGTCGCCGCCGATGACGACGGCGCCGTCGGTCCAGGCGTCCTGCACGGCTGCGCGGACCCTCAGCAGAGAGCTCAGACGGTGCACGCCGCTGGCCAGCGACTCACCTGCCTCGAGCGGGACGTCGAGCATGGTGGTGGTGGCGCGGGGGAGATCGCCGGCGATGGCGGCGGCGCCGTCGGTGAGAAGCATTGCCCGCGCGGAGGGTGAGCCCTGCCACTGCGGGACGATCAGGAAGTCGGTCATGTCAGTACGGGTCGGGTGGGCGGCGGGCGCCGCGAGCGGCGCCCGCCGGCGGTGTCATTCGGATTCGAGTGCAGCCTGCGGCTTCGGCGTGCCGCCGGCCTTCAGCTCGGCGAGACGCGCTTCGACCTCGGTGAGCTCACCGAGATCCTCGAGGCTCTCGAACTGCGCGTCCAGCGTCGACGCCGCGATCTCGGCCTTGCCCTGGGCAAGAGCCTCCTGACGGCGGATCTTGTCCTCGAACCGGCCCAGCTCGCTGGTGGGGTCGAGGACGTTGATCTGCTTGACGGCGTCCTGCACCTTGTTCTGCGCCTCGGCGACCTTGGCGCGCGCGAGCAGTTCGCTGCGCTTGTTCTTGAGCTCGCCGAGCTTCTCCTTCATGCCGTTCAGGCCGCTCTTCAGCTTGTCGACGATCTCGGTCTGTGCGGCGATCTGGGGCTCGGCGGCCTTGGCCTCGCGCTCCTCGGTGATCTGACGCTGCAGGGCGATCTTGGCGAGGCTGTCGAACTTGTCGGCGTCGGCGGTGTTCCCCGTGCCGCGGAGCTCATCTGCCTTGCGGCTGGCGGCGAGGGCCTTGTTGCCCCACTCCCTGGCCGCCTGCACGTCCTCCTCGTGGTCGCGCTCGAGAAGGCGCAGGTTGCCGATGGTCTCGGCGATCGCGGACTCCGCGTCCGCGATGTTGTTGGTGTAGTCGCGCACCAGCTGATCGAGCATCTTCTGCGGATCCTCGGCGGAGTCGAGCATCGCGTTGATGTTGGCGCGGACGAGCGTGGAGATGCGCCCGAAGATGGATTCCTTGGCCATGGTGTTTTTCCTTTCGATACGGAAGGGTCTGTGGATCGAGATCGATGTCGGTCGTCGGATGCCTGTCAGTGGTGCCCGATCAGAAGCGGCCCCCGCTGGAGCTCGAGCGGCCGCCGCCGAAGCCGCCGGCGGAGAATCCGCCGCCACCGCCGCCGCTGCTCCATCCGCCGCCACCGCCCCAGCCGCCGCCGCTGCGGCGGCCGCCACCGCCGAGGAGCTGTCCGATCAGCACGCCGCCGAGCACGGCGCCGAAGGTGTCATTGCTGCCGGAGCCGCCTCCGCCGCCCCACGAGCCGGTGTCGTTCTGGGCGAGACGCAGTGACTCACCCGCCATCCGGTCGGCCCGCTGTGCGAGGGCGAGCGCCTGCTGCGGGTCGGCGTCGGCGAGACGACGCGCCTGATCGCGGGTCGACTGCGCCTCGGCGAGACGGGTGCGAGCGGTGGAGCTGATCGCCCCGCGCCGGTTCAGGATGAAACTCTCCGCCGCCGGAGATCTGCACGTCGGCCCGCTCCAGTGCAGCGCCGAGCAGGCTGCGTGCGTGCGCGATCCTGGCCTGCTCGTCACGCACCTGCTGCACCACCTGGTCGATGGCGGTGTTCGCCGCATCCAGCACGCGCAGAGCGTCGACGGGGTTGCGTCCGGTGCCGCCGAGCAGTCGTTGCGCGTCGGACAGATGCCGGCCGGTGGTCGCAACGGCCTGCGCGACGAACCCCTGTGCGTCGGGCAGGGCCTGCGCGGTCAGGATGTCGGTCTGCAGCTCGGCCACGAGCGCGACACCACGCTCGTCGGCGGCCTTCAGATCGTTCGCGAGCTGCTCGACGGCGTCCTCCAACTGCGTCGCCTGCTGCACCGCGCCCTCGGCGGCACGGATCGACACCGCGGCATCCCCGGTCTTCCCGGCGGCGATCTGCTGGTCGGCGGTCTGGATCTGCTCGTCGGTGAACGCCATGCGCGAGCGGGCCTGGGCGGTGTTGTCCGCGACGGTGGCGATCGCCGCCGTCGCGTAGGTCGTCGCCAGCGCGGCGAAGATCTGATCGGCGCGGTCGATCTCGGCGCCCGCCGCGGCGCGCAGCCGCCGAACGTTCTCCAGCGCCGCCGGCGCGTTCTGCTCCAGCTCTCGGAGCTCGTCGAACGCCGCCTTGCGCTCTTCGAGGGACCGGGTGGAATCGGAGCAGAGCTGCACGATGAGGCGGTTCCAGGCGATGCGCTCCTCATCGGTGTCGGGGATCTCGTCGTCGAGTCTCTGCTGCAGCGAGAACGCCTGGTCGAGGTTGGTGCGGGCGGTCTCCAACGCGGCGACGAACTCGCCGATGGCCTCGTCGCCGAACTGCGCCCGCGCGTACTCCATCTCCTGTTCGCTGGACTTCACCACGTCGTCGGTGCGCACCAGGGCGATCGACGCCTGCTGCGACAGCGCGGCGATCTCCGCCTCACGGGCTGCCTTCTCCGCCGCGCGCCGGCGGCTGCGGCGCACCTGCAGCACGACGACGAGGATGATGACGGCGGCCACCGCCACCAGGCCGAAGATCGTCCAGCCCCGTGCGGTGCGCGCCGGGCCGTCGACGACGATGTCCTGCACCTCGTCGGCGGCTGCGTCGATGGCACGGGCCCAGTCGCTCTGCCGCAGCGAGGGCAGCATGGCCTCGGTCACCCGCGCGCGGTCGGAGACGGACACGGCCCCGCCCGACTCGGGGCCGTTCATCGCGAACACCCGGGTGTCGGTGGCGATGCCGATCAGGTACTGCCGATCGCTCAGGCCGCTGGCGGCGGCGGTCTCGTCGACCCACTCGCGATCGGTGCTCGGGTCGGTGAACTCCGGCACGAAGACGAAGAAGAGTCCGACGCCGGTCTGCTCGTCCAGTTCGGTGAGCCGCGCCTCGGCCGCCTTCTGCTGTGCGGGAGTGAGCACGTCGCTGGTGTCGGTCACGTAGACACCCGGATCGAGCGGCCCCGGAGCGGTCGCGGAAGCCGCACCGGCGGCGAGGCCCGAGCCCAGGAGCGCGGCCAGCAGACCCACCACGACCGTCCAGCGAGTCCGCATCCCGCTCCCTCCACCCCGATGAGCACGCCCCACGGCACGAGTCTATGCACTGGCGCCGACCTGGCACAGCGCCCAGGGGCAATCGCCGTTCGCCGTGCGCGGAGCGCGGCGGCGCGGCGCATACCCTGGAAGGCATGGATGACCGGTACGGATCGGACGTGCTCGCGTCGGGCTGGCGCGAGCGCGGATTCAAGAAGTCCGCAGAAGTCGCGGCCGAGGCCGACCTCGTGGTCGAGGTGGCCGATGACGGCTACTGCGGCGCGGTCATCCGGATCGAGGCCGGGATGGTCGAACTGGAGGACTGGAAGGGCCGTCGGCGGATGTTCCCGCTCGGTGCTGGCTTCCTCATCGACGGCGAGCCGGTGCGCCTGGTGCCACCGGCCGCGAAGTCGTCAGGTCCGCGGCGCACCGCGTCGGGATCGTTCGCCGCCCCGGACGGCCGGGCCCGGACGGCGCTGCCCAGCCGCATCCTCGTCGAGGGCCGGCACGACGCCGAGCTCGTCGAGAGGGTGTGGGGCGACGACCTGCGTGCGGAGGGCGTCGTCGTCGAGTACCTGCAGGGCATCGACCTGCTCGATGAGCTCCTCGCCGAGTCGCCGCCCACCGCGCAGCGGCGCTACGGTGTGCTCGTCGACCACCTCGTGCCCGGATCGAAGGAGACCCGCATGGTCGAGAAGATCCTGCGCGGCCCGCACGGCGCGCATCTGAAGATCGTTGGGCATCCCTACATCGACGTGTGGCAGTGCGTGACGCCGGCCGCTCTCGGCATCCGTGCCTGGCCGGTGATCCCGAAGGGGACGGACTGGAAGACCGGTGTCTGCCGCTCATTCGGCTGGCCCGCCGAGTCGCAGGCGGACATCGCGCATGCCTGGAAGCGCATCCTGTCGCGCGTGTCGTCCTACCGCGACCTGGAGCCCTCGCTGCTGGGCAGGGTCGAGGAGCTCATCGACTTCGTCACGGCGCCTCACCCCGGTCGCTGAGCCTGTCGAAGCGTCCCGGTACCCTGGAGGGATGCCAGAACCCCGCACCTACCGCGACGAGCCCGTCTCGTTCGTCCGCCGCTCCGGCCGGATGTCGGAGGCGCAGGAGCGGGCATTCGAAGAGCTCGCCCCGCGCTACCTGCTCGACGTGCCCCGCGACGTCGCCTGGACGTCGGTGCATCCCGACGCGCGGCTCGACGCCGCGGCGGAATACGGCCGCACGGCCCGCCTGATCGTCGAGGTCGGATCCGGGCAGGGGCACGCGATCGTGCACGCCGCCTCCACCCGTCCCGACGACGACTTCCTGGCCGTCGAGGTGTTCCGCGCCGGGCTGGCCCGCACCATGCTCGACGCCGACAGAGCGGGCGCTCGTAATCTGCGCCTGGTCGAGGCGAACGCTCCGGAGGTGCTCTCCTCGTATCTGCCAGCCGGTGCAGCATCCGAGGTGTGGATCTTCTTCCCCGACCCCTGGCACAAGAAGCGGCACGCCAAGCGCCGCCTGGTGCGCCCCGGCTTTCCGCAGACGGCCGCCCGCGCGCTGGCCGGCGGAGGGATGCTGCGCCTGGCGACCGACTGGGAGGACTACGCGCTGCAGATGCGCGAGGTGCTCGACGAGGCACCCGAGTTCGAGCGGGCGTTCGACGGGGAATGGGCCGAGCGATTCCAGGGACGCGTCATGACCGCCTTCGAGCGCAAGGGCATCGCCAAGGGGCGCGACATCCGCGACCTCAGCTATCGACGAGTGTCGTGACGCGCAGCGCCTGGCAGAGCCTCGGACCGGCCGCGCTGGTGTGTGCGGCCGCCCCGGCGTTCTTCGTGCTGGGCTGGACGGTTGTCGGCTGGGCGCTGCTGGCGGCCGGCGTGTGTGCGGCGGCCGCCATCGAGCGCCGCCGGATCGTCGCCACCGAGCCGTCGCTGACCCGGGATCTCGCGCTGATCGGCGTCGGCATGCTGATCGTCCATTCGATCCCGCTGGCCGCCGAGCTCGACGACGGCGCGATGCTGCGGTTCACGCTGGCACTCGGCGGCGCGGTGCTCGTGCCCTACGTGCTCTCACGGTTCGTGTTTCGCGACAGGGCCATCTCGTTCCCCTGGCGCACCGGCCGGCGATGGGCTCGGTGGCAGTGGATCTGGCTGGTGGCTGTCCTCGTGCTCGGCTGGCTGATCCTGCCGTTCTACTTCATCACCAGCGGTGTCTACCTGAACTGGCCGGTCGTGGACAGCCCCGAGCTCATCGGGCGGCTGTTCCTGGGCGTGGGCGCCGTCGGCATCTGGGACGAGCTGTTCTTCATCTGCACGGTCTTCGCCCTGCTGCGCCGGCACCTGCCGGACGCGGCGGCGAACGTGCTGCAGGCCGCGGTCTTCGTCTCCTTCCTCTGGGAGCTGGGCTACCGCGCGTGGGGTCCGGTGCTGACGATCCCGTTCGCGCTGCTGCAGGGCTGGATCTTCCTCCGTACACACTCGCTCGCGTACGTCGTCAGCGTGCACCTGCTCTTCGATGCGGTCGTGTTCGCGGTGCTCGTGCACGCCCACAACCCGGGGATGCTGCCGATCTTCCTGCTCTGAGCGCGCCCCGGGCGCCCCGGCGGCTGAGAGGATTGATGCATGGACACTCGCACCGCGACCGCCGCCGCGCTGACCGATCAGGAGGTCCTCCGGCTGCGCGAGGACTTCCCGATCCTGCAGAGCGAGGTGAACGGGCATCCGCTCGTCTATCTCGATTCCGGCGCGACCTCGCAGCGTCCGTTCGCCGTCCTGGATGCCGAGCGGGAGTTCGCCTCCACGCTGAATGCCGCCGTGCACCGCGGTGCGCACACTCTCGCCGCCGAGGCGACCGTGGCGTTCGAGGATGCCAGGGCCGCGCTGGCGGAGTTCGTCGGTGTCGACGAGGATGAGGTCGTCTGGACCTCGAACGCCACCGAGGCGGTGAATCTCGTCGCCTACTCGCTCTCGAACGCCTCCGCGGGACGCGGAGGAGCCGAGGCGGAGCGGCTGCGACTCGGACCGGGCGACGAGATCGTCACCACTGAGATGGAGCACCACGCCAACCTCATCCCGTGGCAGGAGCTCGCCGCACGCACCGGCGCGACCCTGCGGGTCGTACCCCTCGACGACGACGGAGCGCTGCGGCTCGACGTCGCGGCCGCGCTGATCGGCCCGCGCACGCGCCTGGTCGCCGTCACGCACGTCTCCAACGTGCTCGGCGTGATCAACCCGGTCGAGCAGCTCGTGGCGGCCGCGCACGCCGTCGGTGCCCTGGTGCTGCTCGACGCCTGCCAGTCCGCGCCGCATCTGCCCCTCGACCTGCACGCGCTCGATGTCGACTTCGCCGTGCTCTCCGGGCACAAGATGCTCGGTCCGACCGGTATCGGCGCCCTGTACGGCCGCCGTGGACTGCTCGAGATCATGCCGCCGTTCCTCACCGGCGGCTCGATGATCACCACGGTGACGACCACCGAGGCCGAGTACCTGCCGCCGCCCCAGCGGTTCGAAGCGGGAACCCAGCGGGTGTCGCAGGCGGTCGCGCTCGCCGCCGCCGTGCGCTACCTGCAGGAGGTCGGGATGCCGCGGGTCGCCGCCCACGAGGCCGAGCTCGGTGCTCGGCTGGTGGAGGGTCTGTCGATGATCGACGGCGTCCGCGTGCTCGGCGCCGGGATCGATCTGCCGCGCGTCGGCCTGGCGAGCTTCGACGTCGCGGGCATCCACTCGCACGACGTCGGGCAGTTCCTCGATGACGCCGGCATCGCGGTGCGCGTCGGGCACCACTGCGCGCAGCCGCTGCACCGTCGCCTCGGCGTCACATCGTCGACACGCGCCAGCACCTACCTGTACACGACGGGGGACGAGGTCGACGCCGTGATCGACGCCGTGGCCCGCACCATCGACTTCTTCCGGAGGGCATGATGGCCTCGTCCGATCTGCAGGGGCTCTACCAGGAGCTCATCCTCGACCACTCCCGTGCTCCGCACGGCTACGGGCTGCGCTCCGCTGTGGCGGCGCAGTCGCACCAGCTCAACCCGACCTGCGGCGACGAGATCACGCTGCAGGTGCACGCCGCGCCCGACGGAACCATCGAGGCGATCGCCTGGGAGGGGCACGGCTGCGCGATCTCGCAGGCGTCCGCCTCGCTGTTCGCCGAGCTCGTGGAGGGGCTGCCGGTGTCCGACGTCGAGCACCGGATCGAGGTCTTCCGCGAGGCGATGCGGTCACGGGGGAGGATCGAGCCCGACCCCGAGCTGCTGGGCGACGCAGCGGCGCTGGGCGGGGTGTCGAAGTACGTCGCCCGGGTGAAGTGCGCGATGCTCGCGTGGGTCGCCGCGGAGGACGCCCTGCGCAAGCTCGGCTGAACGGGCTAGGAGTACTGCGACACCGTCGAGAAGAGCTCGGCGTAGAACTGCGGGAACACCGTCAGCATCCAGATGATCGGCGTGAGGAACGAGACCACGATGATGGCGATCGCGACCCACATCGGCGACTGACCCGATCCGGCCTGCCGGCGCACGACGACGGATCGGCCGATCGCGTAGACCGGACTGAGGAAGTTCCACGCCCAGTGGAACCGGCGAGGGTAGCCCAGCCTGCCGAGTTCACGGTGATCGAGGTACGCGAACACCACGCCGGCGCCGTACAGCACCAGGCTGAGGAACGAGAGCAGCATCGTGCCGGACATCATCCCGTTCGTCCAGGCGATCAGGCCGCTGACGTTCTCGGGGCCGGAGGCGTACGGGTCGGACTGCAGCCGGCTGAACGCCACGAGATACTGCTGCAGCATCTGCTGCATCAGGACGAGCTGCACGACCGTCACCGCCAGGGCGATCAGCGGAGCGGCCACGACCGCCCAGATCCAGAACGTGTGCGTTCTGGTGCCCGGCGCGACCCGCGGATAGGGCTGCGGCCCGGGCGCAGCCGCCGGCACGGTGCTCGCGGTCCACGCCGTGCCGTCCCACCAGCGCAGCATGCCCGGAGTGCCGTCCGGGTACCAGCCGGGAGGGGAGAGCGGAGCGTATGACATCGGGTTCCTCTCGGTCGGTGTGCGCTCAGCCCACGGTACCGGGTGCCGGACCGCTTGCCGGCGCGCCGGACCGCGCGCCAGAATCGGGTCATGCTGATCGCCGGGCTGATCCTCGCGGCGGCCGCCGCCGCGTTCCATGTGTTCATCTTCGTGCTGGAGTCGGTGCGCTGGACCGAGCCGGCGACGCGCCGGGTCTTCGGCGTGCGCTCGGCCGAGGACGCCGAGACGATGAGGCAGCTGGCGTTCAACCAGGGCTTCTACAACCTGTTCCTCGCGCTCGCCGCCCTGCTCGGCGTGATCCTGGTGCTCACCGGGCAGCGGACGGCGGGACTGACGCTCGCGGTCACCGGGACCGCGATGATGCTCGGTGCCGCGCTCGTCCTGGTGCTGTCGGACCGCAGCAAGCTGCGTGCGGCGGTGCTGCAGGGGGTCTTCCGCTGCTGGCGGTCGTGGCACTGGCCCTGTCGTCGATGATGTGACCGGAAGCAGAAAGACCGCCCCGATGGGACGGTCTCTCCTGTATGTGCCCCCGACAGGAATCGAACCTGCGACCTACGGTACCGGAAACCGGCGCTCTATCCGCTGAGCTACGGAGGCGTACCGATCGAGCCTATCATCGACGCGGCCTCTGCTTTTGCACCGGGCGACCCGTGCTACTCGCCCGGCGCGACCGGCTGCACGGTCTCGGCCGGCTCCACGGCGACCGTGACCGGAGCAGCCGCCATCTCCTTCAGGGCTGCGGCGACCTTGTCAGCGAGATAACGGTGTCCGTCGTTCGAAGGGTGATCGCGCCCGGCACCGGTGTCGATGATCCCTGCGTAATTCTGCGGCGTGATCCAGTGCTGCTGCACGGGAGAGATGTACCACCAGCCGCGCTGGGCGGCGAGCTGCTGCAGATCGCGGTCGATGCGCGCTGTCGCCTGCTCGACGGGCAGCACCTGCGGCGCGGGACCGAGCACGACGATGCGGGCATCCGGGTAGATGTCCGCGAGTCGGTCCCAGGCGGAGTCCACGGCCGCGCGATAGCCCGTCGCCGGCAGACGGCGGTCGTTGATCGAGCCCTCGATCACGATGACGTCGGGGTGCAGGGCGGGATCGAGCCGGTCGATGCGCGGACCGTACGCCGGGCCGTCGATGCCCGGCTTGAGGTAGCCACTGCCGCGCACGCCGTCGACCATCGTCGTCCCGTCCATGAGATCGGCGAGGCGGTAGGCGTACCCGTCGGTCGGTGGCGTCGCGGCCGAGCCGTAGGTCCAGGAGTCGCCGAAGACCAGGATGCGGGGATGCTCGGGCAGCACAAGGGGAGCGGGGGCCTCGGCGTTCGCGACGCCGGAGGCGGACAGGGCGACAGGATCCGGGGCGTGCGGGCGCAGCATCCCGAACCCGATCGACGCCGCCGTCACGAGGACGGCGGCGCCGATGAGGATCGCGCCACGCAGCTGGATGCGTGGACGACGGGAGGGCGGAGTCATGATCCGAGGATAAGCCCCGCCGGCTACTTGGACGTGCCCTGGGACACGGAGCCCTGCAGCTGACGCTGGAACAGGATGTAGACGATCAGCACCGGGATGATCGTGATCATCACGGCGGCGAACATCTCACCGAAGTCCAGCGCGTAGCCCGCCGAAGAGGCGTAGGCGGCCATACCCTGCGAGAGCACGTAGTTGTCCTGGTCCGTGTTCAGCGAGATGGGCAGCAGGAACTGGTTCCACAGACCGAGGAAGTTCATGATCGCGATGGCGGCCATGCCGGGCTTGGCCATCGGGAGCATCACCTGGAAGAACGTCCGCCACTCGCTCGCACCGTCCACGTACGCGGCCTCCTGGATCTCGAACGGCAGGGACTTGAAGAACGAGTACAGGAAGAACACGGTGAACGGCAGCGCGAACGCCACGTAAGTCAGGATCAGCCCCGGCAGGGTGTTCAACAGCCCCATTCCCTGCAGGATGAAGAACAGCGGGACGATGGCGAGGAACACCGGGAAGGTGAGACCTGCGAGCATCAGGTAGTAGATCACCCGGCTTCCCGGGATCGAGAACCGGGCGAGCACATAGGCGCACATGGCGCCGAGAATCATCACCAGCACCAGTGAGACGCCGACGACGATCACGGTGTTCAGGAACATCCGCCCGAAGCTGTTCCCTGACCATGCGCTGACGTAGTTGTCGAAATTCCAGCTCGCGGGGAGCCCGAACGGGGACTTGAAGATCTCCGCCGTCGTCTTGAACGAGCCGAGCAGCGTCCACAGCATCGGCAGGATCACGACGATCGCCCAGATCGCCAGGATCACGTGCGAGACGCCGCCGACCACCTTATCGCTGACCGTCGACTTCGTCGTGTGGACCTGCGGAGCGGAGCCCCGCCTCTGGTCGATCGTCACAGCGGCGCGCGTGTCGGTGCTCACGAGCGTCCCCCTTCGTCTTTGCCGCCGATCAGGCGGAACACGCCGATCACGATGGCGGCGAACAGCAGTGTGATGACGGCGAGAACCACGCCCATGGCCGTGGCCAGGCCGAACTGGCCCTTCTCGAACGCAGTGCGGAACAGGTACTGGCTCATCACCAGGGTGGTGTTCGACGGGCCGCCGGTGGAGTTCAGTCCGATCATGTAGACGAACGCGTCCAGGGCCATGATCCCCAGGTAGATGTACGCGGTCTGCACGTTGTCACGGATCTGCGGCAGCAGGATCGAGGTGACCGTGCGGAACCGGCCGGCGCCGTCGATCCGCGCGGCCTCGAGCGTCTCGGAGGGGATGCCCTTGATCGCGGCGATGAACAGGATCATGTAGAAGCCGACCATGCTCCAGACGATCACGAAGATCGTCGCACCCATGGCGGTGCTCTCCTCGCCGAGCCAGGCGAACTGGTTCGTGTCGATTCCGAACAGGCCCAGCACGCCGTTCAGCAGGCCGGTCGGGGCGTAGATCATGTTCCAGAGGATCGCGATGACGATCGCGGGGATGACGTACGGGAAGAACGACACCACCCGGTAGAAGCTCGAGCCCTTCAGCCCGCGGACCTGACCGTGGCTCGGGCCGCCGACGGTGATCATGCTCGCGAAGATCAGGGCGATCACGATCGTGATCAGGGGACCACGATCGCCAGCAGGATGTTGTTGCGCATGGCCTGCATGAAGATCGGGTCGTTGAACAGCTTGACGAAGTTGTTCAGGCCGACGAACGCCATGTTCGGCGAGAAGCCGGTCCAGTTGGTCATCGAGTAGTACAGCGCCTGGACGAACGGCGAGATCACGAAGATCAGGAAGATCGCCAGGGGGAGTCCGAGAAAGACCAGCAGGAACGACGCGTAGTCGAACGTCAGTTTGCGCGGAAGCCCCGCACGGGGCGCCTTGCGGCGCCCCGTGCGTGCTGCGGTGACCGCGGCTGTCTGCAGCCCCGGTCCACCGCTGGCAGTCGAATAGCTCACTTGATCTCGATCTTCGTCACCGAGTCGTCGTTCGCGACCTTGTCCACCAGAGCCTGCAGCTGCTTGGTGATCTCGGCGACCGTCATGCCGCCGGCCAGGAACGAGTTCCAGATCGGCAGCTGGTCGGAGTTCATGCCGTACAGGTTGGTGGACTTGAACGTGAACACGTTGTCGCCGGCCGCCTCGAGGATCTTCGACTGCGACACCAGTGCGGTCGAGCCGAAACCGTCATCGGGCACGGTGCCCTTGACGATCGTCGGGGCCAGCTTGTTCTTGGCGAACCAGGTGGCGTTCTCCTTCGACAGCATGGTGCGCAGCAGCTCCTTGCCGCCGGCAGGGTTCTTCGCCTTCGTCGGAACGATGAACGGCTCGCCGGCCTCGGCGCGCGCGGTGCCCGCCGGGGTGGTCTGGCTGCCGTCCAGCGGAAGCTCGGCGATGCCCATCATCTTGAAGTCGGGCGCCGTCTGCTTCTTCATCTCGTTCTCGATCCACGAACCCGAGGGGTACAGCAGCGCGGCCTGGTCGAGGCTCCACTGCGACTGGGCCTGCGTGAACTGGGTTCCCGCACCACCCGGCTTCATGTAGCCCGACTTGATCAGGTCGTACAGGATCGTGAGGATGCCCTGCAGCGACGGGTGCGACCAGGCCTTCGGGTCGAGGTTCTCCAGCGGCAGGCGCACATCGTCGCCGGACTGGATGATGGCGGAGTCGATGACCAGGGTCTGGTAGTACGTCGCCGCCTCCTTGCCCCACAGGAACAGGTACTTGTCCTTCGCCTTGGCGGCCGCGCCCAGCGCGGGCAGGTCCTCCCAGGTCTTCGGCACGGTGAAGCCGTTGGCCTGGAACAGGCTGTCGGAGTACCACAGACCGTAGACCGTCATGACGTAGTTCAGCGCGACGAACTTGCCATCGAACGTGCCGGGGTCCTTGACCCCGCCGAACAGCGTGTCGCTGATCTTCGTGCCCTCGAGATTCTCGGAGTCGAGCACCTCGTCGAGCTCCTCGAGCTGGTCGAGGATGGTGTTCCACCCGATCGAGTTCGCGCCGGAGTTGTCGATCAGGTCCGGCGGGTTGCCTCCGACGAAGCGGGGCTGCAGCTCCTGCGCGATCTTGGTGGACGACGAGACCTTGACGGTCACGCCGTCGAGGTTCTTGTTGCCCTCCATGATCTTCGCCGCGTTCTCGACGTAGTCCACGCCGTAGCCGCCGTCGAAGATGACCGCGTCGACCTTGGAGTTGGCCGCGACGCCGAAGGGGTTGTCCGCAGTGACCTCGCCCTTCTCGCCGCCGCCGGTGCTGCCGCCGGGTGCTGCGCACGAGGCGAGCGTCATGCCGAACGGCACCAGTGCCGCCGTGGCGATGGCTCCGCGCAGGAGGTTCCTGCGGCTGATGGAGGTGTTCTCGATTTCCATCTTGTGACTACCTTCCCTGGTGTATGGGATATGTGGTTGTGGTGGCCTTGCGGCCCAGGGTATTCGTATCGGGGCTCTCGTTGGATAACGATCCTGCGGCGTCAGCCGCCGCGTCGGATGCGCCCCGCGTAGAGCTCTTCTAGCACGTGGTTGTGTTCGTCTCCTCCCGGGATGTTCGCAGAGATGTACATGGGTGGCTTCTGGCCGGTCTGGGCGATCTGACGGGCGACCCCGAGGGTCAGCAGCTGTGCGATGAAGGCCGCCGTGATCGACGAGATCGCGCCGGCGCCGATGCCCTCGGTCACCTCGAGCGTGGAGTCGCCGTACGGGGCGAGATTGTCGATCACCACGTCGGCCACCTCGCTGAGGCGCTTCCCGCTCGGATGCTTCGGCTCGACCTTCGCGGTGTGGTCCAGGCTGGTGACGGCGATGACCGGGTGTCCGTGCTCCTTCGCCCAGAGCGCGACGCCGACGATCGAGCCGTTCACTCCGGAGTTCGAGGCGATCACGAAGACGTCGTGCTCGCCGACCGGAGTGAGCGACATGAGCTCGTCCACGAGCCACGGCTCGCGCTCGAGCGCGGCGGTGAGGATGTCCGCTTCCCTGTCGCCGTGCAGCACGAGGTCCCGCAGCGCGATCCTGTTGGTCGGGATCAGTCCGCCCGCGCGCCCCGCGATCTCCATCGCGAAGGCCTCGGAGTGCCCGGTGCCGAAGGCGTGGATCACCCCGCCGTCCTCGAGGGCGCGGGTGAGCAGCGAGACGGCGCCGTCCAGGCCGCCGCTCTCGGCGAGTGCGGTGATGCTCTGCAGGCGCGTGGTGGCCTCGCGCAGCAGGTCGGCGGGAGTGGCTGTCATCGGATCTCCTGGATTCCTCGGGGCAGGTGTGCCGTGGAGCGCCATCGCGGACGCCGCAGCCCGGCGACCGCTCGCGCGGTGTCTTCGAGCCGAGCCCTCGATGCGGCGAAGTC
This sequence comes from Microbacterium sp. KUDC0406, assembly GCF_021582875.1. Taxonomy (NCBI): domain Bacteria; kingdom Bacillati; phylum Actinomycetota; class Actinomycetes; order Micrococcales; family Microbacteriaceae; genus Microbacterium; species Microbacterium sp. KUDC0406. The sequence continues at coordinate 1,527,495 of NZ_CP091138.1, read as the reverse complement.
CTGCTGCGCGACCACGAAGTAGAGCAGATCGATGGCGAAGAGCTGCGCATGCGGTGCCGACAGGTCGTCGGGCCGGACGTCGGGTGCCTGGGCGGCGGTCGTGATCACTTCGTCCGCCGCATCGGCCAGCGCGGAATGGGCGTCCTGCGTGATCGCCACGGCGAAGGCTCCCGATGCGGCGGCACGCGAGAGCATCTGGACGGTGTCGATAGTGCTGCCGGTCGTGGAGATGCCGATGGCGGCGCTGGTGCTGTCGAGCAGCGCGGCAGAGGTGAGGCCGTCGTGCGCGGAAGTCCAGAGGTGGGCGTTCACGCCGATCCGGTAGAGGCGATCGCGGAGGAAGGCGGCCATCGTCCCGCTGGAGCCGACGGCGTAGATGTCCAGATGATCGCAGCTGGAGATCGCCTTCGCCGCGCGTTCCACGGCCGACAGGTCGATCCGGTCGGCGGTCGCCTGGATGGCGCGACCGTGCGTCTCGAGGAGGGTCTGCATGAGCACGTCGGGCGGATCGTTCTCTCCCAGGACCCGACGCGCGCGGCGGGGGGTCTCTTCGGTCGCGCTCGCCCGACCGATCTCGGAGGCGACGCGGACGCGGAGCTCGGTGTAGCCGTCGAATCCGATCAGGCGGCAGAACCTGGTGACCGTCGCCGCGGACGTGTGCGCGCGCGCCGCGAGTTCACTGATCGTCCACTCGAGCGGCGCGGAAGGATGCTGGTCCACGACGTCCGCGACCCTGGCCATGGCGGCCGGCATGCGCCAGCGTCCGGCGTCGATCCGGCGCGCGATGCTGACATCCTTGCCGGTCGGGGTGGTCCGTGGCACCATTGCCTCCAGTGAAAACCGCATACGTTTGGTAAGCGTCTTTCCGAAATCTATTCTCATTCCGTTCAAAGGTCAACGATGATCACGTCACAATCCGATCGCGACCGGCTGATCGTCGGCATCGACGCCGGAGGCACGTCCTCCAGGGCCACGCTCCTCACCAGGGAGGGCGAGTGCCTCGGATACGGGAAGTCGGGCAGCGGCAATCCGACGTCCGCCGGGGAGCAGCTCGCCGGGGACAACGTCGTGGACGCGGTGTCGCAGGCGCTCCGTGCCGCCGGGCGCGATGCCGGTGACGTCGGACTGATCGTCGCGGCGGCGGCCGGTCATGGCGCGAGCGGTGAGGAGCACTGGCTGCTGCAGGCGCTGCAGCGCGCGGGATTCGTCAGCGAGCTGGTCTTCGAGTCCGATCTGCTCGCGCTGTACTTCTCCGGCACCGCCGAACCCGACGGATACGCGATCGTCTCCGGAACGGGGGCGTCGGTGATCCGGGCACAGGCCGGACGGCTCGTGGGCACCGTCGACGGCCTGGGCTGGCTGCTCGGCGATCGCGGCAGCGGATTCTGGCTCGGGCATCGCGCAGCGCTGGCAGCGGTGGAGGATCTCGACGGACGCGGTGAGCCGACCGCGCTCACGTCGGCGGTGCTCGAGGCTCTCGACATCGAACCGGCGCCGTCGCTCGGATACGGGCGTCCGGTGCTGCTGGAGGCGCTCATCCGCCAGATCTACCGCGGCCGGCCGGTGGAGCTCGCACGGCTCGCCCCACTGGTGTTCACCGCATCGGACGATCCGATCGCACGGGGCATCCTGATCGAGGCGGGTGAGCTCCTCGCACACTCGTTCGCCGCGGCGTATCAGGGCACGGGGCCGCTGGTCGTGGGCGGCAGCGTGCTGGCCCAGCCCGGTCCGCTCGCCGAGGTGTTCGCGGATCGGGTGGCCGCCCTGGACGCCGGCGTGCGCGTGATCCCCTCGGCCGACGGTGTGCTGGGGTCGGCCGTGCTCGCCCTGCGGCACGCAGGCGTCGAGGTCGATGCCCCGGGGCACGCGCGGCTGGCGGCATCGGTCGCCGCGGCACGTGCCCGATGACGCGCGGGTGCAGCACGTAGACTGAGAGGTCTATGAACCCGGAAACGCTCGCCCAGGAGATCCTCGCCGTCATCACACCGATCGCGGCGGCGCTGCGACCCGGGGAGGACGCCGGCATCACGGCATCCGACATCGTGCTGGAGCGTCCGCGCAACCGCGATCACGGCGACTGGGCATCGAACATCGCGATGCGCCTGGCGAAGAGGCTCGGCACGAATCCGCGCGACCTCGCGCAGCTGGTCGCCGACGGACTCGTGCAATCGGACGGCATCGCGGAGGCCTCGGTCGCGGGCCCGGGCTTCGTGAACATCCGGCTGGATGCGGCCGCCGCCGGTGCCCTCGCGAAGACGATCGTCGATGCCGGCGACGCCTACGGCACCAACGACTCGCAGGCCGGCGTCTCGGTGAACGTCGAGTTCGTCTCGGCGAACCCGACCGGTCCGCTGCACATCGCGCACACCCGCTGGGCGGCGCTGGGCGATTCCATCGTGCGCCTGCTGCTCGCGAGCGGGGCGAACGCCGTGCGCGAGTACTACATCAACGACGCCGGGGTGCAGATGGACCGCTTCGGGGCGTCGATCGTCGCTGCGGCGAAGGGCGAGCCCACGCCCGAGGGCGGGTATCCGGGGGAGTACATCGCGACACTCGCCGGCCGCGTCCTCGACGCCCGTCCGGACCTGCTCGGACTGCCCGACGACGAGCAGCTGGTCGTGGCCCGCGATCTCGCCTACGAGTACCAGCTGGCCGAGATCAAGAACTCGCTGGACCGGTTCAACGTGCCCTTCGACGTGTGGTTCTCGGAGCGCACGCTGCACGCCCCCGACGAGAACGGCACGAGCCTCATCGACCAGGCCGTCGACCGGCTGCGCGAGCAGGGGCACCTCTTCGATGAGGACGGCGCGGTGTGGGTGCGCACCACGGATTTCACGGACGACAAGGACCGCGTCATCCGCCGCTCGAACGGCGAGTACACCTACTTCGCCGCCGATGCCGCCTACTACCTGAACAAGGGCGATCGCGGCTTCCAGAACAAGATCTACCTGCTCGGCGCCGACCACCACGGCTATGTGAACCGGCTCAAGGCCGTCGCGGGCGCGGCGGGTGAGGACCCGGAGAAGAACATCCAGGTGCTCATCGGCCAGATGGTCTCGATCGGCGGCGCGCGACTCAGTAAACGCGCCGGCAACATCATCGAGATGGACGACCTGCTGGGCTGGCTGGGCACCGATGCGCTGCGCTACTCGCTGGAGCGGTCGCCCGCCGACTCGCCGCTCGACCTCGACCCCGAGCTGCTGCAGAAGCGCACCAACGACAACCCGGTGTTCTACGTGCAGTACGCGCACGCCCGCACCCACAACGTCGCCCGCAACGCGGCCGACTCCGGCGTGGACCGCGGCGAATTCGCCCCGAGACGCTGACCCACGAGACCGAGTCCGCTCTGCTGGGGGCGCTGCAGGAGTTCCCGCGCCTGGTCGCCTTCTCAGCCGAGGTGCGCGAGCCGCACCGCATCGCGCGCTACCTCGAGGAGCTCGCCGGCCTCTACCACCGCTGGTACGACAACTGCCGCGTCATCCCGCAGGGCGACGACCCGATCGAATCCGTGCACCGCACCCGGCTGTGGCTGAACGACGCCACCGGCGTCGTGCTGCGCAACGGGCTCGGACTGCTCGGCGTCGGCGCGCCCGAGCGCATGTGACGGGCCGGAGAGGATGACCGGGTGAGCGACACGTCCGCGTACCACACCCTGCCGCTGCCGGACGACCTCGTGCCCGCCGCGCAGCCGAAGCGCAGATCGCGCTGGCCGTGGGTGCTGCTGATCGTCGTCGTCGTGCTCGCGGCACTGGCCGTGGCCGCCGAGCTCGTCGCCCGGGCCGTCGTCCCCGGTGTCGTGCGCAGCCTCGTCATCGAGAACCTGGACCTGCCGGCCGACCAGCAGCTGGATGTGCAGACCTCGGGGCTGCTGGTGCCGCAGCTGATCTCCGGCCGGCTCGGCAGGCTCGACATCTCCAGCGACAGCGTCGAGGTCGGCGGCATCACCGGGGCCGTCGACGTGACGGCCAGAGGCATCCCGCTCGGTGCCGGTGAGATCGGCTCGGCCGCGGGCACCGTCACCATCGCCGAGGACCAGTTCGCCGCACTGGTGGAGAAGTCCGACCTGCCGATCGACGAGGTCACCCTCGATGCGCCGGATGTCACGGTCGCGGGCAGCGTACCGGTGCTCGGGATGTCCATTCCGATGTCGCTCACGGTCACACCGGGCGCGGATGCCGGCGAGCTGCTGCTCACTCCCGTGTCGGCGACGCTCGGCGGCATCGATCTCGATCTCGCGCAACTGGCCGACAGGCTCGGCGGGATAGGGTCGGGCCTGTCCGAGACCCACCGGATCTGCATCGCCGACCAGCTGCCGGCCGGCCTCGTGCTGACGGATCTGACGATCGCCGGCGACACCGCCGTGGCCGACGTCGAGGTGGACGGGCGTATCGGCATCGACCCGGCGCTGCAGGAGAACGGCACCTGTCCCTGAGGTCTCAGGCCTCTTCGTTCTCCTGCTTCGCTGCGCGCTGCGCGCTGCGAAGCGCCGATGTCGCGATCGCGACATCCTGTTCGGCGCGGCGCAGTCGATGCTGGGCGAGCGTCTGCGCGCCGTGCACGTGCAGAACGCGATCCGTGGGCTCCTCCGTGGCCACGACGATGTAGGCCGACGCGAGCAGGATCACCTGCGTGGAGAGGTTGAGCCAGATCAGCAGTGCGAGCAGTGAGGCGAAGGACGCCAGCAGCGGATTCGCCTTCGCTCCGCCGACGAACAGGCCCGACAGTTCCTGCAGCACGAGGAGTCCGACCGCGCCGCCGAGGGCACCGGCCCACGTGCTGCGCCACGGGGCGCGCACTCCGGACAGGGCCCGGAACGCGGCGACGATCAGCACGGCGTTCAGCGCGAGCACGACGAGGAGCGACAGGACCCGCACACTCCAGAACACACCTGCGGAGTCCCCGGAGATGCCGAGCGCGGCAGCAGCGCCCCGCACTGCGAGGCTGCTGGCGAAGGTCAGCGCTGCAGCGCCGACGAAGGTGACGCCGACGATCACCGCGAGAAGCAGGTTGCGGGCCGTCGCGCGCAGCCAGGGCACATCCTCGGAGGACGTCCCGGCGATCGTCCGCACGGCGACGCGCAGCGAGCCGATCCCGCCGAGGGCCGAGCCGATCAGGCCCACCGCCGAGAGCGCTCCGGCGACGGAGAGCCCGGCGGGAGCCCGGATGGCGGAAGGATCCACGATCCCGCTCCCGCCCTCGCCGGCGATGAGTCCGGGCAGTGCCGCATCCACGGCCGATACCACGGCGTTCCAGGCGTCATCGTTGCCGGCGAGCCAGAGGGCGGCGACCGAGAAGCCCAGCAGCACGGCGGCGAACACGCTGAACAGGGCCCGGTAGGTCACCGCGTCCGCCAGCATCGGGCCCCGGCGTCCGAAGTGCAGCAGTGCCGCACGCACCACGCGCAGGCGCAGCGCCGCGCGGATCAGCTTCGTGCGCGCCGTGGCCAGAGCGCCAGGACTGTCGGACTGCGAATCGGTGACCATGTTGCGGCCACCCTAACGCGGAGCGACGCCGATGCGCCGGGGGTTGACACGGGCGTCGTCACAGACACGGGGCCCGCTTCATGAGAACCGGGGACGTCGAAGCATCCCATTAGAATCGGGGGAACCTCGCGGCGTGCACCGCTCCCGCCCGAGGATCCCTCCCACGATTGGTGACCTGCCCCGTGCATTCCGCCCCCACCGCGCTCGCCCCCGAATGGCTGGCCGTGCCCGACGATCCCGATGATCTCGCGGAGGGGGTGTGGCCGGCATCCGCGCACCGCGACGCGGAAGGAGCGCTCGTGCTCGGCGGGGCACCCGTCGCGGATCTGGTCCGCTCGTACGGCACGCCCCTTCTCGTCATCGACGAGGGCGAGGTGCGCCGACGGGCAGCGGCCCTGCGGGACGCGTTCGAGGCGGCCGCGTCCGCGCACGGCACCACCGCACGGGTCTACTACGCCGGCAAGGCGTTCCTCTCCACGGTCGTCGCGCGCTGGATGGTCGAAGAGGGTCTGAACGTCGACGTCTGCACCGGCGGAGAGCTGCAGGTCGCGCTCGCCGCGTCCGTCGAGCCGTCCCGCATCGGCTTCCACGGCAACAACAAGTCCGTCACCGAACTGGAGAGTGCCGTCGAGGTCGGCGTCGGGACGATCATCATCGACAGTGCGATCGAGATCGAGCGCCTGGCGGCGATCACGGCTCGCGCCGGCGCGAGGGTGCGTGTGATGCTGCGGGTGAACAGCGGCGTCCACGCCGAGACGCACGACTTCCTCGCCACCGCCCACGAGGATCAGAAGTTCGGTCTTCCGCTGGCGGATGCCGAGGCCGTGGTCGCCCGCATCCGGGAGATCCCCGGGCTGGAGTTCGTCGGGCTGCACTGCCACATCGGCTCGCAGATCTTCGGCGTCGCCGGCTTCAGGGAATCGGCCTCCCGCGTGCTGGACCTGCACGCCGTCCTGCTCGAGGACGGCCCGGTCCCGGAGCTGAACCTGGGCGGCGGCTTCGGCATCGCGTACACGCGCGTCGACGATCCCGCACCGGTCGGCGAGCTCGCCGAGGGGATCGTCACCGCCGTCGCGGAGGGCTGCGCGGCGCGCGGCATCGACGTTCCGGCGCTGTCGTTCGAGCCGGGCAGAGCGATCATCGGCAACGCCGGCGTCACGCTCTACGAGATCGGCACGATCAAGGACGTGGTCCTCGAGAACGGCGCCCGCAGGTACCTCAGCGTCGACGGCGGGATGAGCGACAACGCGCGCACCGCGCTGTACGGAGCGCAGTACTCGGCCCGGTTGGCGTCCCGCGCCGGCGACGGGGAGCCCGTCCTCTCACGTGTGGTCGGCAAGCACTGCGAATCCGGCGACATCGTCGTCGACCACGAGTACCTGCCCGCCGACGCCGCACCGGGCGATCTGCTCGCGGTGCCGGCGACCGGAGCCTACTGCGCCCCGCTGTCGAGCAACTACAACCACGTCCCGCGTCCGCCGATCGTCTCGGTGCTCGACGGTGCGGCACGGCTGATCGTGCGCGGCGAGACGGTCGCCGACCTGCTGTCCCGCGATGCCGGCATACCGGAGTCCGATTCCGGGGCCGATCCCACGCAGACGTCCGAAGGAGAGAGATGACCGAGTACCGACGACTTCGAGTGGCGCTGCTGGGCGCCGGAGCCGTGGGATCCCAGGTGGCCGGACTGCTGCTGCAGCACGGCGACGAGCTCGCCGACCGCGCCGGTGCCGAACTCGAGCTGGCCGGCATCGCCGTGCGCGACATCGACGCGCCTCGCGACGTCGACCTGCCGCGCGAGCTGTTCACGACCGATGCCGAGACGCTGATCACCGGCGCCGACATCGTCGTCGAGCTGATCGGGGGCATCGAACCGGCGCGTGCGCACACGCTGCTCGCCCTGGGCGCCGGCGCCGACGTGGTGACGGCGAACAAGGCTCTGCTGGCCACGCACGGGCCGGAGGTCTTCGAGGCCGCCGATCGGGTCGGCGCCTCGGTGTACTACGAGGCGGCGGCCGCCGGCGCCATCCCGATCATCCGTCCGCTGCGCGATTCGCTCGCCGGCGACCGGGTGGTGCGCATCATGGGCATCGTCAACGGCACCACGAACTACATCCTCGATCGGATGGACTCCGAGGGCGCGGACTTCGCCGACGTCCTCGCCGACGCCCAGCGCCTGGGGTACGCCGAGGCCGACCCGACGGCCGACGTCGAGGGCTACGACGCCGCGCAGAAGGCGGCGATCCTGGCATCCCTCGCCTTCCACACCGCCGTGCCGCTCGAGGCGGTGCACCGCGAGGGCATCACGAGCATCACCGCGGACATGATCGAGGAGGCCAGGGCCGCCGGCTTCGTGATCAAGCTGCTCGCCGTCTGCGAGCGCCTGATCGACGAGGGCGCCGAGTCGATCTCGGTGCGGGTCTATCCCGCCCTGGTGCCGCGCTCGCACCCGCTCGCCTCGGTTCACGGCGCCAACAACGCCGTGTTCGTCGAGGCCGAGGCGGCCGGCCCGCTGATGTTCTACGGCGCCGGCGCCGGCGGCGTGCAGACCGCGTCGGCCGTGCTCGGCGACGTCGTCTCCGCCGCCCGCCGCCACATCGCCGGCGGCACCGGCGTGGGGGAGTCCACCAGGGCGAACCTGCCGGTCGTGCCGATCGGCCACGTCACCACGCGCTACCAGATCACGCTCGAGGTCTCGGATGCACCGGGCGTGCTCGCCACGGTCGCAGGGCTGCTCAGCGAGGGCGGCGTCTCGGTGGCCACGGTGCTGCAGACCGTGGCCGAGCCGAACGGCGAGGAGGGCGGTACGGCCCGCCTCATCATCGGCACGCACCGCGCCGCGGATCAGGCGCTCAGCGCCACCGTGGACAGCCTGGCGGCCAGTGAAGTCGTCGAGCGGGTCGTGTCGGTCCTGCGCGTCGAGGGGGAGTGACCGTGGGTGTCACCGTCGTCGCCGGCGCCGAGCCGACCGACCTGCCGGGCGAGGAATCCGTGGCGGGAGCTCTGCGCACCGTGGACGTCGTCGTTCCCGCGACCAGCGCGAACCTCGGCCCGGGGTTCGACACCCTCGGCCTCGCTCTGAGCATCTACGATCACCTGGTCGTGTCGTCGTTCGCCGATGACCGTCTCGAGATCGAGGTGTCCGGCTCCGGCGCGGACGAGATCCCGACGGATGCCACGAACCTCGTCGTGCGCTCCATCGCGCACGTCTTCGCCGATGCCGGGCGACCGCTGCCCGGCCTGCGCATCGTCGCCGACAACGGCGTTCCGCACGGCCGGGGACTCGGATCCTCCGGGGCGGCGGTGACAGCCGGCATCCTAGCGGCCAGGGGACTGCTGGCCGGCGACGTCGATCTCGACGACGATGCGCTGCTGCGGCTCGCGACCGAGCTCGAGGGGCATCCCGACAACGTGGCCCCTGCCCTGTTCGGCGGTCTCACGATCGCCTGGATCGGCGAGCGCGGGCCCGCGCACAAGAAGCTGCTCGTGCACCGTGGTGTCGCACCGCTGGTGTTCGTGCCCGGATTCACGATGTCGACCTCGCTGGCCCGCTCGCTGCAGCCCCCGCAGGTGCCGCGGGAGGACGCCGTGTTCAACGTCTCGCGCTCCGCTCTTCTGGTGGCGGCGCTGACGCAGAGTCCGGAGCTGCTCCTGGATGCCACTGCGGATCGCCTGCACCAGGACTACCGCGGTCCGGCCATGCCCGAGACGCTGCGGCTGGTGCAGTCGCTGCGTCAGGCGGGCTTCGCGGCGGTCGTTTCGGGCGCCGGGCCCAGCGTGCTCGTGCTCGCAGACGGACCTGGCCACCGCCAGGCGGCCGTCGAACTGGCGGACTCCGTCACGGACACCCCGTGGACCGCCCACATGCTCGCAGTCGACGTGCGGGGTGGTACAGTAAGGAATCGAGCGGAGGGCTCCACGTAACTTCGTGAATCTGGCCCCATCGCACATCTGCGAGATCCGCACGTTTTCCCCGGTCTGAGAAGGAATCCGTTCCTTCGCGGTTCCGGCTGGCTGGCGCTCGTCGCCTGTGCGTGCAACGCGCCCAGCATCGCTGTGCGCCCAGGATTGCTCATTTCCCACGACATATGAGGGAGTACTCGTGGAGAACTTCTCCGAGACCCAGAACGACCAGACGGCGCCGGTGAACGGCGCCCCCGCATCCGCTCCGGCCGCGGAAGCGCCCGCTGCCGACGCGCCGGCCACCGAGGCGCCGCGCAAGCGCGCGCCGCGCCGTGCCACCACGGCCACCGCCGCGGCCAAGGCCGCTGAGAAGGCCGAGACCGAGGCCTCCGCCGCCCCGGCCGCCGACGCCGCTGCGGCTGCTCCGGCGGATGCGCCGAAGGCCAAGCGTGCGCCGCGAAGCCGCGCGAAGAAGGCGGATGCTGCTCCCGAGGGCGAGACCCTCGACATCGCCTCCGCCGACACCGCTGCAGAGCCGGCCGCTGCAGAGCCGGCCGCTGCAGAGGCGCCCGCCAAGCGCACCCCGTCGAAGCGCGGTGCGGCGAAGGCCGAGGCATCAGCGGGCGAGCAGGCCCAGAAGGCCGAGCAGGCCGAGAAGGCCGAGAAGAACGCCGACGCGAAGGACGCAGCCGAGGGTGAGACGGCCAAGCCGGCCCGCCGCCGCGGCAAGAAGTCCGAGCAGCAGGCCCCCGAGACCGAGGCCGCATCCGACTCGTCGGAGTCCGGTGCGCAGCAGGCGGAGAAGTCCGCGGATCAGGCCGCAGAGGGCAAGGAATCCGGCGACGGCGAGGAGGGTTCCGGCCGTGGCCGCACCCGCAGCCGCAGCCGCAGCCGTGGTCGCGGCCAGAACGGTCAGGGCGGCCAGAACGGTCAGGGCGGTCAGCAGGAGCAGCAGTCCTCGTCTGATGACGAGCAGGGCGGCGGCCGTTCCCGTCAGCGCAACAAGCGTCGCGGTGGCGCAAACCAGACCGCCGACGAGTTCGAGACCGAGATCGGTGAGGACGACGTCCTCATCCCGGTCGCCGGCATCCTCGACGTGCTCGACAACTACGCGTTCGTGCGCACCAGCGGGTACCTGCCCGGTCCGACGGACGTGTACGTCTCGCTCGGCCAGGTGAAGAAGTACAACCTGCGCAAGGGCGACGCGGTGGTCGGCGCCATCAAGCAGCCCCGCGAGGGCGAGCAGCAGGGCCGCCAGAAGTACAACGCCCTGGTGAAGGTCGACTCGATCAACGGACTGTCCACCGACGACGCCGGCACCCGCGTGGAGTTCGGCAAGCTCACCCCGCTGTACCCGCAGGAGCGCCTGCGCCTGGAGACCGCGCCCGAGAAGCTGACCCAGCGGATCATCGACCTCGTCGCTCCGATCGGCAAGGGCCAGCGCGGCCTCATCGTCGCGCCTCCGAAGGCGGGCAAGACGATCGTGCTGCAGCAGATCGCCAACGCGATCGCGCACAACAACCCCGAGGTGCACCTCATGGTCGTCCTCGTGGACGAGCGCCCCGAAGAGGTCACCGACATGCAGCGCTCGGTCAAGGGCGAGGTCATCGCCTCGACCTTCGACCGTCCCGCCGAGGACCACACCACGGTTGCCGAACTGGCGATCGAGCGCGCCAAGCGCCTGGTCGAGCTGGGCCGCGACGTCGTCGTGCTGCTCGACTCGATCACCCGTCTCGGCCGCGCGTACAACGTCTCCACTCCGACCTCGGGTCGCGTGCTCACCGGCGGTGTCGACGCTTCCGCGCTGTACCCGCCCAAGCGCTTCTTCGGCGCTGCGCGCAACATCGAGAACGGCGGCTCGCTGACCATCCTCGCCACCGCGCTGGTCGAGACCGGCTCCAAGATGGACGAGGTCATCTTCGAGGAGTTCAAGGGCACCGGCAACAGCGAACTGCGTCTGTCGCGCGCGCTGGCCGACAAGCGGATCTTCCCGGCGGTCGACGTGAACGCGTCGAGCACCCGCCGCGAGGAGATGCTGCTCTCGCCCGACGAGGTCAAGATCACCTGGAAGCTGCGTCGCGCCCTCGCGGGTCTCGACCCGCAGCAGGCCCTCGAGGTGGTGCTCGGCAAGCTCAAGGAGACCGGCTCGAACGTGGAGTTCCTCGTTCAGATGCAGAACGTCCAGATGCAGAAGCCTGCGACCGGGTCGTCGCACGGACACGAGAACAGCATCCGCTGACCGCGTCTGAGCAGGGCAGCGGCATGTTCGAGTCCGTCCAGGGCCTGATCGACGAGCACCGCCGGGTGCAGGAGGAGCTCTCCGACCCGGCGGTGCACGCCGACGCCGCGCGCGCGAAGCGTGTGAACAGGCGCTACGCCGAGCTGTCGCGCATCGTCGCGGCGTACGACGCCTGGTCGCGCGGCATCCGACGATCTGGATGCGGCGCGCGAGCTGGCCCGCGAGGACAGCGCGTTCGCCGACGAGGTGCCCGCGCTCGAAGAAGGACTGTCGGCCGCGCAGGAGAGGCTGCGCCGTCTGCTCATCCCGCGCGACCCGGACGATGCCCGCGACGTGATCATGGAGATCAAGGCGGGGGAGGGCGGTGCAGAGTCTGCGCTGTTCGCCGCCGACCTGCTGCGGATGTATCTGCAGTACGCCGCTTCGATGGGGTGGAGGACCGAGCTGCTGGAGCGGAACGAGTCCGACCTGGGCGGCTACAAGGACGTGCAGGTCGCGATCAAGGGATCTTCCACCGACCCCGCCCAGGGGGTCTGGGCGCACCTGAAGTACGAGGGCGGCGTGCACCGCGTGCAGCGTGTTCCGGCGACCGAGTCCCAGGGGCGCATCCACACCTCCACCACCGGTGTGCTGGTGTTCCCCGAGGTCGACGAGCCCGAGGAGATCCAGATCGATCAGAACGATCTGAAGATCGACGTGTTCCGCTCGTCGGGCCCCGGCGGCCAGTCCGTGAACACCACCGACTCGGCGGTGCGCATCACCCACGTGCCCACCGGCATCGTGGTGTCGATGCAGAACGAGAAGTCGCAGCTGCAGAACCGCGAGGCCGGCATGCGCGTGCTGCGCGCGCGGCTGCTGGCCAGGCAGCAGGAGGAGCTCGCCGCCGCGGCATCGGATGCCCGGAAGAGTCAGATCCGCGGGATGGACCGCTCCGAGCGCATCCGCACCTACAACTTCCCCGAGAACCGGATCGCCGACCACCGCACCGGATACAAGGCGTACAACCTCGACCAGGTGATGGACGGCGCACTCGCTCCGGTCATCGCCTCGTGCATCGAGGCCGACGAGGCCGAGCGGCTGTCCGCCGTCGGCAGCTGAGGGCGAGTCCTTCCCCTCGGTCGGAGGCGGGGGCTAGGCTCGATCCGCCCACGACTTCAGGAGATTCCATGCCGCAGTTCGCCGTCCTCATCCATGTCTCCGATTCCGCCCACGCTCCCGATGCGACGCCGGAGGAGCTGAAGGAGTGCGATGACGACTATGAGGCGCTCGCCGCCAGTGGCAGGATGAGCCTCGCCTACGCGCTCACGCCGAAAGAGTTCGCGAAGACCGTCAGGAGGTCCGGTGACGTCGAGGGCGTGCATCGGCCGGACGGCGACGTCGTCGCGGGCTTCTACGTCATCGAGGCAGCCGACATCGACGAGGCGGCACGACTGGCGCGCCACAACCCCGCCGTGCTCGCCGGAGGCGCGGTCGAGATCCGTCCGGTGCACAGCGGAGGCCTGGTCGAGGCTCCCTGAGCGCTCACCATCCGCCCCGCGTGGGCGTGTGCCCGTCCCTGGCATCCTCCGGCATCGCCATCTCGGCGCGCATGCCGAGCAGCCGCACCGGTCGATCGTGGTCGATCCTCACGATCATCTCGCGAGCCTTTGCGACCACGACGTCGCGATCAGTGGTCGCGGCCACCCGCTTGGTGAACGTCTTCGTCGTGAACGGCGCGTAACGCACCTTCAAGCCGAGCTCGATGACGGGTCGCCCGTCCTCGCCGACGTCCGCGAGCACCTGGTCGAGCAGCGCCAGGGCCGCATCCTCTATCTCGGCCCGGTCTGAGAGGTCGGTCTGGTAGGTCGTCTCCCTGCTGTGCCCTCGGGGCACCCAGGGCGTGTCGTCGACGACGTCTGACGACCCTCCGCGACCGAGCTCCTGGTACCAGAGGCCCATCCTCGGTCCGAACTCCGCCGTGAGAGCGCCGTCAGGGGCCGCGGCGAGTTCGGCGACGGTGCGGATGCCGAGACTGAGCAGGCGCCGGGAGATCTTCGAGCCGACGCCCCAGAGCTCGATCACGGGGCGCTCGCCCATCACTTCGTCCCAGTTCTGCGCGGTGAGCCGGAAGACCCCGCGCGGCTTGCCGAAGCCGGTGGCGATCTTCGCCCGCACCAGTGTGTCGCCGATGCCGACGCTGCAGTGCAGCGCAGTCCTGGCGAGTACCGCCTGTTGGATGCCGCGCGCATACGCCTCCGGGTCCTCGGTGTCGACTCCGACGAACGCCTCGTCCCAGCCGAGCACCTGCACGACGGCGCCCGGCTGCGCGCGCAGCTCGGACATCACCTCCTCCGAGGCGGCGAGGTACGCCGGCGCGTCGACGGGGAGGATGACGGCATCCGGTGCCTTGCGCGCCGCGATGCGCAGTGGCATCCCCGATCCGACGCCGAAGGCCCGAGCCTCGTACGACGCCGTGGACACCACCGCACGCTCGGTGGGGTCGCCGCGGCCGCCGACGATGACGGGGAGCCCCGCGAGTTCGGGGCGCCGCAGCACCTCGACCGCCGCGATGAACTGGTCGAGGTCGACGTGCAGCACCCAGTGCATGCCCCCGAGCGTACGCGGGGCCGGGGGAGCGCGGGGCTCAGATCAGGTACTCGGGTGCGGAGAGGAGATGTGCGAGGTTCTCGCCGGGCACCCGGGTGCGGACCTTGGCCGGGACCCCGGTGAGCACGACATCCGCCGGGGCGTCCTTCGTCACCACGGCATTCGCTCCGATGGCCGTGCCGGCTCCGATCACGACGGGGCCGAGGATCTTCGCCCCGGCGCCGACGACGACGCCGTCCTCGAGAGTGGGATGCCGCTTGCCGGCATCCCTGGTCCGGCCGCCGAGCGTCACGCCGTGATAGAGCATGACGTCGTCGCCGATCTCGGCGGTCTCGCCGATCACCACACCCATGCCGTGGTCGATGAAGAACCGCCTGCCGATGACCGCCGCGGGATGGATCTCGATCCCGGTGAGCCAGCGCGTCAGCTGCGAGCCCAGTCGAGCGGGGAAGCGCAGGCCGCGCCGCCACAGTGCGTGGTTCACGCGATGCGCCCAGATCGCGTGCAGCCCGGGGTACAGCAGAGCGATCTCCACCGCGCCGCGCGCAGCGGGATCGCGAAGCCGGGCGGACGCGACATCCTCGCGCATCCGCCCGACCCACCCTTCGACAGGCTCAGGGACCCAGCCGAAGAAACCCATCAGTCCTCGCGCAGGTCCTCGAACAGCGCGGTGGAGATGTAGCGCTCGCCGGTGTCCGGTGCGATCACGACGATCGTCTTGCCGGCGTTCTCGGGGCGGGCGGCCACCTTCAGCGCCTGGGCGACGGCGGCGCCGCTGGAGATGCCCACCAGCAGGCCCTCCTTCGCGGCGAGGGCGCGCGAGGTCTCGAGGGACTCGTCGAACTCCGCAGTGATGATCTCGTCGATGACGTCGCGGTCCAGCACGGCCGGCACGAAGTTCGGGCCGATGCCCTGGATCTTGGCGGGTCCGACGCGCCCCTCGGAGAGCAGCGGGGAGTCCTTGGGCTCGACGGCGATCACCTGCACGTCGGGCTTGGCGGCCTTCAGAGCCTGGCCCGCCCCGGTGACGGTCCCGCCGGTGCCGACTCCGGCGATGAAGATGTCGACGTTCCCGTCGGTGTCGCGCAGGATCTCCTGCGCGGTGGTGTCACGGTGGATCTGCGGGTTCGCGGCGTTCTCGAACTGGCGGGCCCAGACGGCGCCCGGGGTGGTCTCGATGATCTCCTCGAGAGCCTCGATCGCTCCGCTCATGCCCTTGGTCGGGTCGCTCAGTACGAGCTCGGCGCCGAACGCCTTCAGCAGCACGCGGCGCTCCTTCGACATCGATGCGGGCATGGTGAGGATGACGCGGTAGCCGCGCGCCGCGCCCACCATGGCCAGGGCGATGCCGGTGTTTCCGCTGGTGGCCTCGACGATCGTGCCGCCGGGCTTGAGCTCGCCGGAGGCCTCGGCTGCGTCGACGATCGCGATGCCGATGCGATCCTTCACGCTCGAGGCCGGGTTGAACGACTCGAGCTTGACCAGGACGGTGGCGCCGAGGCCCTCCGTGAGCCGGTTCAGCCGCACGAGCGGGGTGTTCCCGAAGGTGGAGGTGATGTCGGAGTGGATGCCGGACATGGCGACCTTTCGATTGCAGGGTTCGATGGGTGTCGAGTGCCGCAAGCCTAACGGGGACGTCTTTCCGGATGACCGTTTGTGTCAGGGGTCGTGCCCTACTCTGAAACACATGCCCGACACCCTCTCCGCGCGGCTGCGCGCTGTCACCCGGCTGCTCGCGGACGCGGGCGTTCCCGACCCTCAGGTCGATGCCGAACTGCTCGCCGGACACGTTCTCGGGCTCTCCCGCGGCGGAGTGCAGGCGGCATCGCTGCGTGGTGACACGATCACGGATCAGGATGTGCGGGAACTGGCCGCGCTGGCCGAGCGGCGATCCTCGAGGGAGCCGCTGCAGCATCTCACCGGTACCGCGCCCTTCCGCCGGCTGCAGCTCGCGGTCGGGCCCGGCGTGTTCGTGCCGCGCCCCGAGACCGAGGTGGTCGTGCAGTTCGCCATCGACGCCCTGCTGGAAGCTGCTGATCCGGAGCCGATCGGCGTCGATCTCGGCACCGGCAGCGGAGCGATCGCGCTCGCGATGGCCACCGAGGTGCCGCACGCCAGGGTGTTCGCGGTCGAGCTCTCCGACGCCGCCTATCCCTGGGCTGCGCGGAACACGGCGGATGCCACGAACCTGACACTCGTGCAGGGCGATCTCGCGAGCGCCTTCGACGAGCTCCGCGGCACAGCCGCGGTCGTGATCTCGAACCCGCCCTACGTTCCGGACGAGGCGATTCCGCGCGATCCCGAGGTGCGGCTGTTCGACCCGGCGCAGGCGCTGTACGGCGGACCGGACGGACTCGACGTGGTGCGGGTGATCAGCCGCCGTGCGCGGGAACTGCTCCGTCCTGGGGGCACGCTCGTGCTCGAGCACGGAGAGCTCCAGGGTGAGGCGATCCGAGGCATCCTCACCTCCGACGGCTGGCGCAGTGCCGCGACGCATCAGGATCTGACGCGCCGCGACCGGGCGACGACGGCGCTGCGGGCGTGATCGGCTCACATCCGGGGGATGAGGGAGCCGGCCGCGCCCGCGTAGACTGAGGCCGCCATGTCTTCCGTCTTCGATTGCAGCGATGAGGCCGACCTCCTCGCCGGTATGCGCCATGCCCGTCAGGCCATCGCCAGGGGCGAGCTCGTCGTCCTCCCCACCGACACCGTCTACGGCGTCGCGGCGGACGCGTTCTCGCCAGCCGCGGTGCGCCGTCTTCTCGAGGCGAAGGGTCGCGGGCGCGACATGCCTCCGCCCGTGCTCGTCGCCGGCCAGGCTGCCCTGGCAGCGCTCGTCGAGAGCATCCCGGAGCCCGTGCAGCGGCTGGTCGACGAGTTCTGGCCGGGCGGGCTGACGATCATCCTGCCCTCCCAGCCCTCCCTGGCGTGGGATCTCGGAGACACCCTCGGCACGGTCGCGGTGCGGATGCCGGACCATCGGATCGCCCTGGAGCTGCTGGAGGAGACCGGCCCGCTGGCGGTGTCCAGCGCGAACCTCACGGGCAAGGACGTCGCGATCTCCGCCGCCGATGCCGAGCAGATGCTCGGCGACAGCGTTTCGGTGTACCTGGACGGCGGGCTCAGCGAGAACGGCATCGCGTCCACGATCATCGACTGCACCTCTCTCGCCGACCCGACCGCGGAGACGCCGCTCGTGCGGATCCTGCGCCAGGGCGCGATCAGCAGGAAGAGCCTGGAGGTCGTGCTCGGCGACCTGCTCGAGCCGGAGGCGCTGCCCGACGAGGTCTCCGCCGAGGAAGGCGGAGCGCCCCGGGAGGGCGTCGAGGACGGGACCGGGGCTCCGGACGGCGCCGCGTGAAGCAGTACCTCTTCACGGTCATCCTGACAGCCGCGGTCACCTTCGCGCTGTCCTGGGCGGTCTGGAAGCTGAGCCTGAAGTACAAGCTCTATCCGGGCATCCGTGAGAGGGATGTGCACACCAAGCCCACGCCGCGCCTCGGCGGCGTGGCGATCTTCCTCGGCATCGTGGCGGCCATCGCCGCCTCCGCGGCCAATCCGTTCTTCGACATCATGTGGGTGCCGCCGCGCACGATGTGGTCGATCCTCGGCGCCATGCTGCTGATCGCCCTGGTCGGCGTGCTCGACGACCTCTGGGATCTGGACTGGTTCATCAAGCTCGGTGTGCAGTTCCTCGCGGCGGGCATCATCACCGTCGGCGCCGGGCTGCAGATCCTGTCGCTGCCGTTCGGAGAGATGATCCTCGTCTCCAGCTGGGTCAGCATCGGCGTGACGATGCTCGCGATCGTCGTGGTGATGAACGCGGTGAACTTCATCGACGGCCTGGACGGCCTGGTCGCGGGGGTCTGCCTGATCGCCAACGGCGTGTTCTTCATCTACGCGTACACGCTCACCCGTGACTCCGGAGCCTCCAGCTACTTCAACCTCGCGA
Organism: Microbacterium sp. KUDC0406; assembly: GCF_021582875.1. Classification (NCBI taxonomy): domain Bacteria; kingdom Bacillati; phylum Actinomycetota; class Actinomycetes; order Micrococcales; family Microbacteriaceae; genus Microbacterium; species Microbacterium sp. KUDC0406. The sequence continues at coordinate 1,509,335 of NZ_CP091138.1, read as the reverse complement.
CCTTCCTCGCCGCCGCGCTGATCGGAGCCTGCCTGGGCTTCCTGCCGCTGAACTGGAGCCCCGCGAAGCTGTTCATGGGCGACTCGGGAGCGCTGGTGATCGGACTGCTGATGGCGACGTCGGCTGTCGCTCTCACCGGGCAGATGCCGTCGAACGCCTTCGACCCCGAGCAGTTCGGCCGCTCGCAGCTGCTGGGTGCGTTCATCCCGATCCTGCTGCCGGTGGTGATCGTGATGCTGCCGCTGCTCGACTTCGGTCTCGCGGTGTTCCGCCGGATGCGGGCCGGCAAGTCGCCCTTCTCACCCGACCGCCTGCACCTGCATCATCGAATGCTCGATCTCGGCCACCGCGACCGCGACGCCGTGCTGATCTTCTACGCCTGGACCGCGGTGATCTCGATCGCCGTGCTGCTGATGTACATCGCCACGCGCGAGGACTGGCCAGGCGGATACCTGGTCGGCGTCGTCTTCGGCGTGATCGGCATCATCGCCTGCCTCGTGGTCACGTTCAACCCGTCCCGCCAGAAGCACCGAACACCGGAGAAGTCATGAACACCCCCGTATCGAGCACTCCCATCCTGCGCCGCACCCTCCTCTGGTCCGCGGCCGGCGCGCTGGTGGTGGGAATCGTCGCCGGAGCGATCGGATTCGTCGTCGGCGGCTGGAACGGGATGTGGAGCGGACTGCTCGGAGTGTTCCTCGCCTTCGTCTTCCTGGCCATCACGGGGGCGAGCATCCTGATCGCCAACCGCTGGTTCGGAGATCCGCTCTACGTTCAGATCTTCTTCGCCATCGTGCTGGGCGGATGGCTGATCAAGCTGGGCATCTTCATCGTCGTGATGATCGTGCTCAGCGGCCAGGCCTGGATCCAGCCGATGGTCTTCTTCCTCTCGATCGTCGCCGGCGTGCTGCTGTCGCTCGTCGTGGACGTGATCGTGCTGACGAAGATGCGTCTTCCTCATGTCAGCGACGTGGAACTGCCCTCGGAGGCTCCGGAGGACCACGCTCCGTCGAAGACCGAGGAGAAGGGCGAATGACGCTCAGCTCGGAGCCGGACGTGCGGCAGGCTGAGAGCGATCTGATAGTGTAGATGCGTGCCTGCCCCTCGTCACGCGAGCGTGTGCCGGGCATCAATGTCCATCGTCGTACCGGTTCTCGATCGGTGCCCCGAAGCTGGAGCTTGCGCTGATTAATCTCGCTGCGACCCTGATACCCAGACTTGCTGCCGACGGCGAGTTCCACGGCCCTTCGATGGAGGACTTCTTCCCGCCGATCCTGTTCGATCTGTTCGGCGTCATCCCGGTGCACCGGATCCATGTGATCCAGTCGCTGTCAGTGATCGCACTGGTCCTGATCCTCTGGCTGGGAACGCGGCACATGCGTGTCGTGCCGGGCCGCTTCCAGAGCCTGGTGGAGATGGGGCTCGGCTTCGTGCGCAACAACATCGCGCACGACCTGCTCGGACGGAAGGATGGCGAACGCTTCCTCCCGATCCTCGTGACCATGTTCTTCATGATCCTGTTCATGAACATCACCGGCATCATCCCGTTCCTGAACATGCCCGGTACCGCGATCATCGCGGTTCCGCTGACTCTCGCGGTGATCAGCTACGTCACGTTCATCTATGCCGGTATGAAGAAGAGCCCGCTGGGATTCTGGAAGAACTCGCTCTTCCCGTCCGGCGTGCCGTGGCCCGTCTACATCATCGTCACGCCGCTGGAGTTCATCTCCACCTTCATCATCCGACCGGTGACGCTCACCCTCCGACTGATGATGAACCTGGTCGTCGGTCACATGATCCTCGTCCTGTGCTTCTCCGCCACAGCGTTCTTCATGTTCACCGTCGGCGGCGGATGGGCACTGCTCGGCATCGGCACCCTCGCCTTCGGCGGCGCCTTCACGATCTTCGAGATCCTGGTCGTCGTTCTGCAGTCCTACGTCTTCACCGTCCTGACGGCGATCTACATCCAGCTCGCGGTCGCTGACGAGCACTGATCCAACCAGACACTGAGCGGGCCGGCTAACGCCGCCCACCCAACCGAAAGGAAAAACCCGTGGACACAACTACGGTTCTCGCTGAAATCAACGGACACCTCGCAGCGGTCGGCTACGGCCTCGCTGCGATCGGCCCGGCCATCGGTGTGGGCATCGTCGTCGGCAAGACGATCGAGGGCGTCGCCCGTCAGCCCGAGCTGGCCGGCCGCCTGCAGGTCCTCATGTGGATCGGTATCGCCTTCACCGAGGCGCTGGCATTCGTCGGCATCGCCGTCGGATTCATCCCCTTCCCGTAACCCACAGCGACTTCTGAAGGAGACAGGATGCTGAACGCTCTTGTCACGAGCCTGGCAGCGGAGGAATCACCGAACCCGCTGATTCCTGCCTGGTACGACATCGTGTGGTCTGCCGTGTGGTTCCTCATCATCCTCATCGTGGTCTGGAAGGTGGCGCTCCCTCGGCTGACGAAGATGCTCGACGAGCGCTCCGCAGCGATCGAGGGCAACATCGCCAAGGCCGACGAGGCGCAGAAGCAGGCCGAGGCCGCGCTGGAGGAGTACACCCGCCAGCTCGCCGAGGCGCGCACCGAGGCCGGCACGATCCGCGAGGCCGCCCGTGAGGACGGCAAGAAGATCGTCGCCGAGGCGAAGGACACCGCGACCGCCGAGGCCACTCGCATCACCGCAGCGGCGCACTCGCAGATCGAGGCCGAGCGCCAGTCCGCGTTCGTCTCCCTGCGCAGCGAGGTCGGCACTCTCGCGATCGATCTCGCCGGTGGCGTGGTCGGCGAGTCGCTGTCCGACGACAAGCGCGCAGCCGCGGTGGTCGACCGCTTCCTCGCCGACCTCGAGGCCTCTGAGACGGCGGCCAGGTAATGGGCAGCGCGACCACTCAGGCGCTCGAGGCCACGGCGAACGCTCTGGCCTCGACGAAGGGGATCACGGTAGACGTCGCCGGCGAGCTGTTCGCCGTCGCGCGCCTGGTCGATGAGTCCGTTCAGCTGAGCGGCGCGCTCGCCGACCCGTCGGTGCCCGCAGAGGCCCGTGCGAAGGTCGCGTCGGACGTCTTCGCGCAGGCCTCCGAGCCCACGCGCGAGGTGCTTCGCGTGGCGGCGTCGCAGCGCTGGTCCTCGGCGTCCGATCTGGTTGACGGCATCGAGGCGCTGGCGGTCCGCGCCGCCGCGATCGCCGAGCCGGCTGCCGACATCTCCGGTGAGCTGTTCGCGGTGACTCGCGTCATCGCCGACAACCCGGAGCTCGAGCTCGCCCTGGGCAGCCGCCTGGGCGACAGCGCGGCGAAGGCCGGCCTGATCGAGCGCGTGCTCGGCGGCGGCACCAGCCGCGCGACCGAGCTGATCGTCTCGTCGCTGGTGCGCCAGCCCCGCGAGCGCCGGGTGCGTCAGCTGCTGAACCGCGCCATGAGCATCGTGTCCTCTCAGCGCGGCGCGGTGGTGGCGACGGTGCAGACGGCGTCGCCGCTCTCGGCCGAGCAGCACACGCGCCTCAGCGAGGCGCTGACCCGGCGGTACGGCTCCACCGTGTCGCTGAACGTTGTCGTCGACCCCACTGTGGTCGGAGGCCTGCGCGTGCAGGTCGCAGACGACGTGATCGATGGCAGCATCTCCGCGCGGCTCGCCGATCTTCGACAGAAGCTCGCGGGCTGACTCAAGACTTCGCGCGGGCTGACCGCGCCACCAGATACAAAGGGAAGACAATGGCAGAACTATCGATCAGCCCCGACGTCATCCGTGACGCGCTGAAGGACTTCGCCGCCGCCTACGAGCCCACGTCGGCCGCAGCGACCGAGGTCGGCACCGTCATCGACGCCGCCGACGGCATCGCGCACGTCGAGGGACTGCCCGGTGTGATGGCGAACGAGCTCGTGACCTTCGCGGACGGCACCAAGGGCCTCGCACTGAACCTGGACGAGCACGAGATCGGTGTGGTCGTCCTCGGCGACTTCACCGGCATCGAGGCCGGCCAGGAGGTCACCCGCACCGGTGAGGTCCTCTCGGTCCCCGTCGGCGACGGCTACCTCGGCCGCGTGGTCGACCCGCTCGGCAACCCGATCGACGGCCTCGGCGACATCGCGACCGAGGGCATCCGCGAGCTCGAGCTGCAGGCGCCCGGCGTGATGCAGCGCAAGAGCGTGCACGAGCCGCTGCAGACCGGCATCAAGGCCATCGACGCGATGATCCCGGTCGGCCGCGGTCAGCGCCAGCTGATCATCGGCGACCGCCAGACCGGCAAGACCGCTCTGGCGATCGACACGATCATCAACCAGAAGGCCAACTGGGACTCCGGCGACGTCAGCAAGCAGGTGCGCTGCATCTACGTCGCGATCGGCCAGAAGGGCTCGACCATCGCTTCCGTGAAGGGCGCGCTGGAAGAGGCCGGCGCCCTGGAGTACACCACGATCGTCGCTGCACCGGCATCCGACCCCGCGGGCTTCAAGTACCTCGCCCCCTAC